>NZ_FNSM01000001.1:665000-997500 GCF_900105415.1 Streptomyces sp. TLI_105 | reverse complement strand
AGCGGACGGTGTCAGATCCGCGAGCGCGATGCCCTGAGTGGACAAAGCGCAGGAGACATCGAACTTGGCCCGGATCCGGTTGCCGTGACCGAGTTCGGAGCGGGCGTCGACGGCGGCGAAGTACGCGTCCAGCTCGGGGTCATGATTGGCCTGCCGGAAGGCGTCGGGGAAGTCAGCGAAGACGTTGGCCCTGAAGCCGCCCAGCGTCGGCTGGATCACCCGCATGCAGAAGGCCATCTTGGCGGCCGAGGTCAGGTCGTAGCCGTCCTGGTGGCGCCCAGGGGTCACCAGGCTGTTGACTGGCAGCGCCTTGTCCCCGTTGAATCCACTCGCTTCCCGCCGGGCCTGCCACGTGGCCCCGGGCAGCGTTTCCAAGTGCCCGAACAGCAGCCGCAACCCGCGGCGGCGCTTCTCATGGGTAGAGTGAGTACGGCCGGGGATCACGTCCTTGACCAGCGAGCACAGCACCGGGATTGATGCCTGGGACAGATCGCCGAACGGAGCAGGCGGATGTTCCGGCCTCGGCGCCGGTGCAGCCTTGACGGCGGCGTCCGGGAACCTGGTGGGCACCGGCTCGTCGAACTCCACGTCACGCAAGACCGTCCTGCGGTTGCGGGCGGTGTAGGTCGGTGTGAGAGTGCCGCGGCTACTGAGGTTGAACTCGTGGTGTCGTAGGGGCTGACGACTCGTGGCCCGTGCGGTATCACCGGGGCATGCGGTATCCACAAGGGGGCGGGCTGACCGCCGAACGGCAGCAGTTCCGCGAGGAGTTACGCCTCAAGGCGGCCGAGCGGTTCGCCCGGGGCGAGGCGAGCTCGTTGATCGCCAAGGACCTGCGGGTCAGCGTCCGCTCGGTGCAGCGATGGCGGCGGACGTGGGACGAGGGCGGTCCGCGGGCCCTGCGGTCACAGGGGCCGGCGTCACTGCCGAGGCTGAGCGAAAAGCAGTTCGCCCAGCTGGAGGCGGAGCTGGCCAAGGGGCCGGCCGCGCACGGCTGGGAGGACCAGCGCTGGACGCTGGAGCGGATCAAGACGGTGATCGGCCGACGCTTCCACCTGACCTACACCATCCAGGGCGTGCGGAAACTGCTGGTCCGCAACGGCTGGTCCTGCCAGGTCCCGGCCCGACGCGCCATGGAGCGGGACGACGACGCGGTGGCCGGGTGGGTCAAGGAGGTGTGGCCCTGCGCGGAAGACTCGCGGCGGTGAGTGGAGCCTGGCTCGTCTTCGAGGACGAGGCCGGATTCTCCATGACGCCGCCGCAGGCGAAGACCTGGTCGCAGCGCGGCAGGACCCCGGTGGTGAGGGTCCGTGGCCGGTCCCGCAGACGGATATCCATCGCCGCGCTGACCTGCTACAAACCCGGCCACCGCTTCAGGCTGATCCACCAGTCACGCCGGGACGACCGCCGCGACGGCCGCAAGAGCTTCTCCTGGCGCGACTACCGAGACCTGCTGATCGCCGCATATCAGCAGCTCGAGGGCCCGATCGTGCTCGTCTGGGACAACCTCAACGTCCACAAGGCCGTCGGCCTGCGGGAGTTTGCCGCCTCCCGGGACTGGCTGACCATCTACCACCTGCCGCCCTACGCACCCGACCTCAACCCCGTCGAAGGGATCTGGTCCCTCCTGCGGCGCGGCTGGCTCTCCAACGTGGCCTTCACCACCCCTGAACACCTCGTCCAGCGCATCCGACGCGGCTTACGGCACATCCAGTACCGCAGCGACTTCATAGACGGCTGCCTCGCCGAGACCGGCCTGACCATCAGACCCACCTGAGCAACCCAGCGACATCACGAGTTCAACCTCAGTAACCACCGAACACCGCCTGGATGTCGGCCGGGTCGTATCCGGCGGCGAAGGTCCGCTCGACGCGGGGCCTGTTGTAGTGCTCCTGGAGCTTGTCGAAGAGGTCCTCGATGCGGGTGTTGAGGTAGATACCCGTAGTCGCCAGGGCGGTGTGTCGCATGATCGCGCGTACTTCCGAGAGAGTGAGACTGGGGTCATTCGCCATCCGCTGAGCGGCGGTGTGGCGCAGGTCGTGCAGGGTCCAGTTGGTGCCGAGCTTGGTGTTCGCGCGCTGCAGGATGCGGCGCATGGCCCAGTAGGTCAGCGGCTTCTCGGCACCGTGCCGAGTCCGCCAGAGCGGCTCGCCCGAGCCCGGGGTGCCGGCCTGGTCTAGGTATGCGGCCAGGAGCAGGAAGCCCTGTGGGCTGGCCGGCACCGGTTCGCGCACGTTGGTGCCCTTGGAGATGACGTAGAGCTGCTGGCCGGACCAGTCGACGTCACCAAGGGTGATGCCCAGCAGTTCGCTTGCGCGGGCTCCGCTGGAGACGTAGAGCTGCAGCAGGGCGCGGTCACGGTCGTGGTTCATGGCCGCGAACAACTCATCCCACATCGCGTCGGGGATTGCCCGCGGCTGCTTCTGCTGGGTGCGTTGACGTAGCCGAGCGCGGCGATGCAACGGTGCAGGGCTGTCCGGGGCGCGGTGCGCAAGGGCCCGACGGCGCTGCACGGACTCCGGCACCGGGTTCATGACAGGGCCGCGGCCGTAGTGGTGGTGAAAGGCATAAAAGCCACTGACGACGGTCAACGCATGGTTGATGGTCGTCGGCGCATAGCCGGCCTTGAGGTACTGCTTGCCGGTGCGCGGGTTCACCGACCCGGGAGGTGGCGCCTTGGGGTCGCTGCGGCGCCGCTGCGGATTCTTGGCCGTACGCAGCCAGTCGACCAGTGCCGCGGCCTCCGCCTCCGTCGCCTTTTCCCAGTCGACGCCCAGCAACCACAACAGCCGGAACCATCGCAGCAAATCATGGGCATAACTCCGGCCGGTAGCAGGGATGTTGTCGCCGAGAGCCAGATCCTTCAGGTACGACTCGACCGGAGAGACCAGGCCGCCCACATCTCGGTCCCCGCGATGTGGTGCAGGACGGGTTGTCCGGTGGCCAGTGCGCGAACCGGTTCCGATTCATCGGGGTAGGAGTGGGCCTCGTCGATGCGGAGCAGGGACTCCGGACAGCCGTCGAGGACGGAGCGCTGGGCGACTCGGCGCTGCGTCAGAGCCCCTGCTGAACCCATGCCCGTTTCGTCGAGCGCGGAGTCGAAGAGGTCGACGGTGACGAGGTCGGCGAAGTCCTCGGTGCAGACCTCCGTCAACTCCTCCGCGGTCCGGGTGACGTCGACGTCCGCTACAAGCAGGCCATGGCCAACCCCGCCAGCAGCGGGATCAGGGGCCTGGAGATCGTGACGAACGGACAGGACAACGCCGCCCACTGGCAGTCCATGATGGCGATGACGGGCACGGCCCGGCTCGACGCGGTACGTCCCCTGAGGACAAGGCAGACCATGGCCATGGCACGAAACATCCGGACGAACTTCGCCTTCTATCCCCCCGAGGGGGAGGGCGGAGCCTGGCACGCCACACTGCAGACCCTGGAGCGGGCGCTGCGCGAGGGGTTTCCCGATCCCGCCATCGGGCACCGGAGGTCCGGCATCCACGAGATGACCGTGCTGGACTTCGAGATCGAACCGGCCCCCGACGTGTGGGTGAACGGGACCGCGGCCATCACGGAGCCCGACTACGCCTACATCACCCTCACCGACGTGACCGCGGACGAAGCCGGGGCCTTCGCCATCTGGTTGCGTGACTCCTTCGTCCCGGCGCCCCACCTCGTACGCTTCGCCAGCAGCCTCGCCATGGCGAACGGCGAGGACACTCCCTCGCCCTTGCCGGCCGGCGGGAGCCGGGAAGACATCAGTGGCCTGCTGCGTCGCCACCTCGGCACATTCGACCACTGACCGGCGGCCACCATCGGGCACCTACCGCCGCGCCCAGGAACGGGCCGAGCCCGATGAGGCGGCCCGATGGATGCAACGCAGGCGGCTCTGCCTCGACCTGGCGCGCTCCGGCCGCCGGTCGTCAGTGATGCGGTATCGGTTTCTTCGCTGAAAGAATCACGACGGCTTTCTCTCTACGAAGGCACGCTGGCGAGCCAGACGGCTACGCCGCCGTGGTGCGAGCAGGTGCCCCGACGGTGCGCGGAGTAGCTGTAGCTGCCGTCGTTGCATTGGGCGGTGGCTCCTGCGGGTGCCTGCTGCGAGTCGTCCGAGGACGAGGAGGAGCTGGAGTCGCTCCCCGACGAGGAGGAACTGGTGTCACTTCCTGAGGAGGAGGAGCCGGTCGACGAGCTGGAGCCGCTGCTGGAGGAGTCGTCGCTGTAGTCGTCTCCGGTGGTGGAAGCGGTGGAGGAACTGCTGTCGCTGTCGTCCCCCGTGCCCGAGGCGGTGGAGGAACCGTCGTCGCTGTAGTCGTCCTCCGTACCCGAAACGGTGCCGGATTCGTCGCTGCTACCGACCCCCGTGGGGTCGTCGCAGGTCTCACCCTCGCTGGATTTGACGGTGTCGAACGTGAGTGTGTCGTCGGTGCTCATCGTCGCGCCGGCTGCGGGCTGTTGGGAGCAGACCGTCCAGTTGCGGTCCAGGAACTGCTGGCGGCCCAGACCGGTGGCGTCTGTCGAGTCGAGGTGGTAGATGCCGTCGGCCTGCGCCGCGTCCTGGGCCGCCTGGAGCTCCATGCCGACGAAGTCCCCGACCGTGACGGTCGCCGCCTTGTCGTCGAGGACGGATGACGAGGCCGATGAAGACGAGGAGGCGGACGACGAGTCGTTGTCGTCGTTGAACAGAGCACTGCATCCGCCGACGACGAGAAGCATGGCCAGCATGAAGCCACAGCCGACGCGGAAGTTCTTCTTGTCCTCTGCCGTCGGCTGAGGTCTCTGGTTTCGGGCCACGTCTGGGTCCCCCTTGTTGCTATGGGATGCACGCTCCCCTGCGTGCACAGTCCTGCTGTCGGTCGCGAACCGACGCCCGCCGGCGGCGGGGTAGGTGTTGTCAGGGCGACGACTTTAGCCTCGTACTGCCAGGTAGATGACCGTTCAATGAAAATCGGCCATCCGAGGCGACTTGTGACGGGCTGAGCTGCATAGCAGCGGCTCGATCGACCACTTCACCGTCACCCCGGAGACGGGACGCCCTCTAGGAGTGTCGCGAGGCGAAGGACCGTAGGGCGGACCTGGGACGCGCTGGTCAGGATCCGCAGGACGGCCAGGAAGTCGGGCCACTGCGAGGTGACCGTGAGCGGTAGTCGACGACCGGCGATCAGCTCACGGACCCGAGAGCCAAGCAGGGGGTGCTCGGGCCCCTTGCCGCCGGCGTAGCCGAAGGGCCAGGTCCCGGTGGCGGCGTGCCAGAGGGTGGCGGCGAGAGTGTGGACCTCGGCGGCTGGGGTGACCTTGACCGGGCGGTGGCCTGCTTCGATGGCCGCGGCCAGTTCGGGGGCCAAAAGTGGGGAGGCCGCCGCAGAAGGTCCAGGACGGGGCAAGGGCGAGGGACACGGCCCACGTGCAGTCGGTGAGCTGGACGCCGGTCTTCGTGTGGGTCGCGTGTTCGGGCTGGAGGTCGCCGTGGACCCAGCCCCGCTGGTGGAGGTCGGCGACGGCGCTGGGCATCCTGTGCGAGGCGTACGGGATGGGCATCCCGACGGTCGTCCTGCCTGCCGTACGTGAACGCCGCCATGGCCGCCCATCTGGCGTACGGACGGAGTCTGGACCAGCTGCGGAAGATGGGTGTGATGGTCGAGTCGTACGAGCCGCACCGGCCGGAGGCGGGTGGGGGAGCGGACCGTTTCCAGTGGGAAGAGACGTTGGAGCTGCTGGACAGCAGGAGCGTAGGTCTCCTTCGGACAGTGATGCGGGTCGAGGCCCGCGCTCCTGGCCGTCAGGCGATTTGGTCGTCCGCCCAGAGGCCGTCCGGACGGGCGTGTTGTCTCAGAGGCGCGTCAGCGAGACGAGTACGCGCAGGGGTCCTCGGCCTGCCCCGGCAGTAGCCGCAGGGCGAGGACGGAGCCGTCGGCGTGGACGGAGACGGGGCCGCCCCAGTCCTTGTCGAAGGTGAGGCGGGGGCGGACGTGGCGGCTCGCGTGGACGAGGGCGCGGTATTCCTCGATGTCGCCCCTGGCGAGAAGTCGGAAGACCTCCTCATCTACGCCGGAGAACGCCTCGACACGAGGCCCGTTCAGGCGGAAGACGTGGTCGGTGCCGACGTATGCGTTGCCGAAGAGGGTGTGGGCGGCGTCCTGGATGCTCATGCCGGCCGCGTGCTCGAGGCCGGTGAAGCGTTTGCGGCCCTGCCGGTCGGTCAGGTGACGGGCGGTGGCGTGGCCGGAGCCGGTGAAGGCCATGAGGCCCGCCGCGGTGGTGTGGGCCAGGGACTCCTGGAACCAGGCGTAGTCCTTCGGCTGCACGTGGCAACCCCGTACGGGCTCCGGTGCCACCAGGCCCTCGGTCGGCGGGTGGATGTCCGGCATCACGTTCGCCTGTGCCGGTTTCGCGTTGAGGTTCGCCTCCCGGCCTTCCGCCGGGGACAACCGGCCGCCACTGCCGGGTGCCTGGAGGGCGTGGACGGTCGTCGTGCCGCCGTCCGTCGGGAGCTGCGTGCTGAACAGCAGGCCGGGGGTCTTGTTCCACGGGCCGATGTGGACCGCTTCGGCGTGGGCCGAGGCGGAGGCCAGCTGCTCGGCGGAGGTGGCGGAGTCGCCGTGATTGCCCTTGCAGGCGAGGGGGATGACGAGGGACGGCTCGCCCGGCCGCCAGACCTCCGCGAAGTACTGGGGACGATAGCGGTACTTCACCTTCTCGCCCTTGTCCCTGCTGGTGAGGGCCCAGCCCGCGCGTAACGCAGTGTCTGCGGGGACGATCGTCACCGAGTGGTCGGGGAAGCGGCTGCGCAGCATGTGCTCGGCGAGCGTGAGGGCGAAGCCGATGCCGAGCTCGCCGGACTGCAGTGACTTGTAGTGGTCCGCGATGCGGTGGCCTTCGTCGGTGAGGCCGAGGAAGGAGTCGCGACCGCCGGCCAGGGCCTGGGTGTACTTGAGCGCGCCCCAGTGCTCCGCCAGCCCCCGTCCCGCACCGCGCCACGACAGGGAGGTGGCCCGGGCGAGGGTGTGGAGCACGTCCCAGAGAGTCACTTCGAACTGCCGGGGCAGCTCCGTCGGCGGGATCGGGGCGAGGGCGGGCTTCCGGCGGAGCGGCTCGTCCTCGTTCTCCTTCCGCTTCTTGTCATCCGCCGCGACGGCGGCCTTCACCTTCCCGACGAGCGCGTCGTCGGAGTGGACGGAGACGTTCGACGGCTGGGTCAGGCCCTGGAGCACTTCCTCGGTCGGCTTCAACAGCTCTCCTTCACGGTGTGCGCGAGCGGTTCACCATCGGCTGGACCGTACGGAAGGGAGGAACGGCGCACGCAAGTGCGCAGGGGCGCGTGATCTTGGCTTTGGCCCGGGCGGGTCGGCGTTGGCGCCTTGGCCTTGCCTTGCTCGCGAGTTCCACGCTGCCGAGGGCCCCGGACGGGCCGCAGACAGCGAGCCGACTTCAGGAGCGGTCGAGCGTCGACCGTCTGATGGCCAAACAGGCCATGCTCCGTGAGCCAGAGCGAGGTCAGCGCCCGACAGGTCGGTGGTACATGGGCGCACCTCATCCGTGCGTGCAGAGGAACTCCCACATATCTGATGAGTCATCAGGTGAGTCAGCATCCGGTCAGCACGAGTCCCCGGGCGTTCCGGGGCGGTCGTCCCAACAGGCGCCGGTGCGGCGCGAAAGTCCAGGTGGGACGCCGTCCAGTCCGACCGGAGCGATGTTCCTCACAAACATCGCACGGGGGTGTCGGTGTAAAGTCGAGGACGCCCTTGACCTGCAGAAAGCAGGCAGGGAGCCGTCTCAGAGGAGTCCCAAGTGCTGCGTACTCTGTTCAAGTCCAAGATCCACCGCGCCACCGTGACCCAGGCCGACCTGCACTACGTCGGTTCGGTCACCGTCGACGCGGAGCTGATGGAGGCGGCCGATCTGCTGCCCGGTGAGCTGGTCCACATCGTCGACATCGACAACGGGGCCCGGCTCGAGACCTATGTCATCGAGGGCGAGCGCGGTTCCGGCGTCATCGGGATCAACGGTGCCGCCGCCCACCTCGTGCACCCCGGCGACCTGGTGATCCTCATCAGCTACGGGCAGATGGAGGACGCGGAGGCGCGGGCCTTCGTGCCGCGGGTCGTGCACGTCGACGGCGACAACCGCATCGTGGAGCTGGGGGGCGACGCGTCCGCTCCCGTCCCCGGCAGCGACACGATGCGCCCCCCGCACGCCGTGCCCGCCTCCGTCTGAGCGGCGGAAGGCCGGAGCGAGGCCGCTTCGGGACCCTGGTGACCGTCGGTCGCCGGGGTCCTCTCCGTGAGGGGCCCGGGTGACCCGAAGGGCGGGGTCCGGCGGGCGCGGCCGGGGCGGCGGGGCGACCCTGGAGGGGGAGACCCCGTGAAGGAGACCCCGCGAAAGGGAGACCCGTCGACCGAGAGGTCCGTGATGACCCACCCCTTCCCCGATCCGCTGCCCCCGTCGCCGATCCCGCCCCCGGTTCCCTCGCCGCCTCCGGTGCCCCCGCCGAACCCGGTCCCGGCCCCGCCGGACCCCGCGCCTCCGCCGACCCCCCAGCCGGGCGGGCCCGTACCGGACCCCGAGCCCCGGCCCGAGCCCGGGCCCGCCGGCGGGTGACCGGAGTCGACGCAGAGGTGACAGAAGGGACTTCAGCTTTCGCGCGACCCTTGTCACGGAGCGTGCGCCACCCCTAACTTGGACGGCTGCTGCTGTGTTCAAGGGGGGCCCATGGCCGTACGCGGACGTCACCGCCGCCACCAGCCGAGCCGGATCAACCGTGCCTCGCTCACCGTCACGGCGGGAGGCGCCGGCATGGCGCTGCCGCTGATCGGGGCGGGCGCCGCGCACGCCGCCTCGCTCGACGTCTGGGAGAAGGTCGCGTCCTGCGAGTCCTCCTCCAGCTGGCACGTCAACACGGGCAACGGCTACTTCGGCGGCCTCCAGTTCAGCCAGTCCACCTGGGAGCGGTACGGCGGCACGCACTACGCGCCGCGCGCCGACCTCGCCTCCAAGGACCAGCAGATCGCGATCGCCGAACGCGTCCTGAAGGGCCAGGGCCCCGGCGCGTGGCCGTCCTGCGGCCCCCGGGCGGGGCTCGCCCGGGGCGGGGAGGCACCGGACGTCACCGCCCTGCGCGCCACGGCGGCCGATCCGGCCGGCGGCGGGAACGCGGTCCGCACGGCCTCCCTGCCGGGGCAGCGCGTCTTACCCGAGCAGGCGGCGCACGGCGCGAGTCCGACCACCGTGCCCACCGTGCGCGAGATGTACACCGTGACGCCCGGCGACTCCCTGTCGGAGATCGCCCGCGACGAGCACGTCAAGGGCGGCTGGCAGCGCCTGTACGAGACCAACCGGTCCGTCGTCGGCGACGACCCCGACCTCATCCACCCGGGCCAGCGCCTGACCCTGCGCATCACCGCCCCCAGGACGGCGGAGAAGGCCGACCCGCCCCCCAGGACCGCTCGACCGGTCAGGACCACCACGCCCCCGAAGGCCACGCCTCCGAAGGCCGCGCCTCCGAAGGCCGCGTCCCCCCAGGCCGTCGCGCCCAAGCCCGCGCTCCCCAGGACGCCCGACGCCCGCCCCTCCGCGAGGCCGTCCGTCAAGCCGGTCGCGAAGCCCGCGGCCAAGCCGAGCCCCAAGCCGCACACCCAGCACACCCCCAAGCCGCACACCCAGCACACCCCCAAGCCGCACACCCAGCACACCCCCAAGCCGCACACCCCCAAGCCGCACACCCCGAAGCCGAGCCCCAAGCCCAGCGGCAAGCCGAGTCACCGGCCCGCGCCCAAGCCCGCTTCCCAGCCGGCCGGGCACAGCTACTCCGCGCCCGTCTCCGCGGACATCGGCACCCGGTACGGCACCCGTGGTTCCTCCTGGTCCAGCGGCTACCACACCGGGGTCGACTTCCCCGTGCCCACCGGCACCTCGGTCAAGGCCGTGGCCGGCGGGCGGGTCGTCTCCGCTGGGTGGGGCGGCGCGTACGGCTACCAGATCGTCCTGCGCCACGACGACGGCCGCTACAGCCAGTACGCGCACCTCTCCGCCCTCACCGTCCGCGAGGGCCAGCGGGTGCACGCCGGTCAGCGCATCGCGCGCTCAGGATCGACCGGCAACAGCTCGGGACCGCACCTCCACTTCGAGATCCGGACGGGACCCGGGTACGGCTCCGACGTCGACCCCCTGGCGTATCTCAGGGCGCGGGGAGTCTCCGTCTGACGCCGGGGAGTCCGCCGCCGGTGACACCGACGGCGGCTCCTGCGGCACCGCCATGCGGTCCAGCGTGAGCTGGACGAGGCCGGCCGCCGCGACCGTGCCGCAGACCAGAGCGGCGACGGTGCCCGCCGTGCCGTACCGGAAGCTCTCGCCGAACAGCGTCAGGCCCACCGCCGCCGCGACCACCGGGTTCACCACCGTGACGGTGGCCAGCGGGGCGGCGAGCCCCGCGCCCCGGTACGAGGCCTGGGAGAGCAGGAGGCCGGTCACCGCGAACACGGAGAGGACGAGCAGCCCCGTCCACTCGGCGAGCGGGGCCCGGGGCGTCCACTCCTCGGCCACCGCCTTCGTGAGGACCGAGGCGATGCCGAAGGAGACGCCCGCCGCCGCGGCGAGCACGACGCTGCGCAGCACGGACCGGCCCACCAGGTGCGCGGCCGTGAACAGGACGACCACCGCGCCGAAGGTGGCGCCCGCCAGCAGCCACCGCTCCCCGTCGGCCAGGGACCCGGCCTCGGCGCCGCTGGTGAGGCTCAGCAGCCCGGCGAGGCCCGCCGTGGCCATCAGCGCGCCGCGCCAGGCCCGCCGCCCGGCCCGGCGGCCGACGAACAGGGCCGCCATGGGCAGCGCGAAGACGATCGTCAGGGCACCCAGCGGCTGGACCAGGCTGAGCGGCCCGTACGCCAGGGCGGCGACGTGCAGGGTCGCGCCGACGCCGTTCAGCAGGACGGACACCCACCAGGCGGGGCTGCGCAGCGGCGCGTAGCGCCGACCCGCGGCGGAGGCCGCGACGCGCTCCTGCACGATCGCCGCGGCCGCGTAGGCGACCGCGGAGGCCAGGGCCAGGGCGACGGACAGCATGAGTGGACTCATACCTTCCACGATCTCTCTTCCCGGCCGTCCGCGTCGTCGTACCAGGGGACGTCTTCGCGGGTACCACCGACGCAGTACACGGCCCCCGCGTACGTCCCGGGGTGTACACCCGCGCAGGTCGGAAGGGGTGCAAAGCGGTCTTTACGGTCTCCTCGCGGCGGCTGTGCGGGGGCCTGGGGGGACTTCGGAGAAGTTACGGTGGGGGCCGACGACAGGACTCCGGGGCGGGGGGCGTGCGCATGGGACTCGGCGCGAGCGGCGACGGCGGGTCGCCGGGCGGCTTCTTCGTCCTGCGGACCACCGCCCCCGCGACCGGCGGCGCGCACCGCCCGCTCGCCCGGCTGTACGCGGGGGAGGACGGCCCCCTCACCGCGCGCGTGGACCACGTCACCGCCCGGCTCGGCGTCCCCGAGCGGCGCGTCGGCGCCTCCGTCGCCCACCTCGGGCTCGCCGCCCGGCTCTGGTCCGTCGCCCTCGGCCCCGCCGCGCTCCACGGCCGCTTCCCGGCCCTCGACCCCGCCGAGCTCTCCTGGGACGGGGCGCTGACCTCGCCCGACGACCTGTGGTGGGCCGGCTCCACGACCCGCCCCGCGACCGTGGCCGAGCTGCGCGAGGCCGTCCAGGAGGCCCATCTCGTCCCGCTCCACGAGGCACTGCGCCGCGACGGGAACGTCTCCCCGCGCCTGCTGTGGGGCAACGCCGGCTCCGCCCTCGCCGGCGCCCTGCGCGAACTGATCCGCTGGGCGCGCGCCCACGGGCGGCCGGAGGCGGCCGAGCGGGCCGCCGCCCTGGTCTCCGGCCTCCTGGACCACCCGGACCTCGCCGGGACGGTCCGCGGCCCCCGGCTGCGGCGCACCAGCTGCTGCCTCTACTACCGCGCCCCGGGCGGCGGACTCTGCGGGGACTGTGTCTTCGACCACGCTCCCCGAACGGGTTTGGAGGCGCGGCCCCCCGCTCCGTAAAGTTGGGCCTTTGAATGCCCGCGAGCGGCGACGTACGAGCGAACGAGGAACCCGAAGGCCATGACGGTGACCGAAGAAAACCAGGAATACGGGCCGGGCATCGACCCCGAGCGCCTGGCCGTCTGCCTGAGCGTCCTCGACGAGCTCGACAAGATCGACGTCGACCACCCGGACGCGATCACCGTCCGGCGCGCCACCGCCGGGATCTACCGGACCGTGAAGCAGCGCCGTCGCCAGGAGCGCCGGGCCGCGAAGACCGCGAACGACAAGGCGGTCACCGAGGCCACGGCCACCGGCTCCGCCCAGCGCATCGACGACGAGACCGAGGGCATCCTGCCCACCTCGGTCACCGAGGAGGGGCGGATCGCGGGGATACTCCAGCGCCCGCGCTCCTGCTACGTCTGCAAGACGCGGTTCGTCGAGGTCGACTACTTCTACCACCAGCTCTGCCAGCCGTGCGCGGCGCTGAACCGGGCCAAGCGCGACGCCAGTGCCGACCTCACCGGCAAGCGCGCGCTGCTCACCGGCGGCCGGGCCAAGATCGGCATGTACATCGCGCTGCGGCTGCTGCGCGACGGCGCCCACACCACCATCACCACCCGCTTCCCCAAGGACGCCATCCGCCGCTTCAAGGCGATGGAGGACTCCGCGGACTGGATGCACCGCCTGGAGGTCGTCGGCATCGACCTGCGCGACCCCGCCCAGGCCGTGGCCCTCGCTGACCAGATGGCCGAGGCCGGTCCCCTGGACATCCTCATCAACAACGCGACGCAGACCGTGCGCCGCCTGCCCTCCGCCTACTCCGCCCTCGTCGAGGGCGAGAACGCCCCGCTGCCGGCCGGTGAGCTGCCCGCCCACCACGTCATCGGCGCGTTCAACTCCGGCGCGGTCGGCGAGCTCGTCGGCTCGTCCGAGCTTCCCGCCGGCGTGCGGGACCTGGAGGCGCAGCAGGTCGCCGACCTCGCGCTCGTCGCGGGCAACGCCACCATCGCCAAGCACCTCGACGGCACCGCCATCGACGCCGGCGGCCTGGTGCCGGACGTCGTCGAGAGCAACACGTGGGTGCAGAGCATCGAGCAGATCTCCCCGGTGGAGCTCCTGGAGACCCAGCTCTGCAACTACACGGCCCCGTTCATCCTCATCAGCAAGCTGCGGGCGTCGATGGCCGAGGCCGCGAAGAAGGCTTCCAGCGGGCGCGCCTACGTCGTGAACGTGTCGGCGATGGAGGGCGTCTTCAGCCGCGGCTACAAGGGCGCCGGCCACCCGAACACCAATGCCGCGAAGGCCGCGATGAACATGGTGACGCGGACCAGCGGCCAGGAGATGTTCGAGACCGACGGCATCCTCATGACCTCGGTCGACACCGGCTGGATCACCGACGAGCGTCCCCACTTCGACAAGCTGCGCCTCGCCGAGGCCGGTTTCCACGCCCCGCTCGACCTCGTCGACGGCGCGGCCCGGGTGTACGACCCCGTCGTGCGCGGCGAGGCGGGCGAGGACCTCTACGGCTGCTTCCTGAAGGACTACGCCCCCGCCAACTGGTAGACGGCCCGGCCGCCGTCCCCTACGGACGGCGGTCCGAACACCACCCCTGCGGATGGCGGCCCGAACGGCCGCCCTCCTACGGACGGCTCCGCGGTTCCGGCAAGAGCGCCCCATCGGCCTGATGGGGCGCTTTTCCGTCGTGCTTCACCCGATTGCGTCACACTTTGGAGCCCGGTAGAGCGCGGGGGCGCTCATTTGGTTAGTCTGATGCTCACGGTCGGCCACCGAGGACACACACCGTCCTCACGGCCTTCCTGGGACAGGCCTGCCACCAAGGCCGCGGTCCCGCCACGAACGGCGCCACCGCGACCGAACCGGCACTTGTCCCACAGGTACGCGACACAAAGGAGTGCGCGGTGACACCCGAACTGACGAAGCAGGAACCGCGACCGGCCGAACGCAACGACCGGCCGCGCCGGAACGGCGAGCTGGGCAGCCTCGAAGTCTGGGCCCACGCGGCCCCGATCCGGCTCGCGGGCTACGAGGAGGACCTCGCCGAGCCCCACATCCTGCCCGGCATCGACTGATCCCTCCGCTTCACCCCGGGTGCCCCCGGCCGTTCCCGGCCGGGGGCACCGGTGCGTTCAGCGGGAGGTGCCCGTGGGTGCCCGCAGGCGGATCGGCGGCATGTACTCCCGTACCAGCGTGCGGTGCCACCAGGCCCCGGTCGTCCGGAGCTCGTGCCAGGTCGTGTACCGGTAGCGGTAGAGCCGGGCGCGGACGAGGGTCGGCGGGGCGTCCGGGAACGGGTTGTGCGCGAGGAGCCGCAGGGTGTCCCGGTCGCCTTCGAGCAGCCGCTCCACGAAGGGCCCGAACCACTCGCGCGCGTAGCCGGGGGAGAGGGCGGCGAACCACATGAGCCAGTCGAGCCGCAGGTGGTACGGGGCGAACTGCCGGGGCAGCCGGCGCGGGTCGCCCGGCTTGCCCTTGAAGCCGTACTCCCGCCACACCGTGCCCGGGTGCGGCACCTGGTCTTCGGTGCCCTCGACGACGATCTCGTCGCGGATCCGGCCGACGGTGCCGAACGCGCCGTAGCTGTTGACCAGGTGGTACGGGTCGTACGAGCGGTTCATCGCCTGGTGCCGGGAGAGCAGGTTGCGCGCCGGGCGGTAGCTCCGGACCAGGATGAAGGCGGTCGCCGCGACCACCACGACCACGTACCAGAGGGGCGGATCCGGCTGGGGGTGCTCGCCGGTGAGCGGGGAGGCGTCCACGACCGACAGGGCGAGCACGATCGTGATCCAGTTCAGCCAGGCGAAGTTGCCGGAGAGCACCAGCCACAGCTGGGTGGCCACCATCAGACCGGCCGCCACCGTGGCCACCGGCTGCGGGGTGAAGAGCAGGAACGGCACGACCAGCTGGACGACGTGGTTGGCCGCGACCTCCACCCGGTGCAGCGGGCGGGGCAGATGGTGGAAGAACCAGCTCAGCGGGCCGGGCATCGGCTGGGTCTCGTGGTGGTGGTAGAGGCAGGTCAGGTTCCGCCAGCACGGGTCGCCGCGGATCTTGATGAGTCCGGCGCCGAACTCGACGCGGAAGAGCAGCCAGCGCAGCAGGAACAGGACGAGGACCGGCGGGCCCGTGTCGTCGTTGCCGAGGAGGACCGCGAGGAAGCCGGTCTCCAGGAGCAGGGACTCCCAGCCGAAGGAGTACCAGGTCTGGCCCACGTTCACGATCGACAGGTAGAGCGCCCAGAGCACCAGCCACAGGAGCATCGAGACCGGCAGCGGCACGGCGTCCCCGGCGCCCGCGACGAGCGCGAGCGCCAGGGCGGCGCCAGTCCAGGAGACGGTCGCGAAGAGGCGGTCGGAGTAGCGCCAGTGGAAGAGCGAGGGGGTGTGGCGCGGGCGGGTGCGGCGCACGTACTCCGGTACGGGGAGCATGCCGCGCTCCCCGATCAGCGCCCGGAACTGGAGGGCTGCCGACAGGAACGCCACGCAGTACAGCCCGGCGAGGCCCCGCTGGAAGACGATCCGGCTCAGCCAGTGGTCGGGCGCGGTGAACCACTCCATCCCCTCCAGTATCGGCCCGGGGTCACTCCTTGACGAGGCTCCGGAGGGTCCGGCCGAGCAGGCGGGCGTACGCGTGCTGGAGCCGCGGGACCACGGGCCCGCCGAGCCGGGTGTACCAGGTGGCGGGCCGGCTGAAGGCGGTGACCGTGAAGCGGACCGTGCCGTCCGGCTCCAGCTCGACGACGAAGGACTCCTCGCCGCACTCGGCGTGCCCGCTCAGGGTGCCGTAGGCGAAGCCGGTGCGGTTCTCCTCGTACGCCGTCCAGATCACCGAGCAGGGGACGCCGATCCGGAGCGGGCCGGCGCCCAGCGACACCTCCAGGTGGACGCCGGGTTCGGCGCGCTCGGCGTCGGCGCGGACGCGCGCCCTGGAGGCGCGGTGCATCCGCCAGGTGGTGACGGCCGCCCCGGCGGTCTCGAAGGCGGCCCTGCCGTGGCCGACGACCGCGCTGTGCCGCAGGTGGTGGTAGCCGGCGGGGAGCGCCTCGGGGGTGCGGGTGGCGCCGACCTCGCGGTAGGTGAGGCTCGGGCGGCGCGGGGCGGGGCGGGAGAGGTCGTGCGTGAGGCGGGTCATGCCGGAAGCTCCGTTCGGGGCAGGTGCGGAAGGGTCGGAAGGGGCCGGGAGGCGCGGTCGGCCGCGAGGCGGCGCCGGGCGAGGAGCGCGCAGACGGCGAAGCCGAGGGCGTTGCCCAGGCCGTGCGTGGCGGCCGTCCAGGTCAGGGGGAGGTGCGGAAGCCCGGTCGCCTCGCCCAACGCCCAGCTGAGCGCGAGCAGCATGGTGGCGACGAGGACGAGGGCCGAGACGGCGAGGAGACCGCGGGTGAGCCGGTCGGCGGCGAGCTCGCGGCGCTCCCGCAGGGTCAGCACGGAGACCGCGGCCATGCCGGCCGTCAGGACGGCGGCCCCCGCCAGCTCGGCCCAGTCGTCGACGAAGTAGCCGAGCAGGACGAGCAGGGTGCCGGCGGGGACGCTGAGCGCGGCGAAGCGGGCGGCGGGACCGTCGGACGTACGGCTGACGAGTCCGGCGACCAGGGCGGCGGCGAAGCCGGCGAAGTGGAAGTGCGGGACGGTCAGCGCCAGGATGTCCAGGTCGAAGCCGAACAGCGGGTACGAGGCCCGCTCGGCGACGAGCGCCAGACCGGCGACGGACGGGGCCGTCAGGGCGGAGAGGACGGCGATCTCGCTCGGCCGGAGCGAGCGGGTGAGCATCAGCCGGGCCGGGGCCTGGAGCGCGAGCGCCAGGGTGGCGAGGGCGTACACCGCGGCGAGCGCGGTGGCGGCGGCGGAGCGGGGCAGCCAGAGGGCCAGGGCGCCCGGGACGGCGAGCAGGGGCCAGGCGCGCCGGAGCGGGTCCAAGCTGGGCGGCCGGGGGCCGTCGAGGAGCGCGAGCCCCGTCGGGACGACCCAGAACATGCCGATCATCACGACCGAACTCACCAGGACCGACAGCACGGTCATACGACACCACCCCCACTTGAACGCGTTCAACTGGCGAGTCGAGCGTAGGTCCTTTCTTGAACGTGTTCAAGTCCTTCGTCTTCGCGACCCGGTCGGCCGCTCTCCGCTTGCGAGGCCCTGCGCGCTGCGACAGACATGAGGCACTGGCCGGAACCGGGCGCCGGGCCCGGCGGAGAGAGAAACTCGGGAGAACAAGGTGCGCTCATCCCTCCGCCGGACGCGGCGGACCCGCCCCGCGGCCGCGGGCCTCGTCGCGGCGCTGCTGCTCACGGGCTGCTCCTCCGGCTGGGAAGGCGCCGGCGGCGAACCGGCCCCGGCCCCCGCCCAGGACGTCCTCCTCCAGCCGCTCGGCGCCCATGGGCCCGACCCCTTCACGGCCTCCACCGTCCGGAACACCGCACCGCCCGCCGCCCCCGACCGGCAGCCCGGCGACGGCGGCCCGCAGGTCCGCGAGGTCACCGGCTCCACCCCCGGCCTCTACGGCGGCACGCGCGCGATGGGGAGCTGCGACGTCGAACGGCAGGTCGCCCTCCTCACCGCGGACGGCGCCAAGGCGCGCGCCTTCGCCGAGGCCGCCGGCATCCCCGAGACCGGCGTCGCCGGCTGGCTCCGCGGACTCACCCCGGTCGCCCTGCGCGCCGACACCCGCGTCACCGACCACGGCTACCGCGAGGGTCGCGCCCATGCCTTCCAGGCCGTGCTGCAGACCGGTACGGCGGTCCTCGTCGACCAGTACGGCGCCCCGCGCGTCCGCTGCGCCTGCGGCAACCCGCTCCGCAGCCCCGCCGCCGACACGAGCGGCGTCCACCGGGGCGACCCGTGGGACGCCTTCGACCCCGACCGCGTGATCACCGTCCGGCCCGCCACCTCCGTCGTCGCCGGCCTGGTCATCGTGAACACCACCGACCGCACCTGGATCGAGCGGCGGACCGGCAGCGACGGCGACCAGGACAAGAAGCCCGACGTGGAACCGGCCTGCGACCCCGACACCTGCGCCCTCGCCGACTCCGGCACGTCCGACCCGAGCGCCCCCGGCCACCCCACCTCCCCGGACCCCACCTCCCCGGACCCTGCTTCCCCGGACCCCGTCCGGCCCGCCCCCACCGCCCCGCTGCCCGACGCCCCCGACCCGTCCGGCACCGGAGGCACGGGCACCGATCCGACCGCCCCGCTGCCCGACGCCCCCGACCCGTACACGGAGCCCTACCCCGACCCGTACACCGAGCCCTTCCCCGACCCCTTCGGGCCGGCCCCCTCCGAGCCGTCCACCGTCCCGGACGGGACGCTGCCGCCCGAGGAGCTCTTCCCGGCCGGTCCGGTGCCCGACCAGCCGGAGACCTTCCAGGGGTGAAAGGGATCTTCCTGGTGCGCACCGGCGGGGCTGCGCCTAGCGTGGCCCCATGAACGCGGTCAGCGGGGGCGGCGAGGCGATCGCACGGCCGGGCCGTGCGCCGGACGAGTCGGGTGCCGGGGCCCGGATCCTCGCCGACTACGGCTCCGCCTTCCGCATGGGCGGCTTCGACTGGGACCTGCTCACCGGGACCATGGCCATGGACGACGCCGCCCTCGAGGTCTTCGACATGGGCCGCGACGAGTACGACGGCAGACCCGAGAGCCTGGGCTCGCGCGTGCTGCCGGACGAGGGCCGCCAGCTCGACACCCTCGTGGCCCAGGCGCTCAAGGACGGCAGCGAGGAGTACGGCGCCTACTTCCGCATCCGCCGCCGCGACGGCAGCCACCAGTGGACCCACACCCAGGGCCTCGTCCACCGTGACGACAGCGGCCGGCCCGTCCGCATCATCGGCATCCTGCGCGACGCCACCCACGAACTCACCGAGTCCGCCGCCCGGCTCGGCCTCGACGAGGGGCGCCGGAGGCGCGCCGGCGTCGTCGAGGGCACCACGGCGGCCCTCGCCTACGCCCGGACGGTGCAGGACGTCATCGACCTGCTCAACGACTCCCACGCGCTCGAACACTTCGGCGCGGCCAGTCTCGTCATGGGCCTCCTCGAAGGCGGGCGCATCCACCTCGTCGCCGAAGGGCCCGACGGAGCCTTCGTGCCGGGCACCCGGTTCACCCGGGTGGACGAGCCGTACCCGATGAGCGAGGTCATCCGGACCCTGCGCCCCCGGTTCATCGACTCGGCCCGGGACTTCGCCGACTCCTTCCCGGTGCTCTGGCCGCACATCAGCGGGCTCGGCATCACCGCCGCCGCCTATCTGCCGCTCATCGCCCAGGCCCGGCCCATCGGCGCGCTCGGCCTGCTCTACAGCGACAAGACCGGTTTCAGCGAGGACGAGCGGACCCTGCTCGTCGCCCTCGGCAGCAGCAT
The DNA here is from genome assembly GCF_900105415.1 of Streptomyces sp. TLI_105. Classification (GTDB taxonomy): domain Bacteria; phylum Actinomycetota; class Actinomycetes; order Streptomycetales; family Streptomycetaceae; genus Streptomyces. The sequence goes on along the minus strand of NZ_FNSM01000001.1, from coordinate 978,127 downwards.
CGCCCAGAGCCTCCAGCGGGCCATGCTCTACGAGCAGGAGCACGACCTCGCCGAAGGGCTCCAGCAGGCGATGCTGCCGCGCCGGATCCCCGAGGTGCCCGGCGCCCAGACGGCGGTCCGCTACCGCTCGGCCCGCCTCGGGCGGGACATCGGCGGCGACTGGTACGACCTCATCGCGCTGCCCGGCGGACGGGTCGGCTGCGTCATCGGCGACGTGCAGGGCCACGACACCCACGCGGCGGCCGTCATGGGCCAGCTGCGGATCGTGCTGCGCGCCTACGCCGCCGAGGGCCACCCCCCGGCCACGGTGATGGCCCGCGCCTCGGTCTTCCTCCACGAGCTCGACACCGAACGCTTCGCCACCTGCACCTACGCGGAGGTCGACCTCGCCACCGGGGTCGTCCAGGTGGTGCGCGCCGGCCACGTCGACCCGCTGATCAGGGAGATCGACGGCGGCTGCCACAGACTCCCGGTCGACGGCGGGCTGCCGCTCGGGCTCTCCGCGGAGTTCGGCCGCCTCGACTATCCGGTGAACACCCTGGAGCTGGACCCCGGCCAGACGCTGATGCTCTACACAGACGGGCTCGTGGAGAAGCCCGGGGCCGACCTCGACGAGGGCCTGCAGTGGCTCTCCTCGCTCGTCCGGCGCGGCCCCGCCGACCTCCAGCGGCTCGCCGACCACCTCTGCGACGTCGTCGCGGAGCGGGGCGGCGAGGACGACGTCGCGATCCTGCTGCTGCGCCGCCACGGCACGTACCATCCGCAGGGCACCGGCCGCTTCCAGCAGCACGTGGCCCAGAACGACCCGGAGGCGCTGAGCTCCGCCCGGCACATGATCCGGGCGGCCGTCCGGGCCTGGGGCGCGGGGGAGCGCGCGGACGAGATCGAACTGGTCGCCGACGAGCTGATGACCAACGCCCTGATGCACACCGACGGCGGAGCGATCGTGACGCTGCGGATCCTGACCGGGCCCCCGCGGCGGCTGCGGGTGGAGGTGGAGGACCGGTCCAGCGCGCTGCCCCGGCGCCGCGAGGCGGGGGAGGCGGGGGTGTCCGGGCGGGGGCTGCTCCTGGTCGACCGGCTCTCGGACGCGTGGGGCGTGGAGTCGCGGGGCGGTGGCAAGTGCGTGTGGTGCGAATTCACCGTGGAGCGTTGAACTTGTTAACTGAGCGTGAACTGATCGTACTTGACCGTAACTGACGGTATGCGATTGACTTCGCCCGCCCGCCGCATCGCGCGTGCGGGCGTGGGACTTCGCCGGCCTCCATCCGACCTCGATGGCGCAGGACTTCGCAGCGCCTTGCAGGACCTTGCAGGACAACAGGACATCGCAGGACTTCGCAGGACAAGAGGACACCTTGAGCAGCGAGCTACTGGCACCCCTGGACCTGGCCTTCTGGCACCTGGAATCCACCGAGCACCCCCTGCACCTCGGGGCCCTCGCCCACTTCGGCCCCCCGCCCGCCACCGGCCAGGAGCCCCCCGACGTCCTGGAACTGCTCGCCCGGCGGGCCGCTGCCGTCCCCCGGCTCCGGATGCGCGTCCGCGACGTCCTGTTCCCCGTCGGCGGCGCCGCCTGGAGCGCCGACCCCGACTTCGACGTGCGCCGGCACGTCCGCGAGATCGCCCTCCCCGGCGTCGACTTCACCGCCGAGGCCACCCGGCTCGCCGCCGAACTCATGGAACGACCCGTCGCCCGCGGCCTGCCGCCCTGGGAGATGTACCTGCTCAGCGGCGCCCCCGACGGCTCCTTCGCCGTCCTCGTCAAACTCCATCACGCCCTCGCCGACGGCATGCGGGCCGTCGCCATCGGCGCCGGGATCTTCGACGAGATCGCCGCGGGCCGACGCCCGGCCCGTCGCACCCGCCCCGTCCCCCCGCGCTCCTGGCTCCCCGGCCCGGGCCGCCTCCTCGACATCGCCCGCGACCGTCTCGGCGACCTCGGCCGGGCCGTCGAGGTCGGCGCCTCCGTCGTCGGCTCCTCGGTCGCCCGCGCGGGCCGCCTCGACGGGCAGCCCGCCGCCCCGCTCGCCGCCGACTCCAGCGGCACGCGCCGGATCGCCACCGCCACCCTGTCCCTCGACCGCGTCCACCGGATCCGCCGCACCACCGGCGGCACCGCCAACGACGTCCTCCTCGCCCTCGTCGCCGGCGCCCTGCGCCGCTGGTTCGACGGGCGCGGCCTGTCCCTCCCCGGCGCCGACCCGCGGGCCCTCGTCCCGGTCTCCCGGCGCCGCCCCGGCGCCCCGCCCGGCCCCGGCAACAGCCTCTCCGGATACCTCCTCGACCTGCCGGTCACCGAACCCGACCCGGCCGCCCGCCTCGCCGCCGTCCGCCGGGCCATGGACCGCAACAAGGCGGCCGGACCCTTCCGCGGAGCGGGCGCCGTCGCCCTCCTCGCCGACCAACTGCACCCGCTCGCCCACCGCTTCGGAGCCCCCCTCGCCGCCGGTGCCGCCCGGCTCCTCTTCGACCTCCTCGTCACCCAGGTGCCGCTGCCCCGCTCCGCGCTCTCCCTCGGCGGCGCCCCGCTGCGCGCGCTCTTCCCGATGGCCCCGCTCGCCCGCGGCCAGTCCCTCGCCGTCGCCATGTCCCCGTACGGCGGTCAGGTCCACATCGGCCTCGTCGCCGACGGCGAGGCCGTCCCCGACCTCGACGCGCTGGCCGCCGCGCTCACCGCCGAACTCGACCTGCTGGATCCGGCGGACGCTACGGCGCGCACGTCGTGCCAGGCCGGACCTTCGTGAGGGAGACCAGGTACTTCTCGACCTTCTCGTCGACGCAGGCGTCACGGCCGTATCCGGTGTGGCCGGGCGCCTCGAAGGACAACAGCATGCCGCCGGGGAACTGGCGCGCCAGGCTCACCGCCTCGTCGTAGGGCGTGGCGGGGTCGCCCGCCGTGCCCACGACGAGGACCGGCGGGACGCCCGGGGCGTGCACCCGGTGCGGCCGCTGGGTACCGGCCGGCCAGTCCTTGCAGACCAGTTCGCTCGTCACGCCGGACGTGCCGTAGACACCCGCGGCCTTGTCGGCGGGGGCCAGCGTGTCCCAGTACGCCTGTGCGTCGCGGGGGTGGGGGACGTCGAGGCAGTTGACCGCGATGAGGGCCGCGTCGCCGTTGTCCTCGGGCACGTCCGAGGCTTCGTCGTCGGCGGATTCGCCGTTCGAGGCTTCGCCCTCCGCCGGTTCGTTGCCTGCCGGTTCGCCGTCCGCCGGTTCGCCGTCCGCCGACTCGTCGTCCGTCGGTCCTTCCTCCGCCGGTTCGCCGGAGGCGCCCGCGTCGGACTCCCCGTCGGCGTCCTCGTCGCCCGCGGCCAGGGCCGCCAGCTTCGTACCGTCCCCGCCGTCCGCCGCGCGCAGCGCCTCGGACAGGCCCTCCCACTGCGCCTCCGGCGTGTACATGGACAGGCTGAGCGCGGAGACCAGGCCCGCCGCGTCGAGCCCCTCCTCGGAGCCGTCGACCGGCAGCGGTTCGCGCCGCGTCCGGTCGAGCAGCCGGTCCACCAGCGTGCGTATCTCCTCGGGCGTCGTGCCGGGGCAGGTCTCGCCGACCACGTCGGCACAGGAGTCGGCGTACTCCTCGACCGCGTCCCGGAAACCGGTCGACTGGCCGAGCACGCGCTGCCGCCAGTCCAGGGACGGGTCGACCGCCCCGTCCAGGACCATCGCCCGTACGCGGCGCGGGAACTGCTCGGCGTACGAGGTGCCCAGGCTCGTGCCGTACGACCAGCCGACGTACGTCAGCCTCCGCTCGCCCAGCGCGGCCCTCAGGACGTCCATGTCCCGGGCCGCGTCGTCCGTCCCGACGTGCGGCAGCAGCGGGCCGCTCGCCCTCCGGCAGGCGGCGGCCGTCGCCCGCGCGTCGGTGAGGGCGGCGGCGCGCTCGGCGTCCGTGCGGGGGTAGAGCGGCGCCTCGCCCGCGCCGGCGGCCGGGGACTTCTCGTCCGCCCGGTCCGCGGTGAGGCAGGTCAGGGCCGGCTTGCTCCCGCCGACGCCGCGCGGGTCGAAGGACACGATGTCGAACCGCTCGCGCACGCCCTCGCCGATGCCGTCGGCGACGCCGTCCTTCAGGAGCCGTACGCCGGGCTCACCCGGTCCGCCGGGGTTCAGGACGAGCGAGCCGAGGCGCTTGCCGGGGACCGCGGTCGCCGCCTTCGCCACCGGCAGGACGAAGGTCTTGCCGTCGCCGGGACGGTCGTAGTCCCTCGGGACGGTGAGCGTCGCGCACCGGAAGTCGCCGCAGGGCCGCCAGTCGAGCTTCTGGCCGTAGAAGCGCCGCAGGTCGGGGCGGGCGGCCGGGTCGGTGGCGGCCGAGGTCCTCGGCCGGCTCCCGTCCTGGCCGGATCCGGCCGTGCAGGCGGCCAGGGACGTGGTGCCGAGGACGGCGAGGGCGAGGACGAGGGCCCGGCGGCGGGCGGCGGTGCGGAACACGAGGAACTCCCCTGGATGGTCGGTCCAGGGAAGGGTCACGCACCGATGCTGAGGTTTTGCTGAAGAGGCCCCGTACCGCCCCGGAGCGCGAGTCAGCCCGAGACCGGCAGCCGCAGGACGAACCGGGCCCCGCCGCGTTCGCCGCGTCCCGCCGTGAGCGTGCCGCCGTGCGCGTGGGCGACCCAGGAGGCGATGGACAGACCCAGGCCGGTGGACCCGGATCCGCTGCGGAACCGCTCGAACAGGGCTCCCGCGACCTCCGGAGGCAGACCGGGACCCGCGTCCTCGACCGTCAGCGTGCCGTCCCGACCCACCGTGATCAGCACGTCCGCCGGGACGCCCGGCGCGTGGCCGTGCGCGAGCGCGTTCTCCAGCAGGTTGCCGACGGCCCGGCGCACGAGCTCGGGATCGGCGACCACGACGGTGTCCTCGGCCTCGACCCGGACGCGGTGGCCCTCCGGACGAGCCTCGGAGGCTTCCTGGGCGACCGCCTCCACCAGCTGGTCCAGACGCAGCGGCTGGCGCGCGACCGCGGCCGTACCGGACATGAGCCGGGCACGGGTGAGGAGCCCGTCGACGAGCCGGCCCATCCCCTCCGCCAGGCGCAGCGTGCGCCGGTGCACGTCCGCGCTGTCCGTCTCGCCGCGCAGCGCCGTCTCGGCGAGCGTCCGCAGCGAGGCGGCCGGGGTCCGCAGATCGTGTGCGGCGTCCGCGAGGAACGCCTCCTGCCGGTCGAGCGCGGCGAGCGCGGGGCGGACCGCCCGTCCCGACAGGACGTGTCCGACGGCCGCCGACAGCAGGACGAGCACCGCGCAGCCGCCCGTCACCAGCCACACGAGCCGCCGGTGGTCGTCCCGCTGGGCGGTCGCGTCGGCCACCGTCACGAGCACGCCCTGCGGCCCCTCGTCGTCCGCCGCCTCCGGCGCGTAGAAGGGCTGGGCGAACACGCGTACCGGCTCGCCGTCCGTCGTGCGCCCGTCGAAGGCCCGGACGCCGTCGGCCCGCACCGCCGCACGGCCCGCCTCCAGGACCACGGCCCGGCTCACCGTCAGACACGGCTTCGTCGGCGCGTGCTCGACCGTCAGCGCGCCCCGGTCGCCCCCGCCCACGAGGAGCACCGTCAGCGGGGGGCACGCCGTGTCCACCGAGTCCGCCAGGACGTCCAGGACGAGCCGTCCCTCCTCGTCGGTCTCCAGGAGACCGAGGGCCCAGCTGGTGTCCGCGTCCATCGTGTGATCGAGCTGCTCCCGCCAGCGGCCGCTGTCGCTGCGCACGGCGAGCACCGCCATCGCGATCAGCCCCACGGCACTGGTCAGCGCGAACAGCAGGCTGATCCGCCGGCGCAGCCGCAGCACCCGGGCCGTCGGCGTGAGCGTCGCGGACCGGCTCCGTGACCGGCCTCCCGCCCGGCCGGGCAGCACGGGCCTCACCGCGCGTCGTCGGGGGAGAGGCGGTAGCCGACCCCGCGCACGGTGTGGATCACCGGCGGGTCCCCGAGCTTGCGGCGGAGCTGGGAGACGAGCACTTCGAGGACGTTCGACTGGGGTTCGGCCATCTCGTCCCAGCAGCTCTCGATCAGCTCGGCGCGCGAGACCGTCTGGTCGGAGCGCGCCGCGAGGACCTCCAGGACCGCGAACTCCCGGCCCGTGAGCGTCAACAGCACCCCGGCCCGGCGGACGTGCCGACGCGCGGTGTCGATCTCCAGGTCGCCGACGCGGTGCACCGGGGGGCGTACGACCGCGGACCGGCGGCACAGGCTGCGCACCCGGGCGACCAGTTCGGGCACGGCGAACGGCTTGACGAGGTAGTCGTCCCCGCCGCTCGCGAAGCCCTCCACCCGGTCCGCCACCGTGTCGCGCGCGGTCAGGAACAGCACGGGCACGTCGCGGCCGGCGCGCCGCAGCCCGTCGACGAAGGCGGCGGCGTCCCCGGACGGCAGCATCCGGTCGAAGACCGCGCAGTCGTACGCCGTGACGAACAACGCCTCGTCGGCCCGGGGCAGATCGGCGGCCTCGTCGACGGCGAGCCCGGCGGCGCGCAGAGCGGCGGCCACCCCGAACCGGAGGTCTTCGTCGTCCTCGACGAGCAGTACACGCACGTCGCACACCCTAAGACAGGCCCCGATCCCGTCCGGCGCGGCCCGGCCCCTGCCCCACCTGCCGGACCGGCAGGAAGATCCCCGCCGACCGCCGCACGTCCGGGCTCCTCGCATAAACTCCCGCGCATGCTGCGCGTACTGGCCGTCGACGACGAGGAGCCCGCCCTCGGCGAACTGCTCTACCTGCTGCGCGCCGACCCCCGGGTGCGGACAGCCGAGGGGGTGGGCGACGCGGCCGCCGCGCTGCGGAGGATCGGGCGCGCCCTGGACTCCGGGCCCGACGGCGAGGACGGCATCGACGTCGTCTTCCTCGACATCCACATGCCCGGCCTCACCGGCCTCGACGTCGCCCGGCTGCTCGCCGACTTCGCCCGGCCGCCGCTCGTCGTCTTCGTCACCGCCCACGAGGGCTTCGCGCTCCAGGCCTTCGACCTCCAGGCGGTCGACTACGTCCTCAAGCCGGTCCGCCGCGAGCGGCTCGCCGAGGCCGTCCGGCGCGTCCACGGACTCGCGCACGCCGCCCCCGCTCCCGCCCCTGCCGCCCCCGAGCAGATCCCCGTGGAGCTCGGCGGCGTCACCCGCTTCGTCGCCGTCGACGACATCGCGTACGTCGAGGCGCACGGCGACTACGCCCGCCTCCACACCGACCACGGCAGCCACCTCGTCCGCATCCCCCTCTCCACCCTCGAAGAGCGGTGGGCCGACCGGGGGTTCGTCCGCATCCACCGCAGCCACCTCGTGTCCGTCGGCCGGATCACCGAACTCCGTGTCGACGGCGGTGCCACCTCGGTGCGGCTCGGCGACACCGACCTCGCCGTCTCCCGTCGGCACGCCCGCCACCTGCGGGATCTCCTGACGCGCCGCGCGGGCGGCTGACCCCTACCGGCCCGTGAGCCCTTCCGCTTACACTCCACGGGCCCGCCCGACCGTGAGGGAGCGGACACCGATGTCCGAGCACCAAGCCGCGCGCCGGTCCCGGCGCGAGACCGTCACCTACGCCTCGGCCCTGGGCGACCGGTCCGTGGTCCCGCCGCGCCCGCGTCCCCGGACCCCGCACCCGCCCGCCCGCTCCGAGATCGACGAGCAGACCACCCTCGGCCACACCTACGTCCGCTCCCTGATGCGCAGCCAGCTCCGCGCCGCCCTCACCGCCCTCGGCGCCCTCGCGCTGCTCGTCGGCTCGCTGCCGCTGCTGCTCGCGCTGCCCGCCCCCGAGGCGCTCGTCTGGGGCGCCCTCGGCTTCGGCGTGTACCCGGTCGTCTGGGCCGTCGCCCACTGGTACGTCCACCGCGCCGAGCGCAACGAACGCGACTTCACCGGCCTGGTGGAGACCGGCTCCGTCGAGCGGTGAACCGACCCGCATGAACCAGACCTACGCGGTCGCCGCCGTCACCGCCGTCGTCCTCGCCACCGTCCTCATCGGCGCACTCGGCCTGCGGATCTCCCGCACCACCTCCGACTTCTACGTCGCCTCGCGGACCGTCCGGCCGGCCCTCAACGCCGCCGCCATCAGCGGCGAGTACCTCTCCGCCGCCTCCTTCCTCGGGATCGCCGGACTCGTCCTCGTCCAGGGCCCCGCCATGCTCTGGTACCCGGTCGGCTACACCGCCGGATACCTCGTCCTGCTCGTCCTCGTCGCCGCCCCGCTGCGCCGCTCCGGGGCGTACACCCTCTCCGACTTCGCCGAGGCCCGCCTCGAATCCCCGCAGGCCCGGCGGCTCGCCAGCCTCTTCGTCGTCGGCATCGGCTGGCTGTACCTGCTGCCGCAGCTCCAGGGCGCCGGACTCACCCTGGAGATCCTCACCGGCGCCCCCGACTGGGTCGGCGGACTGCTCGTCGCCCTCGTCGTCACCGGCACCGTCGCCGCGGGCGGCATGCGCAGCATCACCTTCGTCCAGGCCTTCCAGTACTGGCTCAAGCTCACCGCCCTCCTCGTCCCCGCCCTCTTCCTGCTCGCCGCCTGGTACGGGGACGGGGCGCCCCGGGCCCGTTTCGACGCCCCCGCCGTGCTCCGCGACCACACCGTCGTCCAGGTCGCCGACACCGTACGGATCGGGCTCGACGCCCCGCTCGCGGTCACCGTCACCGGCAGCGTCGACTCCGTCGCGTACACCGGCCGGACCGTCACCCTCGCCCCCGGCACCCACCACGTCCTCGGCGGCACCTCGCTCGCCTTCGCACCGGGGGCGCCCCTGCCCGACCGGGCCGCCGGCGGCTCCGACCCCCTCGGCTGGTCCCAGCCGCTCGCCGGGGGCCGCGACGGACACCAGCTGTACGCCACGTACGGGCTGATCCTCGCCACCTTCCTCGGCACCATGGGACTGCCGCACGTCGCCGTCCGCTTCTACACCAGCCCGCACGGCCGCGCCGCCCGCCGCACCACCCTCGTCGTGCTCGGCCTCGTCGGCGCCTTCTACCTGTTGCCGGGCCTGTACGGAGCCCTCGGCCGCATCTACGCCCCCGAACTCGCCCTGACCGGCTCCGCCGACGCCGCCGTCCTCGTCCTGCCCGACCGGATCCTCGGCGGACTCCTCGGCGACCTCCTCGGGGCGCTCCTCGCGGCCGGCGCCTTCGCCGCCTTCCTCTCCACCGCCTCCGGGCTCACCATGTCGGTCGCCGGGGTCCTCACCCAGGACGTGCTGCCCTCCCGGACGCCCTCCCGGGGCGTACGGCACTTCCGCCTCGCGACCCTGCTCGCCACCGCCGTCCCGCTCGCCGTCGGGGTGGTCGCCTCCAAGGTGCCGGTCGCCGACGCCGTCGGCCTCGCCTTCGCCGTCTCCGCCTCCTCCTTCTGCCCCCTGCTCGTCCTCGGGATCTGGTGGCGGCGACTCACCCCGCCCGGCGCCACGGCCGGGCTCCTGCTCGGCGGCGGCTCCGCCCTCGCGGCCGTGATGGCGACCCGGGCCGGACTCGCGCCCGAGGGCTGGCCGCACACCCTGATGGCCTGGCCGGCCGTCTGGTCGGTCCCCCTGGGGTTCCTGACGATGGTGCTCGTCTCGCTCGCCACCCCCCGCCGGATCCCGCCCGGCACCCCCGCCATCCTCGCCCGGCTCCACCTCCCGGAGGAGATCACCGGGGCCGTGCCCGCGCAGGAGGTGCGCCGATGAGCGGGATCGCCCTCGCCGCCGCGGCCGCCGCCGGGGCCGTGCTGCTCGCCGCGGGCTTCGTCCTCGGCCGGTTCGCCGCCCGGCGCGGCGGGCGCGCCGCCGATGCCGACCTCGGCACACCCGTCGAGCGGGCCACCTTCCACACCCTGCACACCGCCTCGCTCGCCGCGCCCCCGCTGCGCGGCGGGCTCACCGAGGAGACCGCCCGCAAGGCGGCCCGCACGCTCCGCTCGCTGCTCGGCACCGAGGCGCTCTGCCTCACCGACCGGGGCGCGGTCCTCGCCTGGGACGGGCCGGGCGAGGACCACCACCGGGCCCATGTCCCCGAGCAGGCCGCCGCGACCCTGGCGACCGGTCGCAGCCGCTCCGCCCACAGCGGCTGCGACGACCCGGCGTGCCCGCTGCGCTGGGCGGTGATCGCCCCGCTCACCGGGGAGGACGGCGTCCTCGGCGCGCTCGTCGCCTACGGCTCGCGGGAGTCGGCCGTCCTCGTGCGGGCGGCGACCGAGCTGGCCCGCTGGGTCTCCGTCCAGCTGGAACTGGCCGAACTCGACCGCTCGCGCACCCGGATCGTGGAGGCCGAGATCCGCGCCCTGCGCGCCCAGATCTCCCCGCACTTCATCTTCAACTCCCTCGCCGCCATCGCCTCGTTCGTCCGCACCGACCCCGAGCGGGCCCGGGAACTCCTCCTGGAGTTCGCCGACTTCACCCGCTACTCCTTCCGCAGGCACGGAGAGTTCGCCCAGCTCGCCGACGAACTGCGCTCCATCGAGCAGTACCTGGCCCTGGCGGGGGCCCGCTTCGGGGACCGGCTGAAGGTGACCCTGCAGATCGCCCCCGAGGTGCTGCCGGTGACCCTGCCGTTCCTCTGCCTCCAGCCGCTCGTGGAGAACGCGGTGAAGCACGGCCTCCAGGACCGGGAGCGGGGCTGCCGCGTCACGATCGCCGCCCGGGACGCGGGCGCCGAGGCGGTGGTGACGGTCGAGGACGACGGCATCGGCATGGACCCCGAGCTGTTGCGCGCCGTCCTGCGCGGGGAGCACCCGGCGGGCTCCGGCATCGGCCTGTCCAACGTGGACGAGCGGCTGCGCCAGGTGTACGGGGCGGAGCACGGGCTCGTCATCGAGACCGGCGTCGGCGCCGGGATGAAGGTGACGGTACGCGTCCCCAAGTACCGCCCGGGAGTGCACCCTTCTGCGCCGTAGCGGGTGTCAGCGCAGGTGCAGCGACAGGTGCGCGAGCGGGAGGCCCAGCTTCCAGGCCGGGAGCCAGATCTGCTCGGCCTCGTCGACCGGGCCCTCGGGGTCGGTCCGGCCGTCGAGGTCGGCGGCGCGGATCCAGGTGTCCCGCAGCCGGGCCCAGGCGGTCCGCGCGAGCGCCAGGTCGGGGCCGTCGCCGTCGGCCGCCTGCCGCGCGGCGAGCCGCTCCTCGACCCAGGGCGGCCAGGGCGGATCGTAGGCGGTGTGCCGCAGCCACTCGTCGACCCGCCGGCCGGCCCATGCGCCGGCCGGTCCGTCCGGCTCCTCGGCGAGGTGGACGGTGAGGGTCAGCGCCTGGAGGCCGGCCCGGTACTCCAGTGAGCCGGGGGCCACGAGCGCGGCGGCCCGCAGCACCTCGTCGGCCAGGTACTCGGCGCACAGCCAGGCCATCGGGACGGCGAGGCCGCCGCCACTCGTGCCGCCGGCGCCGTTCGTGCTCTCGGGCAGCAACGCTCCCACCTTCTCCCCGGACGTGAGGGCCCCGGACGTCAGGGGCCCGGGGGAGAGCCTCCTCCGTGAAGGGCGCCCGCGGGTCCCGCTTTGCTCAACTCGCCTGTGTGGTTTCGGATACGTTTCCCGGCCGGATCGGTGCGGGTGGGGTTCCTGGTATGGGGCGGGTCGAGGGTGGCGCGTGGGGCGGGGGAGTCCGGGAGGTCCGGGCCGGCTCAGCCCAGGAGCGCGTAGACGGCGGTCGCGTGGGCCGCGGTCTCCTCCGTGTCCTCGGCCGTCATGGTGATGTCGGCGAAGGCCATCCGCTTGCCCGCCTTGGTGAGCCGGGCCCGCACGAGGACGTCGGCGCCGATCACCGCGCGCTGGAAGCTGATGGACTGCTGGACGGTGGTCATCGGCACGAAGCCGCCCCGGGCCGCGGCGACCGCGATGACCGTCGCGGTGTCGGCGGCGGCCATCAGGGCCTGGCCGGAGAGACCGCCGCCCTCCCGGGCGAGCCGGTCCGACCAGGGGAGCCGGAGCACGGCCTCGTGGCCGTCGACCGGGTCGACGGATTCGACGGTGAGTCCCAGATCGAGCACCCAGGGGGCGAAGTTGTCGGCGAGGACCTTTTCGGCGGCGGCGAGTGTCAGCGTCACGGCGTCATTGTGGGGCCCCGGCACGGGCCCGGGCAACGGCCGCGCGGCGCGGCCGGTAGCCGGGCAGGGAGCGGCCGAGCTGCCGCAGGGCGTAGTGCGAACGGGACTTGACGGTTCCGGCGGGGATGCCGAGCTCGGCGGCGGCCTCGTTGACGGTGAGGCCGTGGAAGTAGAGCCGGACGAGCACCGCGCGGTGCTCGGGGCTCAGCTCCCGTACCGCCGCGCGCACGTCGAGCGCGGCCTCGGCCGAGGCGGTGGCGTCGGCGGGGTCGGGCGTCACCGCCAGGACGCCGTCGCCGATCTCGGCGGGCCGGGCGAGGCGTGAGCGGCGGGCGTCGATGGCGAGGCGGCGGGCCACGGTGAAGAGCCAGGGGCGCATCGAGGCGTAGGGGCCGTCGAAGGCCTCGGGGTGGAGCCAGGCCCGTACCAGGGTCTCCTGCGCGAGGTCCTCGGCCCGCTGCCGGTCCCCGTGGGTCAGGCCGAGCAGGAAGGTGAGGAGTGCCGGACCGTGGTCCCGCTGCAGCTCCTCCAGGGTCCGTTCGTCGGTCGTCGCCGTCGCCGTCGCCGTCGTCATGCTCTGCCCGCCTCTCCCGCTGCTCGTCGTCCGGGGCGTATACGAGCGCATCCGGACGGCGAGGGACAGGGAACGGACATCGCTCTGCGACGAACGGTCGCACCGAGCGGCGAATGGTACGGCGAACGGTCGGACGGAGCCGGTGCGTCCGTTTCGGCGGGGTTCCTCACCCGGTGCGGCCTCGACTCTTGACTGCGGCTTTCCCGAAGGATCAATTCGTCAGAACAGATGTTCATCACATGATTCGGGTGGAGTGCCGCACATGACCTCACGCACCAGACCCGCGGGGGCGGCGGCGCTCGCCGCGCTCCTGCTCGCGGCGGTGACCGGCTGCGCCGGTGGCGGCGGACCGGCCCCCGGCGGCCCCACCCCGGACCGCCCGACCGGGCGGACCGGCACCGGAAGCCCCACCACCCCGTCCGCCGCGCCCGGCGGGGCCTCCGCACCCGTCGGCTTCACCCTCGTCGCCTCCGGCGACGTCCTCCCGCACGACTCGATCATCCGACGCGCCGCCGAGGACGCGGACGGGGCCGGCTACGACTTCAGGCCCATGCTCTCCGGGGCCAAGTCCGTGGTCTCCCGCGCCGACCTGGCCATCTGTCACATGGAGACCGTGTACGGGGAGGAGGGCGGGCCCTACACCGGATACCCCGCCTTCAAGTCGCCGCCCGAGGTCGCCGCCGCCCTCGGGGCCACCGGCTACGACTCCTGCTCCACCGCCTCCAACCACACCCTCGACGACGGGGCGGCGGGCCTCCGCCGCACCCTCGACGCGCTCGACAGGGCCGGCGTCCGGCACGCCGGATCCGCCCGTACGGCCGAGGAGGCGGCGCGACCCACCCTGCTCAAGGCCGGCGGCGCCACGGTCGCCCAGCTCGCGTACACCTACGACACCAACGGCTATCCGCTGCCCGAGGGCCAGCCCTGGGCCGTGCGGCTGCTCGACGAGAAGAAGGTGATCGCCGACGCGCGCGCCGCCCGCGCGGCCGGCGCCGACGTGGTGGTGGTCAGCGTCCACTGGGGCACCGAGTGGCAGACCGAACCCGACGAGCGGCAGCTCTCCCTCGGCCGCGCGCTGACCGCCTCGCAGAGCGGCGGACGCCCGGACGTCGATCTCGTCATCGGTACACATGCACACGTCCCACAGCCCTACGAGAAGGTCAACGGGACCTGGATCATCTACGGGATGGGCGACCAGATCGCCGGCGACATGATCAACCACGAGGGCTCCTACGACCCGCGCGGCAACCAGAGCAGCATCGGCCGCTTCACCTTCGCCCCGCCCAGGACCGCCGGCGGGCGCTGGGAGGTCACCAAGGCCGAGTTCATCCCGCAGTGGTTCGACACCGCGCGCGGCCGCGTGGTGAACCTCGGCGCGGCGGAGGGCGGGGACGCGCACCAGGACGGGATCCGCGACACCGTCCGGCAGGTGGTCCTCGGCCGGGGGGCCGCCAAGGACGGCCTGGTGATGGGCGAGTAGGGCGTACGGCCGGTCAGGGGACGACCGTGACCGGCCAGCGGCCCGCCTTCACCAGGCGGACGGCGACCGAGCCGACGAAGCGGTGGCCCGCCGACTCCGAGGCGCCCACCACCACGGCGTCCGCCGTCAGCTCCTCGGCGGCCCGGACCAGGCCCGCGTAGGCGTCGCCCCGGAAGGTGTGGAACTCCCACCGGATCCGCCAGAGGTCCTTGACCCTCTCGGCGGACGTCCGGATCTCCGCGACGAGGTCCTCGGCGATCTCCTCGGTCGTCCCGGCCACGGGCGCGCCGAGCGCCGTGCCCGCCGCGATCACCGGCTGTACGTACACGAGCGCGAGCAGGGCGTTCTGGCGCCGGGCGAGCCCGGCCGCGTACGCCGCGGCGCGCAGGGAGGAGGCGGAGCCGTCTATCCCTGCCATGATCACCTTCGGGCCGTCGGTGCCGCGTTCGAACCGGTCGGGCTGTTGTTCGCTCACTCTTCGAGGTTATCGGCTCATCGGGTGTTTTCGGACGGGCGGCCGGTGTCGTTGAGCTGCCCGGACCCTCGCCCGTAGGAACCATTGGTCATGAAAAAGGATCAGATGCCCAGTGGGCGCCGGGCGGTGCTGCGGCTCGCCGCCGCCCTCGGGGCCACCGTGACCGTCGGAGCCCTCGCGGCGGACCGGTTCGCCACGCACGACCCGGCCACCGGCGCCGCCTCCACGCCCCAGGGCGCTTCCGGCGCGGGTCGCGCAGGGCCGGCCGCGGGCCCCCAGGCGCACTCCGCCCGGCTGAGCCCCTCCGCGTACCGGCTCCAGCCCATGACCTCCTACGCGCCCCCGGCCTTCCGGCGCGCGATGCCGCCGGTGCGGCAGCGGCCCTTCCTCAGCATGTCCGGGGTCGGCCGCTCGATGGTGCTGACCTTCGACGACGGCCCCGACCCCCGGTACACCCCCGGCATCCTGGAGACCCTGCGCCACTACGACTGCCGGGCGATGTTCTTCGTCTGCGGCGAGATGGCCGTGGACAACCAGGACCTGCTGCGGGAGATGGCCGAGGACGGCCACGTCGTCGGCAACCACTCCTGGTCCCACCCGCTCATCCCGAAACTGCGACCCTCCCGGATCCGCGCCGAGCTGGGCTCCACCAGCGAGGTCATCGAGAAGGCCCTGGGCACGGCCCCCCTCTGGTACCGCGCGCCCTACGGCGCCTGGAACCGGCTCTCCTTCGAGATCGGCGCCGAGCTCGGCATGGAGCCGCTCGCCTGGACCGTCGACACCCTGGACTGGACGGAACCCGGCACCGGCACCATCGTCCGCCGCGTCCTCGACGGCGCCGCGCCCGGCGTCGTCGTCCTCTCCCACGACGCCGGCGGCAACCGCTCCCAGAGCGTGGCCGCGCTCCGCCGCTACCTGCCCGAACTCCTCGACGCCGGCTACCACATCACCGTCCCGCGGCGCTGACCGCACCGGCACGGGGAAGGGCCCCGGCACCCTCGGGTGCCGGGGCCCTTCCCCGTGCGCGGGACCCGAGTCCCGGTCAGCGCGAGCCCACCATGCGCGCGAAGACGACGACGTTCCCGTCGTAGCCACGCGTCCGCGTGTAGCCGCCGCCGCAGGTGATCACCCGCAGCTCCGGTTCGCCGGTGTCGGCGTAGACCTGCACGCCGGGGAAGTTGTCCTTGGCGTACACCTCGACGCCGTAGATCTCGAAGACCGCCACCCGGCCGTCGTACCGCTCGACCTCGATGTGCTGGCCCTTCTGGAGGGAGCCCAGGCCGTAGAAGACCGCCGGGCCCTTCGTGTTGTCGACGTGGCCGACGAGGACGGAGGTGCCGCGCATGCCGGGGGCGATGCCGTTCTGGTACCAGCCGACGAGGTTGGGGTCCTCCGGGGGCGGGGCCGCCACCCAGCCCTGCTCGTCCAGACCCACGTCCATAATGGGGGCCGCCACCTGGATCGCCGGGATCTTGACCCGGGAGGCCGGGGCGGAGGGCAGCGGCTCCAGACCGGTGCTCGCGGCGGGCGGCGGGGCGACCGGACGCGCCACCGGCCGGGCCGCCGCGGCGGGTTGCGGCGGCCCGAGGGGGACGTCCACCCCGTTGCGCATCATCGCGAGTCCGGACAGCATGGCGAGGGCCAGGACGCCCCAGGGTTGGCGTCTCCTGCGCTCGAAGACGCGGAAGTCCTTCGGGGGCATGGTTCTCCCTTCTCGGCGTCGTCAGAACGGTAAGGGCGGTCGCACGGGCCGTCGCGCCGGACGGTGCGAATGGGTGGAGGCCGCCGCCGGACGGGTGCCCCGGCCCCGGCGCGGGACACGCGGCGGCGCACCCCGGCGGAAGGGGGGGCACGGAGGGCAGGCGGGTGACGGCCGGCTGACCCATCCGAGTAATCGTCAGATAAGCCTCCCGGGCGCGGTTGACCTGCGGTTCCGTCGACTCGACGGGTCCCGCGCCCGGCGTGTCGCCTCACCGGGGTGGCCCAGTGCCGACATGCACGGCTTGCGCCGGTTTGTGATGGTTCGTCATGGAAGGCGTACTCGTCGAAACTCCCGGAGCACCGCTTTGGGGCGTCTTCCACTGGAGGTTCAACCATGCGTGCTGCACGCACTCTGGCGGTGGCCGCCACCGCGCTCGCGGCGGTCGGGCTCGCGGCCCCCCTCGCCACCGCCACCAACGGGCCCAGCAGCGTCACCGTCAGCCCTCTCCAGGTCGAGCGGGGCGGAGACAACTCCAACGGCGTCACCGTGTCCCCCTTCGCGGTCCACCAGGGCGGAATCCTCACGATCACCGTCCGCGGCTGCGCCGGTGGCACGGTCACGTCCAACGCCTTCGCGACGGTCACGCTCGGCCCCGCCGTCAACGGGGTGTCCACCGCCACCGCCCGCATCTTCGACAACGCCACGCCCGGCCAGTACAACCTGGCCGTCCAGTGCGGCGGCCGTACGCTCACCCAGCCGTTCCGGGTCATCGCCGGCCAGGGCGCGGCCGGCGGTCTCGGCGGCTCGCTGGCCCCCAGCTCCACCGAGATGGCCGTCGGCGGCAGCCTCGTCGCCGCGGCCGCGCTCGGCGGAGGGCTCTTCATCGTCCGCCGCCGACGCCTGACCGGCGCGGGAGTCTGACCGGCCGAACCTCCCGGTCGGCCCGCCGTGCCCGTCGCCCCCGAGTCCCTGCCGGGACCCGGGGGCGATCGGCAGGACACCCCCTGGCCACGGAGCCCCGCTCAGTGACGGCGGCCGGCACCGGAGCGACGGCGGCGGACCACGTAGGCGGTGCCGCAGGCCGCGGCCAGCACCAGTGCGCCGCCGGCCGCCAGTTCGGTGGTGCTGGGGGCCATCGAGCCACCGAGGCCGCCCCGCACCCCGCGCGGAGGCGCGAGGATGGTGGCGCTGATGGTCGGGGTGGCGGTGGGGGCGCCGCTGATCGTCAGGGCGACGGTGTCCTGTACACCGCCCGTGCAGTTGAACAGCACCGTGTACACGGCGCCGCGCTTGGCGTCGGCGTCCACGGTGGCGGTCACCGTCGCCCCCGGTGCGATGGTCGCGGTGTCGAAGATGCCGGCCGTGGCCGTCGCCGTGCTGGCACAGCCGGGGGCGCTCAGCGTCAGCCGCCCGCCCGGGGCGACGACCGAGGGCGACACGACGAAATCGCCCGGTGCCTTGGCCCTGGCCACCCGTCGGTCGGTGGCGGGCGCCCCGTCCGCCGCGAGGGCCGCGGGGGCGGCCAGGGCGAGGGCGGCCGCTCCCAACAGGGCAGTGGTTGCGGCACGTATCGCGCGCATGGTGAATCCTCCGGGTCCCGAGGGGCAGCCGCGGAAGGGGGTTCCCGCGAAGGGCCGTGCACCTCGATGCCCGAAACGCTAGGAGCGCACTACCACAGCCGCGATCCCAGAGGTGCGAATGGGGCACCGATGTCCCCCGTACGGCCCCTTCGCACGGGCCGGCTCAGGGGCTGATCTGCGGAAACAGATCGGTGAACGGCGCGGCGGTGGCCGAGATGCCCCGGCCGAACGGCGCGTCGAAGTCCCAGATGAGGAACAGCAGGAAGGCGATCAGCACGCTGAAGAGCCCGGCGAGCAGCAGCTCCCGGCCGGTCCTGCGGATCTGCAGCGTGAAGATCAGGCCGACCGTCACCAGGGCCCCGATGATCAGGCCGAACCACACCACCCCCGGCATCGTCGCCCCCGCGTTCTGCCCGCGCGCCCCCCGGGCGTCGTCGGCGGCGGCCACCTGGTCCACCAGCGGCTGGTACGCCTGCCCCTCGAAGTCGTTGGCCGGCTGGTAGTCGGTGACGCTGCGCCGCACCCGCTCCAGGAGCGCGGTGCCCTCGTCGCTGAGCTCGCCCTTCTCGGCCATGTGGGTCCACTCGTCGTGGACCACGTACGAGACGTACGCGTCGACGTCGGCGCGGATCCGGGAACGGACCTCCTGCGGGTACACCTCGGCGCGCGCCGAGATCTCGTGCATCGCCTGGGCCTCCTGCCGCACGGTCTCCTGGGCGGCCCCCCGGGCCTCCCAGACGCCGGCGATGGCCAGACCGAGGACGATCGCGTAGATCACGCCGATCATCATCGTCATGTACTCGATGACGTCCGGGGTCTCGCTGGGGTCGTCGTCCTCGGGGATCCGGCGGTTGTTGATGACGACGATGGTGAGCACGACGGCGCAGGCTGCGGCCATCGCAAGAGAGAGAACAAGCCATTCGGACATGGTTCCTCCGGCGGGATTCAGAGGGTCGGTGGGTCGGTGATGCGGGGGGACCGCGGGTCGCCCGGACCGCGGGTCACTTGGAGCGCGGGCGCAGGATCGCCGTCGCGAGGACGGCCGGGGCGGTGATCATCAGCGTCGCGGTGACGACGGAGGTGCCCCCCTTCTGCTTGGTGTGCGTCGCCGGGCGGTAGTGGGGCAGCGCCACGGGAGAGGGGGACGGCGGCCGGGGCCGCACGGTGGGCGGCGGGGTCGGGGACGGCGGAGGCGCGGCCGCGGGCTCCGGCGGCCTGGGGGCCGGAGGCGCGGGGGACGGCGGCTCCGGACGGGGCGCGGGCCTGGTGGCCGGCGGCTTCGGCACCGGCCGGGGCGGAGCCGGCTTCGGCGCGGGCGGCGGTGGCGGCTCGGGTTTCGGCGTCGGCTTCGGGGACGGGGAGGGAGGCGGGGGCTCGGGCGTCGGCGTCGGGGAGGGCGGGGGCGTCGGCTCGGGCGTGGGCGACGGGCACGGCGGGGGCGGCTCGGGATCGCAGGGCGTCGGGTGGTGGTGATGCCCGTGCCCCTTGCCCTTGCCGTTGCCGTGGTGCTCGTGGCCTTCGCCCTTCCCGTGGCCCTTCCCGCCACCGTTTCCCTGGTCGTCGCCGTCGTGGTGGCCGCCACCGGCGATCGCCACCGCGATCTGCGAACCGCCCGAGTCGGTCGAGGCGTAGGCGCAGGCGTCGGCGGCGGCGGGTACCGGTGTGGTGAGCAGCCACACGAGACCGAGGGCCGCCAGCGGCCGCGCGAGGAGTGATCCGTACAGAGACACGCCGTCGAGCTTGATCACAGGCGGGGCGCGCCGGGGCGGAATCGCGCGGGATTCGCCAGATGGAGGGGATCTCCGGATGTGAGGGCTTGACGTTTCGCCGGGTGTCGGTGACGGATTCGGCGCAATGCCCGTTATTGGCGGGCGTGATGATTGCGGACGGGTGGCCGACACGGCTCGTTCAAGCCTCCCGGCGGAGAACTGTCCGGTTGTCGCCCTGTCGGACGGGCCGGCCAACAGGGCATCCTGCACCGGCGACCGGGCCCGAGAACGGCAACAGCCGAGGTACGGAAGGGACCTGGGGTCCCACCGGGCGCGGTCGGCGGCCTCCCGGGAACCGACGCACGATCATATGCACGTGAATTTGCACAGCCTGAAGGCGTGAAGTCTGCGTTCCAGGAGCACGTGCCAATGGCGTGTGACCAAGAACGGACCGCGAATTTCCGTTTCTACTCGCTCTCCCGGCGGGCGATCAGTAGCCTCACCTCGAACACCGGCCGCGAACACATGGCCGTATCCCCCATGGCGACTTGTTGGAGACATCGATGGAGCGTCCCGCCTGGGCCCCGCCCGGTATCGACATCTCGGTACCGAGCGTGTCCCGTATGTACGACTTCTATCTGGGCGGCTCGCACAATTTCGAAGTGGACCGGGAAGCGGCGCGCAAGGCCATGGAGTTCATGCCTGGCCTGCCCAAGATCATGCAGGCGAACCGTGCCTTCATGCGCCGCGCCGTCCGCCACGCCGTTGACAACGACGTCACCCAGTTCCTGGACATCGGCTCCGGCATACCCACCTTCGGCAACGTGCACGAGGTCGCCCGCGCCGCCGACCCCGCCGCCCGGGTCGTCTACGTCGACCACGACCCCGTCGCCGTGGCCCACAGCCGCGCCGTCCTGGGGGACGACGACGGCGCGGCCGTCGTCGCCGCCGACCTGCGCAAGCCGGCCGACATCCTCCACAGCCCCGAGGTGACCCGACTCCTCGACCTGGACCGGCCGGTGGCACTGCTCCTCGTCGCCGTCCTGCACTTCCTGGAGGACGAGGACCAGCCCCACGAGGCGGTCGCCGAGCTGATCGACGCCCTCGCCCCCGGCAGCCTCGTCGTCCTCACCCACGCCTCGTACGAGGGCATCCCGCTCCCCGAGGAAGAGGCCGGCGGCACCGTCGAGGTCTACCGCGACATCCGCAACCCCCTGGTGATGCGGTCGAGCGGCGAGATCACCCGCTTCTTCGAAGGCACCGAACTGGTCGAGCCCGGACTCGTCCCCATGCCGCTCTGGCGGCCGGACGGCCCGGTCGAGGAGGAGGATCCGTACGCCTTCTCCGGGTTCGCAGGGGTGGGGCGCAAGGCGTGAAGGTCCCGTCGCAGCCGTCCGGCGCCGTCGCCGAAGCCGACGGCCCGGAGGACAGACTCAGGCGGTTCGTCACCATCTGGAGCCGGGCGATCTTCCCGGTGACCGCCACCTCGCTGACCCGCGCCGAGTTCGAGGGACACCTGCTGCCGCTGGCCCGCACCCTGTGCGACGCCCTGCACGCCCGGCCCTTCGACACGGCACCGGCCCAGCGCACCGGCGCGGCCCTCGTCGCCGCCCACTGCACCGACCCGGACGCGCTCGGCCGCAGCCTCGGTGTCGTCGACTCGTACCTGGTGCTCTACTGCGGTACGGAGTCGGACCTCGCCACCGAGGAACTGCGCGCCCGCTGCGCCCGGCTCCAGCACGCCATGGCCGCCGGCTACGCCCAGGCCCTGCGCGAGCGGACCCGCGCCGAGCAGGAGGCCATCGCCCGATCCGCGCTCGCCGCCCGCAGCGCCGCCGAGATCGCCCTGCACGCCACCGAGAGCCGCTTCCGCGCGGTCTTCGACGGGGCGGCCATCGGCATCGGCATCGCCGACCTCGACGGCAACGTCCTGGAGGTCAACGAGACCCTCACCCGCATGTTCGGCGGGATGGAGGGCCAGGTGCGCAGCCGGAACGTCAGCGAGTGGGTCCACCCGGAGGACGGGCCGCACGTCTGGAAGCTGTACGAGGAACTGGTCCGCGGCGAGCGCGAGCACTACCGCGTCGAGAAGCCGTACTACCGGGGTGACGGAACGGTTCTCTGGACCAACCTCACCGTCTCGCTCCTCCGGGACGCCGAAGGCCGCCCCCAGTACCAGCTGGCCCTCATGGAGGACACCACCGAACGGCGTCTGCTCCATCTGCGCCTCCGGTACGAGGCCACCCACGACGCGCTCACCGGACTGCCCAACCGGACCCTGTTCTTCGAACGCCTGGAGAAGGCGCTCGCCCCCGGCGAGAACGCCCGCTTCGGCCTCTGCTACCTCGACCTCGACGGCTTCAAGGTCATCAACGACAGCCTCGGCCACTCCACCGGCGACCGGCTGCTCGTCGAGGTCGCCGACCGGCTGCAGAGCTGCGTCACCGGCGCGGGCGAGATGGTCGCCCGGCTCGGCGGCGACGAGTTCGTCGCCCTCACCACCGGCGCCGGCGGCCGCCGGGACGTCACCGAACTCGCCGACCGCATCCTCGCCGCCCTCGCCACCCCCCTGAGCATCGACGGCCGCGAACTCACCGTCCGCGGCAGCCTCGGCGTCGTCGAGGGCCCGGCGGGGGAGCGGACCCCGGCCGAGGTGCTCCGCAGCGCCGACATCACCATGTACCGGGCCAAGTCGGCGGGCGGCAACCGCTTCGAGGTCGCCGACCCGGAGGCCGACGCCCGCGCCATCACCCGGCACGGGCTCACCACCGCCCTGCCGACCGCCCTGGAACGCGGCGAGTTCTTCATCGAGTACCAGCCGCTCGTCCACCTCGACGACGGCAGCGTGCACGGCGCGGAGGCCCTCGTCCGGTGGTGCCACCCGCAGCACGGGGTGCTCGGCCCCGACCAGTTCATCCCGCTCGCCGAGGACACCGGCCTCATCGTGCCGCTCGGCCGCTGGGTGCTCCAGGAGGCCGTGCGCCAGGCCCGCTTCTGGCAGACCCGGCACTCCGACGGCGGCCCGCTGCGCATCAACGTCAACCTCTCCCCGACGCAGCTCCACCACCCGCGCCTGGTCGCCGACACCGTCGACGTCCTGGAGCGCTCCGGCCTCGAACCGGGCGCGCTCTGCCTGGAGGTCACCGAGTCCGCCCTCATCGGCGCCGACGAGGACCTGCTGAAGCCGCTGAGGCAGCTCGCCGAGATGGGCGTGGACATCGCGCTCGACGACTTCGGCACCGGCTACTCGAACCTCGCCAATCTGCGGCGGCTGCCGGTGAGCGTCCTGAAGCTCGACCGCTCCTTCACCCGGGGGATGCAGCAGCACCCGGTGGACCCGGTCGACCTCAAGATCGTCGAGGGGATCGTCTCGCTGGCGCACAGCCTGGAGCTGGCGGTCACGGTCGAGGGGGTGGAGACGGGCGCCCAGGCCCGCCAACTCCGCGACCTGGGCTGCGACACGGCCCAGGGCTGGTACTACGCCCGCCCCGGCGCCCCGGACCGCATCCACTCCCTGCTCCTGGCGGACGCGGTCTGACCCGGGCCCGCCGCGTGGACGACCGTCCCGCCGGGGCGGGCGGAGCGCGGAGCCGTCCGCGCTCCGCAGGTCGAGGTGGAGGCCGGCGGTGACGAGGTCGTGCGGTGCGCGAGGGCCGTCCGAGGCGGCTCCTCAGGGCCGGGGAGAGCCGAAGCGGATCCCGTAACGGCTCTCCAGCCGCGCGATGTCCCGGGGGAGGGTGCGGCGCAGGACGGCCAGCCGGCCCGCGTGCCGCAGGAGGAAGCTCCGGCGGTGCCGCGTGCGCAGGCGCTCCCGTACGCTCTCGACGGGACCCATGCAGCGGGCGTACAGCGCACCGAGCCGCTGGTCCTCCCGCGCGCGCTCCGCCTCGCGGCCGGCACCGTCCAGGGCGTGCAGCCGGGCGTCCACCCGGGAGAAGAAGGCGTCCTCGCCCGCGACGCCCCCGTCCCCGAGGGCGAGGCATCCGCCGGCTTCGCCGTACGCCCTGCGCACCTCGGGGTCGTCGTCCAGCCGGGCCAGCGCACGCCACCACTCGGCCCGCAACTCCGCGAACCCCTTGCCCACCGCGCTCGCGTCCGCACCCGCACCGCCCGGCGCGCACGGCGCCGGGCCGGAGGCGGCGACCGGAGGCGCGGAGGGTCCCGGACCGGCCGGGGCGGGACCCTCGGGGCTGGTGAAACCGTGCGCCGCGACGTAGGCGAGGTCGGGCACGGCGAACCGCCGTACGAACATCGGCGGAGGCCCGTCGGCCGCTCCGGCGGACTCCTTCCCCGGAGCGCACCTGCGCGTGCCGACGTACCGCGCCAGGTCCAGGAACCCGTCGAGCCCCTGCGTCTGGCGGGTCTCCGCGCCCGTGGCCGGGAAGAGCATCGGGACGATGTCGTCCGGCACGCCGTACCGGACGCGGGCCGGCCGTCCCTCCGTCAACGGTGTCGGCCGGACGGTGCGGACCGACTCGGCAGTCCGTCCGGGGCTGTCCGTACCGTCGGCTCCGGACGGCCCGCAGGACGTGGCCCCGGCCGTCAGGACGCCGACCAGGGCGAGCAGTGCCGCCGAGCGGAGCGACGTCCGGCCGGTATCGCGCTGGTCCGACACGCGGGATCTCCTTCATAGGGCTCCACGGATGCGGTGAGGGTGACGGGCGGGCGGCGGCGCGCCCGGTGAGTTCCTCGGGCAGGGCGGCGCGGCCGGGCGGTGCGGGGCGTGACCGGCGCTTCCGGGAGCGTCGTCTCCCCGAGCATCCGGTGGGCGGGTCAGGTGCGCCGCAGCAGCAGGTTCTGGAGTTCGCGGGCCGCTCTCGGCGGGGCCACGTCGCTGCGGTGCGCCAGCGCGATGGTGCGGCGCAGGCCCGGCCGGGCGAGGGCCGTCACCCGCAGGTCCCGGCCCGCGCGCGCCGCGACCATCGCCGGCACGACCGCGAGCCCGAGCCCCGCCCGTACGAAACCGAGTACGGCGTCCAGCTCCCCGCCCTCCACGGTGAACGCGGGCTCGAAGCCCTCCGCCCGGCAGGCCGCCACGGTCAGCTCCCGCAGGTCGTAGCCGTGCCGGAACATCACGAGCGGCTGGTCCCGCAGGTCCTTGATCCGTACGGGCCGCCGCGGGGGCGGCTCCGAGGCGGCGGAGACCACGACGAGGTCCTCCGTCAGCAGCTCGACCGTCGTCAGGGCGGGGGAGGGGGAGGGGAGGGGGAGGACGACCAGGGCCAGATCGAGCGCCCCGCGCGCCAGCTCCCGTACGAGGTCGTGCGAGCCGCCCTCCTCGATGAGGAGCTCGATCCCCGGGTGCAGGTCGTGG
Organism: Streptomyces sp. TLI_105; assembly: GCF_900105415.1. Taxonomy (GTDB): domain Bacteria; phylum Actinomycetota; class Actinomycetes; order Streptomycetales; family Streptomycetaceae; genus Streptomyces. Next base: position 953,310 of record NZ_FNSM01000001.1, on the reverse strand, counting down.
AAGGCCCGCAGCACGTCCGGGAGGAGCCCCGTGCACAGGCTCGGCGTCGCGCCCAGCCGCACCCGGCCCCGCTTGAGCCGGGCCAGCTCCTGCACCTCGATGCGGGCCGTCTCCGTGTCGGCGAGGATCCGCCGCGCGAGCGGCAGCAGGGCCTCGCCCGCGTCGGTGAGGGCGATGTTCCCCCGGGCGCGGCTGAACAGTTCCGCGCCCAGCTCCTGCTCCAGGGCCTTGATCTGCTGGGAGAGCGAGGGCTGCGAGACGTGGACGCGTTCGGCGGCCCGGGTGAAGTGACGGGTCTCGGCCACGGCGACGAAGTAGAGGAGCTGCTGGAACTGCATGGTTCCAGCGTAGAGGACATGAATAGGTACAGCCTATCGAGATGAGCCGGACCATGTCTTGGACCTCTCGGGTCCTCCGGCCCTAGCGTCGAGGACATGGCTCTGGCACCCACGAGGGAGCGGACGGCCGCCCGCCCGCCGTCCCCCGCACCGACCCCGTCCCGTGGATTCTGGTCGTCGACCCTCGGCAAGAAGACGGTCATGGCCGTCAGCGGGCTGATCATGCTCGGCTATCTCGTCGCCCACGTCGCCGGCAACCTCAAGGTCTTCTTCGGCCCCGAGGAGTTCAACGCCTACGGCCACTGGCTGCGCGTCATGGGCGCCCCCGTCCTGCACCACCACTGGGCCCTCTGGCTCGTCCGGATCGTGCTCCTCGCCGCCGTCGTCGCCCACGCCGTCTCCGCGTACCAGCTCAGCCGGCGCGACCTGAGGGCCCGCCCCACCCCGTACGTCCACCGCCGCAAGCGCGCCTCGTACGCCACCCGCACCATGCGCTGGGGCGGGATCATCCTCGGCCTCTTCATCGTCTGGCACGTCCTCGACCTGACCACCGGCACCGTCCACTTCGGCGGCTTCGAGGAGGGCAAGCCCTACCAGAACGTCGTCGACACCTTCTCCACCTGGTACGGCGACGTCGTCTACATCGTCGCCATGCTCGCCCTCGGCCTCCACGTCCGCCACGGCTTCTGGAGCGCCGCCCAGACCCTGGGCGTCGGCAACGCCCGCCGCGAGCGCCTCCTCAAGGCCCTCGCCAACGCCCTCGCGCTCGTCCTGACCGCGGGCTTCGTCTCCGTCCCCGTCGCCGTCATGACCGGAGTGGTGAGCTGACATGAGCTACCTCGACACGAGCTACCTCGACTACGTGACCGGCGAGCCGATCGCCGACACCAAGGCCCCCGCCGGGCCCGTCGCCGACCGCTGGGACACCCGCCGCTTCGAGGCGAAGCTGGTCAACCCCGCCAACCGCCGCAAGCACCGGATCATCGTCGTCGGCACCGGCCTCGCCGGCGGCTCCGCCGGCGCCACCCTCGCCGAACAGGGCTACCAGGTCGTCCAGTTCTGCTTCCAGGACTCCCCGCGCCGCGCCCACTCCATCGCCGCCCAGGGCGGCATCAACGCCGCCAAGAACTACCGCAACGACGGCGACTCCATCCACCGCCTCTTCTACGACACCGTCAAGGGCGGCGACTTCCGGGCCCGCGAGTCCAACGTCCACCGCCTCGCCCAGATCTCCGTCGAGATCATCGACCAGTGCGTCGCCCAGGGCGTCCCCTTCGCCCGCGAGTACGGCGGACTCCTCGACACCCGCTCCTTCGGCGGCGTCCAGGTCTCCCGCACCTTCTACGCCCGCGGCCAGACCGGGCAGCAGCTCCTCCTCGGCGCCTACCAGGCGCTGTCCCGGCAGATCGCCGCCGGGAACGTCGAGATGCACGCCCGTACGGAGATGCTCGACCTGATCGTCGTCGACGGGCGGGCCCGGGGGATCGTCGCCCGCGACCTCGTCACCGGACGGATCTCCACCCACTACGCCGACGCGGTCGTCCTCGCCAGCGGCGGCTACGGCAACGTCTTCTACCTGTCGACGAACGCCATGAACTCCAACGCCACCGCCGTCTGGCGGGCGCACCGGCGCGGCGCGTACTTCGCCAACCCCTGCTTCACCCAGATCCACCCCACCTGCATCCCGCGCACCGGCGACCACCAGTCCAAGCTGACCCTGATGAGCGAGTCGCTGCGCAACGACGGCCGCATCTGGGTGCCCAAGGCGCAGGGCGACACCCGCCCGGCCGCCGACATCCCCGAGGACGAGCGCGACTACTACCTGGAGCGGATCTACCCCTCCTTCGGCAACCTCGTCCCCCGCGACATCGCCTCCCGCGCCGCCAAGAACGTCTGCGACGAGGGGCGGGGCGTCGGCCCCGGAGGGCAAGGGGTCTACCTGGACTTCGCCGACGCGATCCGGCGGATGGGCCGCAAGGCCGTCGAGGAGAAGTACGGCAACCTCTTCGACATGTACGAGCGGATCACCGCCGAGAACCCGTACGAGGTCCCCATGCGGATCTACCCCGCCGTGCACTACACGATGGGCGGACTCTGGGTCGACTACGACCTCCAGACCACGATCCCCGGCCTCTTCGCCATCGGCGAGGCCAACTTCTCCGACCACGGGGCCAACAGGCTCGGCGCCTCCGCCCTCATGCAGGGCCTCGCCGACGGCTACTTCGTCCTCCCCGCCACCATCAACGACTACCTCGCCCGCCACCCGTCGAGCGAACCCCTCGACGACGACCACCCGGTGGTCCGCGACGTCCTCGCCGAGACCGAGGACCGCCTGAACCTCCTCCTCTCCGTCGACGGCGACCGCACCCCCGACTCCTTCCACCGCGAACTCGGCGAACTCATGTGGGAGTACTGCGGCATGGCCCGCACCGAGGAGGGCCTGACCAAGGCCCTGCGCCGCATCCCCGAGATCCGCGAGGAGTTCTGGCGCCGCATCAAGGTCCCCGGCACCGGGGAGGAGTTCAACCAGTCCCTGGAGAAGGCCAACCGGATCGTCGACTACCTGGAGCTCGCCGAGCTCATGTGCCTCGACGCGCTCCACCGCGCCGAGTCCTGCGGCGGCCACTTCCGCGAGGAGTCCCAGACCCCGGACGGCGAGGCAGCCCGCCGCGACGAGGAGTTCGCGTACGCCGCGGCCTGGGAGTTCCGGGGGGCCGGGGGCCGTCCTCCGGGGGAGCACGGCGCCGGGGCCGCCCCCGTCCTCCACAAGGAGGACCTCACCTTCGAGTACGTCCACCCCACCCAGCGGAGCTACGCATGAGGATCGACCTGCGCGTCTGGCGCCAGAAGAACGGCGACACCGAGGGGGCCATGGTCACCTACGCGGTGGACGGCGTCTCACCCGACATGTCCTTCCTCGAGATGCTCGACACCCTCAACGAGGACCTCATCCTGCGCGGCGAGGACCCCGTGGCCTTCGACCACGACTGCCGCGAGGGCATCTGCGGCGCGTGCAGCCTCGTCATCAACGGCGACGCGCACGGGCCGGAGCGCACCACGACCTGCCAGCTCCACATGCGCTCCTTCCGCGACGGCGACACCATCGACGTCGAACCCTGGCGCGCGTCCGCCTTCCCCGTCGTCAAGGACCTCGTCGTCGACCGCTCCGCCTTCGACCGCGTCATCCAGGCCGGCGGCTACATCACGGCCCCGACGGGCTCGGCCCCCGAAGCCCACGCCACACCGGTCCCGAAGGCCGACGCGGACTCCGCCTTCGAGCACGCCGAGTGCATCGGCTGCGGCGCGTGCGTGGCGGCCTGCCCGAACGGCTCGGCGATGCTCTTCACCTCCGCCAAGATCAACCACCTGAACGTCCTGCCCCAGGGCTCCCCGGAACGCGAGACCCGGGTCCTCGACATGGTGGCCCAGATGGACGCGGAGGGCTTCGGCGGCTGCACCCTGACGGGCGAGTGCGCGACGGCCTGCCCGAAGGGCATCCCGCTCCCGTCGATCGCGGCGATGAACGGGGAGTGGCTGCGGGCGCGGCGGAAGGCCGGCCGGGGCTGAGGTCGGATCCGGACAATCCGAGGACGTGGGCTCCGCCACACGCGGCACCCCGGCGCGAAAGATCATTCACGGAATGATCATCTCCTCCGCAAGATCTTCGCTCCGGGGCGCTCCTACTCACTGGAACAGCAAGATCGAATCCGTTCAAAATTGCACCTTTCACGGCAGGTTGACCACTTCGCGGCCAACCGTCGGCCGACGATTTCCGCCGCGCCGACACCCCCCGGTACTGATGGGTCCTGCCGGGGGCATATGACCAAACCCCCGGTCGTACAGACCACTTGGGGGTTTCTCATGTCCAGCATCACCCGCCGCCGGGCCCTCGGCGTCGCGGCAGGCGCCGCGGGCGCCGTCACGGTCCTCGCCCAGGCGGGCCCGGCCGCGGCCTCGGCTCCCCGCGCAGCCGCCCCGGCGGCCGACTCCGACCCGGCCTCCTTCGACGAGGTCTACCAGGGCCGCCGCATCCAGGGCGGGCCCGCGCACGGCGGCGGCCACCACGGGGGACACCACACGGGCGGCTACTCCGTCACCATCGACGGTCAGGAACTGCACGTCATGCGGAACGCCGACGGCACCTGGATCAGCGTGATCAACCACTACGAGCCCGTCGCCACGCCCAGGGCGCTGGCCCGCGCGGCCGTCCGGGAGCTCCAGGGCGCCCCGCTCGTACCCCTCACCCTCGGCTGACCGATCCAGGAGCGGCACCACCATGACCGTACGCAAGAACCAGGCCACCCTCACCGCCGACGAGAAGCGGCGCTTCGTCGCCGCCCTCCTGGAGCTCAAGCGCTCCGGGCGGTACGACACCTTCGTCACCACGCACAACGCCTTCATCATGAGCGACACCGACGACGGCGACCGCGTCGGCCACCGCTCGCCGTCCTTCCTGCCCTGGCACCGGCGTTTCCTCCTCGAGTTCGAGGAGGCCCTCAAGTCCGTCGACGCGACCGTCACCCTGCCCTACTGGGACTGGACCGCCGACCGCACCTCCCGCTCCTCGCTGTGGGCGCCCGACTTCCTCGGCGGCACCGGCCGCGCCCGCGACGGCCAGGTCACGGACGGCCCCTTCGCCCGGGCCGGCGGCCGCTGGCCGATAGGCGTCCGCGTCGACGGACGCGACTACCTCCGGCGCGACCTCGGCGCGGGCGGCCGGCAGCTCCCCACCCGTGCCGAGGTGGACTCCGTCCTCGCCATGGAGACCTACGACACCGCCCCCTGGAACAGCGCCTCCGACGGCTTCCGCAACCACCTGGAGGGCTGGCGCGGGGTGAACCTCCACAACCGCGTCCACGTCTGGGTCGGCGGCCAGATGGCCACCGGCGTCTCCCCCAACGACCCCGTCTTCTGGCTGCACCACGCCTTCGTCGACAAGCTGTGGGCCGACTGGCAGGCCCGCCACCCCCGCTCGGCGTACCTGCCGGCCGCGGGCACCCGGAACGTCGTGGACCTCCACGACACCATGCGGCCGTGGAACGACGTGACCCCCGCGGACATGCTGGACCACACGCCCCACTACACCTTCGACACGGCGGCCTGACGGGCTCAGGACCCTTTCCCGCCCCGGGTGCCCCCACGGGTGTCCCGGGGCGGGAAAGCGGACCATTTGCCGACATCAACGGATGATCTAGAGGAAAAGGAGGAATCGGGAACGCGTACGTCGGGTACCCGGGTCTTCGCAGGCCGGGAGGCGCGCACGGTCCGTGCCGCGCGCCGTCCACCGGGCCGTACCCGAGGGAACGAGGAGGACACGTGACCCGGCAAGAGTCGGCGCAGGCCCTGCACCGGCAGCAGGAGGAACCGGGCCCGAACCGGTGGAAGGCGCTCGGCGTCTGCCTCGTGGCGGGCTTCATGACCCTCCTCGACGTGTCGATCGTGAACGTCGCGCTGCCCTCCATCCGCTCCGGGCTCGACACCCCCGAGTCGGACCTCCAGTGGGTGCTCTCCGGGTACGCGCTCGCCTTCGGCCTCTTCCTCATCCCGGCCGGACGCCTCGGCGACGCGCGCGGCCGGCGCAGCGTCTTCATCGTCGGCCTCGCGCTCTTCACGCTCGCCTCGGCCTCCTGCGGAGCGGCGCAGTCGAGCCTCTGGCTGGTGATCTCGCGGCTGGTGCAGGGAATGGCCGGAGCCCTCGTCTCACCGCAGATCTCCGCGCTCATCCAGCAGATGTTCCGGGGGGCCGAGCGCGGCAGGGCCTTCGGGATGTTCGGCACCGTCGTCGGCATCTCCACCGCCGTCGGCCCCCTCCTCGGCGGGCTGCTGATCCAGGTGGCGGGAGCCGAGGAGGGCTGGCGCTGGGTCTTCTACGTCAACCTCCCGATCGGGATCGTGTGCCTGTTCCTCGCCCGACGGCTGTTGCCCGACACGCCGGACGCCAAGCCGGTGCGGCTCGGCCGCCTCGACCCGGTCGGCGTGGTGCTCCTCGGCGCCGCCGTCCTCGCCCTGCTGCTGCCCTTCGTCCAGTCCCGGCAGTGGCCCGGGAACGAGAAGTACCTGCTCGTCCTCGTCGCGGCCGCACTGCTCGCGGCCTTCGTGGGATGGGAGCGCCACTGCGCGCGGGCGGGCGCCGAGCCCCTCATCGACCTGGAACTCTTCCGCGTCCGGTCCTACTGGCTCGGCTCGCTGCTGATCCTGCTCTACTTCGCGGGCTTCACCTCGATCTTCTTCGTCAGCACGCTCTACCTGCAGAACGGACTGCACTACACCGCGCTCCAGGCCGGACTCGCCATCACCCCCTTCGCCCTGGGCTCGGCGATCGCGGCCGGGATCGGCGGCCGGCTCGTGGACCGCTTCGGCCGGCCTCTCGTGGTCCTCGGCCTGGCGATGGTGGCGATCGGCCTCGCCGGGACGGCGTTCGCGGTGCACCAGGTGCCCGGCCGGGGCGCGGGCTGGGCGATGCTCGCCCCGCTGCTCCTCACGGGGCTCGGCAGCGGCCTGGTGATCTCCCCGAACCAGACCCTCACCCTCTCCGAGGTGCCGGTGCGCCGCGCGGGCAGCGCCGGAGGCGCCCTGCAGACCGGCCAGCGGGTCGGCTCGGCGGTCGGCATCGCCGCGGTCGGTTCGGTCTTCTTCGACCAGGTCGCCCAGGACGGCTGGGCCACCGCCTACGACCACGGCCTCCTCGTCTCGATCGCCTTCGTCGGGGCCGCGCTCGCCGCGGCCGTCGCCGACGTGGTGGCGGGCCGCCGCGCCGCCCGCCGCTGAATCCCGCGCGCCCGGACGGACACACCGCCGCGGATGCGCGGCCGCGTGCGGCCCGGCGTCGTCACGGGGTGCGGAAGCCACGGAAGGTCACGTGCTTCCGGCTGGTGAAGCCGAGCCGCTCGTAGAGCGCCATCGCCGCGGTGTCCTCCTCGGCCACGCGCAGGAAGGGGCGCTCGTGCCGGTCCAGGACGCGGGCGACGAGCAAGCCCAGGAGGTGGGCGGCGTGCCCCCGCCCGCGCGCCTCGGGTTCCGTACGGACGACGCTGATCTCGGTCCGGCCCGGGGGCCGGAGCCTCCCCCGGCCGAAGGCCGGGGGTGCCCCCGTCACGCTGCGCTCGCCCGCCCTGGCCACCAGCCTGCCGCCCGCGCGGATCCCGAGGGGGGGTGCCGGGTTCGCGGGTACGCGGCCGGAACGCGGCCCTGGGACGCAGGCAGGGCCGCGCAGCGACCCGCCCCCCCGGGGCGTCGAGCACCCGGGCGTCGTACTCGCCGTTCGTCATCGTGTGTCGCCTTTCCTCGGGACAGCCCCTGTTCCACGGGGGCCGACAGGCGACGTCCACGGGCCCGGTCCGCGCGGGGGGACTCCTCAGGGCCGTCCGGAGAGGGCCCGGGCCAGGTACGGCGCGGTGCGGCTGTCCGCCGCCCGCGCCACCCGGGCCGGGGGGCCCGCCGCCACGATCCGGCCGCCCTGGTCGCCGCCGCCCGGGCCGAGGTCGACGACCCAGTCGGCGGTGGCGACGACGTCCATGTCGTGCTCGACGACGATCACCGAGTGCCCGGCGTCCACGAGGCCGTGCAGCTGGCGCATCAGGACCTCGACGTCCGCCGGGTGCAGACCGGTCGTCGGCTCGTCGAGCACGTACAGGGTGGGGGAGCGGTGCGGCCGCTGGAGCTCGGAGGCGAGCTTGATGCGCTGCGCCTCGCCGCCGGAGAGCTCGGTGGCCGGCTGCCCGAGCCGCAGGTAGCCGAGGCCCACGTCGAGGAGGGTCCGCAGGCTGCGGGCGGCGGCGGGGACGTCGTCGAAGAAGGCGGCGGCGGACTCGACGGTCAGGTCGAGGACCTCCGCGACGGTGAGGCCGCGCAGCCGCACCTGGAGGGTCTCGGGGTTGTAGCGGGCGCCGTGGCAGTCGGGGCAGGGCGCGTACGTACTGGGCAGGAAGAGGAGCTCCACCGAGACGAAACCCTCGCCCTGGCAGGTCTCGCAGCGGCCGCCGGGCACGTTGAAGGAGAAGCGGCCCGCCTTGTACCCGCGTGCCTTCGCCTCCTCGGTCTCCGTGAAGAGCTTGCGCACGACGTCGAACAGCCCGGTGTACGTGGCGAGGTTGGAGCGCGGGGTCCGCCCGATCGGGCGCTGGTCCACCGTCACCAGACGGTCCACGCCCTCCACTTCCTCGGTCAGCGCGTCGACGAGGGTGGACTTCCCGGAGCCCGAGACGCCGGTGACCGCGGTGAGGACGCCGACCGGGAAGGCGGCGTCCACCGCCCGCAGGTTGTGCCGGGTGACCGGCCCCGGGCGCAGCCAGCCCGCCGGTTCCCGCACCGTCCGCGCGGGCGCGGGAGCCTGGTCGAAGAGGAACCGCCGCGTCGCGGACGCCTCGACGCCGGCCAGTTCCTCCGGCGGACCGCTGTGCAGCACCCGCCCGCCGTGCACTCCGGCGCGCGGGCCGACGTCCACGAGCCAGTCGGCGTGGCGTACGACGTCGAGGTGGTGCTCGACGACGAAGACCGAGTTCCCGGCGGCCTTGAGCCGGTCGAGGACCACGAGCAGGGCCTCGGTGTCGGCCGGGTGCAGCCCGGCGGAGGGCTCGTCGAGGACGTACACCACGCCGAAGAGGCCCGAGCGCAGCTGCGTGGCGAGCCGCAGCCGCTGGAGCTCGCCGTTGGACAGGGTGGGCGTGGCGCGGTCCAGGCTGAGGTAGCCGAGGCCGAGTTCGGTGACCGTGCCGATCCGGGCGACGAGGTCCTCGGTGAGGACGCGCGCGGTCTCCGAGGCGTCCTCCGTCGCCGCCGTCGACAGGAGGCCGGACAGGGCCGTGAGGGGCAGCGCGGCGAGCTCGGCGACGTTCCGGCCGGCGAAGGTGACCGCGAGCGCCTCGGGCCGCAGCCTGCCGCCGCCGCACACCGGGCAGGGCGCGCTGGTGAGGAACCGCTCCGCCTTCGCGCGCAGGGACGGGCTCTTCGAGTCGGAGAAGGTGCGCAGGACATAGCGGCGCGCGCTCATGTACGTGCCCTGGTACGGGCGTTGGATGCGATCCGCCTCCCGCACCGGGTGCACGGTGACGACCGGCTGCTCGTCCGTGAAGAGGATCCACTCGCGGTCCTTCGCGTCGAGCTCCCGCCACGGCCGGTCGACGTCGTGGCCGAGGGTGTCGAGCACGTCCCGCAGGTTCTTCCCCTGCCAGGCGCCCGGCCAGGCGGCGATCGCCCCCTGGCGGATCGACAGGCCGGGGTCGGGGACGAGGAGTTCCTCGCTGGTGTCGTGGACGAGCCCGAGGCCGTGGCACGAAGGGCACGCGCCCGCCGCCGTGTTGGGGGAGAAGGCGTCGGAGTCGAGCCGCTCGGCCCCCTCCGGATAGCGGCCTGCCCGGGAGAACAGCATCCGCAGGGAGTTGGAGAGGGTGGTCACCGTACCGACGGAGGACCGGGCGTTCGGCGAGGAGCGGCGCTGCTCCAGGGAGACCGCCGGCGGCAGCCCGGTGATCTCACCCACCGCGGGCGCCCCCACCTGGTGGATCAGTCGCCGCGCGTACGGGGCCACCGACTCGAAGTAGCGGCGCTGCGCCTCGGCGTAGATCGTCCCGAAGGCCAGCGACGACTTGCCGGAGCCGGAGACCCCGGTGAACACGACGAGCGCGTCGCGCGGGATGTCGACGTCGACCCCGGCGAGGTTGTGCTCGCGGGCGCCTCGGACGCGGACGTAGGGATCATGGGGGGTGTCGTGCATGGGGGTGACTTTATCGAATGGTCCACGTTTGCCCTGGTGGCTCCCCTGAGGAATCGACGGCCCCGGCGGTCGCGGGCGGATGCCGAGGGCGACCCTCCGGCCCCGTCAGGCGGTCCACGGGGTCAGCCGGCCCGTGGGGTCAGCCGCCCGTGGGGTCAGGCCGACGGCATGGGCGAGACGGCGGTACGACTCGCTCAGCGCCGCCCGGTCGTACGTGCTCGTGGTGACCATGACCTCCTGCGCCCCGGTCTCCTTCACCGCCCGCTCCAGCGCCTCCGCCACCTGCTCCTCCGTGCCGTGCACGTGCCCGTCGAGCCCCGCCTCGTAGAAACCGCGCTGCTTCTCGGTCATCGGCAGCCCCTCGATCCGCTCGGGCGCGGCGAGCGGCGGGAAGACGCCGAGGGTGCGGGAATGCGCGAGGGACCAGGCCTCCGGGACCAGCAGCCGCCGTGCCTCCGTCTCGGTGGCGGCCACCGCGACCGTCCCGGCGACGACCACGTACGGCTCGGCCGCCCACGGGGACGGGCGGAAGGCGGCGCGGTACGTCTCGACGGCCGTCAGCAGCCGCTCGCGGCCGCGCAGGTCGCCGATGACCAGCGGCAGACCGGCCGCCGCGGCGATCCCGGCGCCCTCCCCGGTCGCGAGGACGAAGGGCGGCACCCGCAGGCCCTCGGCGGGCCGGGCGTGCACCTGAGGGTGGGCCGTCTGCTCGCCGGTGAACCAGCCGAGGAGCTCGGCGAGCTGCTCCCCGAAGCGGTCGGCGTCGTCCTTGTCCCGGCCGAGGGCCCGGCGGATGCCGTCCGTGAAACCCACCGAGCGGCCGATCCCCATGTCGATCCGCCCGGGGAAGAGGGACTCGAGCACGCCGAACTGCTCGGCCACGACGAGCGGCCGGTGGTTCGGCAGCATCACCCCTCCCGTACCGACCCGGACCGAGGAGGTCGCGGCGGCGACGGCGGCGGCGAGGACCGTGGGCGCCGAACCGGCGACCCCGGGCACGCCGTGGTGCTCCGACACCCAGAAGCGGTGGTAGCCGAGGGCCTCCACCTCCTGGGCGAGGCGCACGGTGGCGCGCAGCGCCTGGGCGGCGTCCTCACCCTCCCGAGTGCGGGAGCGGTCGAGGACGGAGAAGCGGATGCCGTCGGGGAAAGTGCTCACGGAGGGTTCAACGCGAACGGGGCCGGGAGGCTTCCCGGGACCGCCTTCAGGCGGCCTTGCGGCGCGGCGCCGAGGGGCGCCCCTTCGCCTGAGCCCGCCGCCCGGCACTCACGGAGAGGGTGGGGCGGCGGCCGACGTTCCGCACGGGCGTGTCACCAGCGAGTCACCGGCGCGAGCGGAAGTCCCGCTCCGAGCATCCTGACGCTTCGTCAAGTGACGGTGTATCAGTTATTGACGGTTCATCAGTCCGGTCACAGAATGCGGTCACCCGACGGGCTGGCCGGGGTCGGCGAGACGGCGCAGATCGTGGCCACGATCGGCCTGCTGGTCGCGCTGCCCGCGGCCGGCCTGTGGGCGGTCGAACTCCTGGAGCGGGCGGGCGCCCCGGTCCAGCCCGCCGAGAACCAGTTCGGGCTGCCGGGCGTCGGGCCGAGCCCCGCCGTGTCCTGGCAGCCCCTCGACGGCGTGGGCATCGACTCCGACCAGCTGATCACGTGGATCGCCACCGCCCTCGCGGCGGCCGGCCTGTGGGTCCTGATGCGGCGCACCCGGCTCGGCCTGCGGCTGCGGGCGGCGGTCGACAACCGCGCGCTGACCGAGCTGTGGGGCATCAGCGCGGACCGGCTGTCCTCGATCGCGTGGATGCTGTCGTCCGGCCTCGCCGGCCTCGCCGGAGTCCTCGCGACCCCGCTCCTCGGGCTCTCCGCGCACGACTACACGCTGTTCCTGTTCGTCTCGGCCACCGCGGCGGTCCTCGGGCGCTTCGCGTCGGTTCCGCTCGCCTTCGCCGGTGGCCTCGGGCTCGGGGTGCTGCAGAACCTGGTGGCGGGATACGCGTCGTTCGCCGACGCCATCACCGGCTTCCGGACCGCCGTACCGTTCCTCATCCTCTTCGCCGGTCTCGTCGTCCTGGGGCGGCGGCGCCGCGCGGCGGGCACGGCGGCGGCCGACCCGCCGCCGATCGACTACCTCGCCGGGAAGGGGTGGGGCCGCCGCTGGGGCGCGTGGGTGGTGGCCGGCGTGCTCCTCGGCACGGCGTTCTACACCGTCACCACGCCCTTCTGGAGCGGGATCCTGGCCCAGGGGCTCGCGATCGGGCTCGTGTTCATGTCGTTCACGGTGGTCACCGGTCTCGGCGCGATGGTGTCGCTGGCCCAGGCGACGTTCGTGACCAGCGCCGCCCTGGTCGCCGGGCTGCTGATGAGCCACGGCTGGCCCTTCTTCGCGGCGGCGGCGGTCGGCACGGCGGCGGCGGCCCTGCTCGGCGCGGTCGTCGCGCTGCCCGCACTGCGGCTCGGGGGCAGACCACTGGCCCTGGCCACTCTGGCGCTCGCCATCCTGGCGGACCAGGTGCTCTTCCAGCTCGGCCCGCTGCGCAACGGAGACACGGGGTGGGAGATCCCGCGGCCGGTCGCCGGACCGGTGGACCTGGGCGACGACCGGGCGCTGGGGCTCGCGCTCGTGCTGCTCAGCGGGGTGGTCGTCGCGCTGCTGACCTGGCTGCGCGGCTCCCGCTGGGGCCGGGCCATGCTGGCGGTCCGCTCGGCGCCGGAGGCCGCCGCCGCGTCGGGGGTGTCGGTGGTACGGACGAAGCTCCTGCTGTTCACGGTGTCGGCGGGCCTCGCGGGCTTCGGAGGGGTGCTCCACGCCTCGTACAACACCAGGATCACGGCCACGGACTTCACGGCGATGACGGGCCTGGTGTGGCTGGCCGTCGTGGTCGCGGCGGGGGTGCGCAGGCCCCAGTTCGCGGTGGTGGCGGGGCTGGTCTTCGCGGTGGTCCCGCACCTGATGTCGACGTACGTGACGGAGTCCGCGCATCTGCCGGTGATCCTCTTCGGACTGGCGGGGCTCGCGCTGGCGAACGACCCGGACGGGTACTGCGCCGCGCTGCCGTCCAGACGGGCGGCCCGGCGCGCCGCGCGGCAGGCGGAGGCGACCCGGCCGGGGACCACGCGGGTGCCGGAACCGCCCCGGGGCCCGGAGCCGCCCCGGGCGCCGGAACCGAGGACCGTCCCGTCGCCCCGGGCGGCGGGAGGCGGACCCGTCGAGGCCCCGAGCGCGCTCGAACTGACCGGCGTGCGCGCCGGGTACGGCGGCGCGCCCGTGCTGCACGGCGTGGACCTCGTGGTGCGCGACGGTGAGGCGCTGGTGCTGCTCGGGCCCAACGGGGCCGGGAAGTCCACCCTCTGCCGGGTGGCGGCGGGACTGCTGCGACCGGCCGGCGGTCTCGTACGGGTACGGGGTGAGGACGCCACCCGTGACGTGGCGGTCGCCCGGGCGCGCCGTGGGGTACGGCTGGCTCCCGAGGGGCGGGGGATCTTCGCAGGGCTCTCGATCGAGGAGAACCTGGCCCTCCATCTGACGGGAGCCGAGGACCGCGACGCCGTGTACGAGCGGTTCCCCGCGCTCGCCGCCCGCCGCGCCGTCGCCGCCGGGTCCCTGTCCGGCGGCGAACAGCAGCTTCTCGCCCTCGCCCCGCTCCTCCAGCGACCGCCGGCGGTCCTCGTCGCCGACGAACCGTCCCTCGGTCTCGCGCCGCGCGTCGTGGACGAGGTCTTCCGTCTGCTGACCGAACTCCGCGGCCACGGCACCGCGCTCGTCCTCGTCGAGGAGAAGGCGGCAGAGGCGCTCGGCATCGCCGACACCGTCGCGTACCTCGCACAGGGCGAGATCACCTGGTCCGGGCCCCGGTCCGAGGTGGACCGGGACCGGCTCGCCGAGGCCTACCTGGGGAAGGGAGTCCGCCGATGAGCCGCGCGCTGCTCCGCGCGAGCGGGATCGACGTCCGCTTCGGCGGCGTCCACGCCCTGCGCGACGTGACCGTCTCCGTCGGCCCCGGTGAGATCTGCGGCCTCATCGGGCCGAACGGCGCGGGCAAGACGACGCTCTTCGACGTGCTGTCGGGGATGCGGCGGCCGGACGCGGGAGCGATCGCGTACGACGGCACGGACATCACCCGCCGGTCCCCCGTCTGGCGGGCCCGGCACGGCATCCGCCGCACCTTCCAACGCCAGCAGCTCTTCGGCCAGTTGACCGTCGAGGACAATCTCGTCGTGGCACAGGACTGGCGGGGCGGACTACGGCCCGCGGCGCGCCGCCACCGGGAACGGGCCGCCGCCGTGCTCCACGAGTGCGGGCTCGACGCGCTGGCCGGCTCGTACGCCGGCGGCCTGCCCGTCGGACAGGCCCACCTGGTCGAGCTGGCCCGCGCCCTCGCCGATCCGCCCCGGGTCCTGCTCCTGGACGAGCCCGCGTCCGGGACGACCGCCGAGGAGCGTCGCGCACTCGCCGTCGTCGTACGGCACGTGGCCGACGAGGAGAACTGCGCGGTGCTGCTCGTCGAGCACGACGTGGCCTTCGTCATGGAGCTGTGTTCACGCGTCGTGGTGCTCGACCTCGGCCGGGTCCTCGCCGAAGGGACGCCGGCCGAGGTCCACGCGGACCCGGCGGTGCGCCAGGCGTACCTCGGCGCCGGCCCCGGCAGCACGGAAGGAGAGCCCCCTGATCGTTGACGCGGGGGCCGCCACGCGACGACGCGCGACCGTCACGGCCCCGGCGAACCGGCTCAGCGGCCCCCGGGGCGTGTGACGGAAGTGCTCCGGGTCGACCGCGTGAGCGCGTGGGGGCGGGGCGCATGCCGGACCGGTCGGGCTGAAGGCATCCCGTGACAGGGCGGACGCCGTACTCCGTGAACCGGAGGGCCTGGACCAGTGACGCCAGGGGCGGCACCTTCCCCCTGGGGGCCAGTGCAGGGCTGAAGCCCTGAGCGACGTGTTCGGCGGACCACGTCACCTTTGAGGGGGAAGCCCTCCCGGCGGAGGACAGGAAGGGCTTTTCCCGATGGTCGGAGCTCGAGATCCTTTGCTCCCGCGGGAAGCGTTCCCGTGTTCCCGCGTTCCCGGCCCCCGGCGTGTGTCAGCACCTGCCGGGGCGTCTGCGTGTGAAGTTTGAGCGGGGCGCTCCGTCCGCCCACCATGGGGGCATGAGCCACGAATTCCAGACCCGCACCCTTGACATCACCACCGGGGCAGCGGAAACCGTCTACGACCTGACCCGGGAGTGCTCCTCTTTCCTGGCCGAGGTGGCGCAGGGCAGAGACGGGCTCCTGAACGTCTTCGCACCGCACGCGACCATGGGTGTGGCGTTGATCGAAACGGGTGCGGGCAGCGACACCGATCTTCTGGCCGCCCTGCACCATCTCCTCCCCGCGGACGAACGTTGGCAGCACCGCCATGGAAGCCCGGGGCACGGCCGTGACCACGTGATGCCGGCCATCGTCCCGCCCCATGCGACGATCCCCGTGATCGGTGGTGAACTGGCGCTGGGCACCTGGCAGTCGGTGTGTCTGGTGGACACCAACAAGGACAACCCCGACCGTCAGGTCCGCTTGTCGTTCCTCGGCTAGCGGCTCACTGCCGCATGACTGTAGGCGGGATCAGCGGCCGCACCAACTGGGCCGGACTGCGGTGGCCGGGACGTGCGCCCCGCGGGCCTTCCGGACGACACCGGCGACCGTGCGACACGTGTCCTCGAAGGCCCTCTGGGCAACGCGGTCGCCGTCGGTATCACCGTCGAACCCGCCGGTGGTTCCGCCCAACCGACCACCGAACCCCTCGGCGTCATCTCCGTCAGCACCTGAGCCACGAGCGAACCGGGCACACCTCGACCCGGTACGAGGGAGGTCCGGACGGCGGGCCATGACGTCGCGCGCACTTGAATGCGTTGGGCCCGCTGATGGCGCAGCTGCCCTGACGGGCACCTCGCGTCCACGCCTCGTGGCCCCGGACGTGCGCTGGACGACAGGGCCGTCCGCAGGGTCGTCCAGGCCGGTTGCTCCCCCATTCCGGGGGGATGCGGTCCCGCTGCCGTATGACGCGCCGCGGACGGATTCTGGACCTCTCCCTCACCTCCAGATCGTCCGCGGGACGAACTCTGGCGGCGTACTGGCACGCATGTCCGCCGTGGTGCTCCCTCCTGTCGAGGTTCTCCTCGTGCCTCGTCGGCCGCACACCCGGATCCATCTGACGGTCCGAAGCCCCCGCTTCCGGAACGGCCTGAGGATCTGCGGTGCGCCGTGCTTGGGGCTGAGAGGTGGCGCTTGCCAGCGGTCCGGGAGATGACCACGAGGCGAGGCGCCTGGTCGCGGTGGGCGCCGTGTCCGGGCTGCGGTCTCCGGCCTCGCCCGCTCGCGCCGCCCCGCCGCTCGAGTTTCGGGAGAGAGGGTCGTGGGTGTCGTCCTGCCGGAGTGCGCGGGTAATCAGTCAGCTGTCGGGTCGCCCGGCCCGGCGGACGCTCAACGCCCAGAGCACGAGCGGCGCCTGGAGGGGGAGTCTGGCCAGTGCCGCCGCCCGGAGCGGGGCGGGGCGGTGGCGCCAGTCGTATGCCATCTTCACGTTCGCCGGGAACACGGCGGTGAACAGTCCGGCCGCGGCCAGCGCGCCCGCGCGTCGTGTGCGCGGGGCGGCGATCGCCGCGCCGACGGCGATCTCCGCGACACCGCTCAGGTGGGTCCATGTCCGGGGGGAGCCGGGCAGGCTTCGGGGCACGATGGCGTCGAACTGCCGGGGAGCGGCGAAGTGTGCCACTCCGGCACCGATCAGCATGCCGCTGAGCAGTCGGGCGGATGTCGTGGAAGGGGGCATGTCTCGTCTCTCGTCGATGGCGATGCCCTACGGGCACAGCAAGTTACTCAAGGGTATGGCTCAGGTGCGGAAGACGGAACCCGTGCGCTCTCACAGGGCGATCGCGGCCTGCGGACGGGTGCGACAGTCAGGGGCGGTCTCCAGGGCCGCCAGGACGGGCGAACACTTCCGCGCTGTCCGTCGGTGCTTCGGGGAAGGGAGCGAGTCCGAGGAGAGCCGCCGCCGCTCCTGCTGTGAAGCGGTGCCACTGGCGGGCGTCACGGATCATGGCGTGGCCGCCTCTGGGCATCGCGATGCCTGCAACGCGGGCCCCTGCGGTGCGGGCGCGGGCGAGGAAAGCCCAGGTGTCCGCGGCGGAAGTGACCCGGTCGGCCTCGTCGTGGAGCGCGACGACCGTACGGTCGTGCAGGTGCGCCGTGGGCTCGCCCGGCGGACACCAGGGGGCGAGTGCGACGACGCCCTTGACATCGGGGTCGCCCGCGGCGCGCAGCGCGGCCCGTCCGCCGAGAGAGTGGCCGACCATGACGACGGGTACGGAGCCGGTGAGCGCCCGCAGTTCGTCCAGGGCCCGGCGCGTGTCGGTCACCGGGTGAGCGTGATGGCCGTTCCAGCCGCGGTACTGGTAGCGGACGTGGGCGACGATGACTCCCTCGTGCGCTGTGGTGCGCGCGATCGCGGTGGCGAAGGGCCGCATCCGCCACGCGGGCAGGTTCACCGGGGGAAGTGGCCCCAAGTCGTCCGCCCGGCCGCCGTGCAGGACGAGGACCGCCGCCTTCGCCCGGGACGGCGGCGATCCGGTGAAGAGGGGCAGCAGAGCCGGTCGTGGCACCCGACGCGCGTTCGCCGCTGACCTGGGCACTGGCTACCTCCCGGACCGTGGAGCGTTCCGTCGGGGCGGTCGCGGGAGGAAGCCGCTGGTACGGGCGGCGTATGCGGGGTACCCGGGACGGTCGGCCATGTGTTTCTCCAAGAGGCGTTTGCCGCTGCCGACGGTGAGCAGCAGGGTCATCAGGACAGGGGAGATGAGGACGGCCAGGGCCGGCTGCCATGCGGTGCAGGCGAGCAGGTACAGGCCCCACCACACGAGGCTGTCACCGAAGTAGTTGGGGTGACGTGTCCAGGCCCACAGGCCCTGGTCCATGATCCGGCCGCGGTGGGCCGGGTCTTCCTTGAACCGCGCCAGTTGGCGGTCGCCGACGGCCTCGAAGGTGAGCCCGAGCGCCCACACCGCGATCCCGCAGAAGGCCAGGGGGCCCAGGGGCGCGGAGCTGTAAGAGGCCATTTGGACAGGCAGGGAGATCAGCCAGACGAGGGCCGCCTGGCCGAGGTAGACGGTGCGCAGCGCGTAGAGGGTCCGGTTGCCGGGGGCCTTGCCGAGGAGAGCGGTGTAGCGGGGATCCTCGCCGTGGCCGCGGGAGCGCCGTGCGATGTGACCCGCCAGGCGTAGCCCCCAGACGATCGTCGCCGCGGCGACGAGCAGGCGGCGGCCGTCGTCGCCGCGGTCGGCGGACAGCAGCCAGGTGACGGCGGCGACGGCACTGAAGGCAAGACCCCAGGCGATGTCGACGATCCGGTGCAGCCCGCGGGGTACGGCGACGGCGAAGGTGGCGAGGAGCACCGCCGCCGCCGTGGCAGCGCAGGCTGCGAGGTTGACGGTGAGGGTGCCCCAGTCGGTGCCGTTCACGATGCGGTCGCCGGGACGTACCAGGCGGTGGGGGTGGCCGGCATCGCCGACGCTCCTTCGCGGGTGGGGCGGACGGCGAGGATCTGGTCGACGCCCATGCGGCGTTCGGCGAACGCGAGCGACGCCCCTGCCAGGTAGAGGCGCCAGACCCGGGCGGTGGTCGTTCCGACGAGGTCCTCGACGTCGCTCCAGCGCTGTTCGAGGGTGGAGCGCCAGGCGTCGATGGTGGTCGTGTAGTGCTCGCGGAGCGATTCGACGGAGCGGGTCTCCAGGCCCGCGGTCTCCAACAGGTCCACGGTGCGGCCGACCGGGCGCATGTGCATGTCGGGGGCGATGTAGGCCTCGATGAAGGCGCCTCCGCCGGGCGCGTGGGCGCCGCGGGACATCTGCTGGATCAGGAGGCGGCCCTCGGGGCGCAGTGCGTCGTGCAGCTTGGCGGCGAAGGCGGGGTACTCGGCGTCGCCGACGTGTTCGCCCATCTCGACGGCGGCCGCGGCGTCGTAGCCGCCGTCGTCGATGTCCCGCCAGTGCCGCAGCTGGACGTCCACGAGGTCGGCCACTCCCTCGCGGACGGCCCGCGCGGTGACGAACTCGTGCTGGGAGCGGGAGAGAGTGACGGCGGTGACGCGAGCCTTGTGTTCGCGCGCCGCATGGACGGTGAGAGACCCCCAGCCACAGCCGACGTCGAGCAGCCGGTCTCCAGGACCCAGGCCGAGCTTGCGGCAGATCAGGTCGAGTTTGTCGCGCTGCGCGTCGGCCAGCGTGTACGCGGGATCATCGGGCCGGGTCCAGTAGGCGCAGGAGTACGCCATCGATTCGTCGAGGAGGAGGGCGTAGAAGTCGTTGGAGAGGTCGTAGTGGTGGCTGATCCCCGCACGGTCCCGCGAGACGCTGTGCAGACCACCGGTCAGTCGCGCCCGCCCGTCGGGGCGCTTCGGGGGTGGACCGACGACACCGAGGCGTACCGCCAGGGCGGTGGCCGCGGCCATGCCCGCCGGTCCGGGACGTGCCGAGGGCCGGTCACGGACGTTTCGGCCGGCCTGGGAGAGGGCGTCGGCCAGGTCGCCCTCGACGTCCAGGTCACCGGTGACGTAGGCCTCGGCAAGGCCGAGCTCGCCCGGCTGCCACACCAGGCGGCGCAGGGCGTCGGGCGAGCGGAGCACGACCAGGGGTGCGTCCGGCGGGCCTGCCTGGCTGTCGTCCCAGGCCCGCAGGCGCACCGGGAGCGGCCCCGGGAGGAAGTGACCGAGGAGTTGCGCGAGACGGTCGGCGGCGGGCTTCATCGGGGGGTCCCTTCGGTGAGGAGGAGCTGGCGGACGTCGAGGTAGCGGGAGCGGAATCCGGCTTCCGAGTAGGCGAGGTAGAACTCCCACATGCGCTGGAAGACCGGGTCGAAGCCGAGGCCGGTGACGGCGGGGCGGTGGGCGGTGAACCGTTCCCGCCACAGGCGCAGTGTCTCGGCGTAGTGGTCGCCGTAGCCGTTGTCGGCGGTGGTGGTCAGCCCGGCGGCGGCGGAGTGCTCGGCGATGGCTTCTCGGGAGGGGATCAGTCCGCCGGGGAAGACGTACTTGCTGATGAAGGTATGGGTGGCGGCGGTGTGGAGCATCTGCCGGTGGCCCATGGTGATGGCCTGTAGGGCGATCCGGCCGCCGGGGGCGAGCGCGCGGCGCAGGGCCGTGAAGTAGGAGGGCCAGTAGTCGGCGCCGACCGCTTCGATCATCTCGACGCTGATCACGGCGTCGTGGCGGCCCTCGATGTCGCGGTAGTCGCGCAGTTGGACGTCGACCCGGCCGGCGAGCCCGGCGGCCGCGATCCGCTCGCGGGCCAGGGCGGCCTGCTCGGCGGAGAGGGTCAGGGTGGTGACCCGCGCGCCGCGCGCGGCGGCCCGCAGGGCGAGTTCGCCCCAACCGGTGCCGATCTCCAGCAGCCGTGTGCCCTTGCCGACGCCGGCGAGGTCCAGGAGCCGGTCGATCTTGCGGTGCTGCGCGGAGGCGAGGGACTCGAAGCGGACGGGGAAGGCGGTGAAGACGGCGGAGGAGTAGGTGAGGGTGGGGTCGAGGAAAGCGGAGAACAGGTCGTTGGACAGGTCGTAGTGGCGCCGGATGTTGTCGCGTGCACCGGCACGGGTGTTCCGGTCGGCGGTGGGGCGGGCGGAGACCCACAGGCTGCGGAGCCTGCGCAGCGGAGCGGGGACCAGACCGTCGACGTGGCCCGCAAGGACGGTCAGGACGCCGGCCAGGTCGTCGCTGTCCCATTCGCCGGCCATGTAGGACTCGCCGAAGCCGATCAGCCCGTGGCGGCCGATCCGGCGGTGGAAGGCGCCCGGGTCGTGGAGCGTCAGGTGCGGGTTGGCGGCTGATGGGCGGGCGCCGGTTGCGGGCCCGGTCAGGGCCAGCCGGTCCAGGGCCCGGCTCACGAAGTGCCTGGCGATGGCGGTGCGGGCGGGTGCCGCCGACGGCAGCCGGGCCACGTCCGGCCAGTGGTCGGCGTCGACGTCCGCGCGGCGAACGGCGGGCGCGGTGACCGAGGGACTCGTGTCCGGCGTCTGCGGGGGGATCCCGACTCCTCGGTCGGTGGGTCGGGAGCGGCCCTGGGAGATGAGGGCGGGACGGGTCACGGCAGCATGCCTTTCTGCGGGGTGGAACGGGGACGGGGGTGCACGGGCAGACCGCGTAGCAGCAGGTGGATACCGTGGCGGCGGATGCCGGCCCAGACCGCGGCGGTGGACCAGGGCCTGCGCACGGATGCGGACAGCAGGGCGGGCACGTTCGCGGGGCGACGGATGCCCCGGACCACTGCGGTGAACGCCCGGTCGCCGTCGTGCTCCAGCCGGACGGTCAGACCGAGCCGTTCGCCGGGCAGCGGCAGCCGCATCCGATAGCGGCCTTCGACCGCGAAGAACGGCGAGACGTAGAACGACTTGTCCACCTCCGCCTCACCGGCCTCGTCCGTCCGCAGCAGGTAGCAGTGCCGCTGCCCGTAGGTGTTGTGGACCTCCGCGACGACGCACACCAGGGCGCCGGAGGAGTCGTGGCACCAGAACACGCTGAGCGGGTTGAAGACGAACCCGAACACCCGGGCGTGCGCCAGCATCACCACGTGCCCGCCCTCCAGATCGATGCCGCGGGCGGCGAGGAAGGCGTCGAGTCCGGCACGGATGGACCCGGTGGCTCCGTCGAAGTGGTCGCGGGCGTCGAAACGGGCGAGAGGACGCAGTGGCCGGGGCAGCACCGGCAGCCGGTCGAGGTCCACGCACCACAGGTAGGTGCGGTGCCGCAGAGCATGGCGCAGGGGCGTGCGGCGGACGTGCGTGATCACGCACTTGTACAGCGCCGGTGTCCCGGCCGCCGTGAGCGTGGCAGTGGCGTCGGTCCGGGTCACCAGCTCACCCCCAAGGAGCGGGCGGCCTCCACGCCGGAACGGCAGCCGTCCTCGTGAAATCCCCAGCCGTGCCAGGCCCCGGCGTACGCGGTCACGCCCGTGTTGAGACGGGGCAGTTCCTTCTGCGCCGCGACCGAGGCGGGGGTGTACACCGGGTGCTCGTAGACCATCCGCTCCACCACCCGGTCCGCGGCGACGCCGTCGTCACCACCCAGGGTGACGACGTAGCCGGAGCCGGCCGGAAGGCGCTGGAGGCGTTCCATGTCGTAGCTGACGCGTACGGGCGCGGCGGAGGGCTCGCAGCCGGTCATGCGGTAGTTCCAGCTCGCGCGGGCCCTGGGGGAGCGGGGGAGGAGGGAGGTGTCGGTGTGCAGCACCGTGGTGTTGCGCGAGTACGTGAAGGATCCCAGAAGCCGCGTTTCGTCTGCGGTGGGGTCCGCGAGCATGCGGAGCGCCCGGTCCGGGTGGGTGGCGATGACGACGGCGTCGTACGCATCGGTGGCGCCGTCGCCGGTGGTGACGAGGGCGCCCCCGCTGTGGCGCCTGACGGCGTGCACCGGGCTGGAGGTGCGGATGCGGTGGACGCGTTTGGCGGCGGCGGTGACGTAGGCGGAGGAGCCGTCGGTGACGGTCTTCCACTGCGGGGAGCCGGTGATCGACAGCAGGCCGTGGTGGTGCAGGAAGGTGAACAGATAGGCAGCCGGGTACGACAGAGCGGTGCGGGCCGGGCAGGACCAGACGGCGGCGACGAGCGGCAGGGCGAAGTGGCTGACGAAGTACGGGGAGAAGCCGCCCTCGCGCAGGAAGTCCCCGAAGGTGACACCCGCATGAGCCCCGCGCGCCAGCAGCCGCCGGGCACTTCGGTGGAAGACTGGTACCTCTGTCAGGAGCCGGAGGTACCGGGCCCGCAGCGTCGGACGGGAGGCGAACAGCCCCGCCGCGCCCCGGGCGCCCGCGTACTCCAGACCGCACCCGTCGCACCGCACCGACATGCTCATCTCGGCGTCCTGCGTGCCGATCTCCAGCTCCTGGAAAAGGCGCAGCAGGGTGGGGTAGGTGCGCTCATTGTGGACGATGAACCCCGAGTCCACGGCGAGAGCCTGCCCACCGGGGCCGGGAAGCTCGCGGGTGTGGGCGTGGCCACCGAGCCGCCCGTCCGCCTCGTACAGGGTGACCTCGTACGAGGACGCCAGGACGTAGGCGGCCGTCAGGCCCGCCACCCCGGCACCCACCACCGCCGCTTTCCGGTGTTCCGTCACAACCCGCTCCCACCACTCGACACGCCGCCCGGTTGCTGCGTTTCACCCGTACTTCGCAGCGGGCGGCCCGGCGGATTGGGACTGATCCTCGAGCCGGACATCGCGGAGAGGCGGTGGCCGGCAGTGCCCGGGACCGCCGCCCCGCCGCCCGGGCGGCCCGTCGGTCCCGGGCTGGAGCGGAGGACGTACGTGCCGAGGCTTCCGGCGGTGCGCTGGGGGGGGGCACGGGTGCAGTCGGGCAGGACTCCTTGCAGGGCGGTGGTGACGTCGAAGGCCGCGGCGGCGGGTAGGCGGCGCCGACGGCGGTGACGTGTTTCCAGTAGAGGCGCCCATGCCGGCCGATGACGAGGACGGCTCGGTGCAGACCGATCAGGGGCGCGGTGATCCGAAGGACTTCGCCACCGTGCGCCCCTCGCCGGACCCCAGGAGCGGGCGCAGGCCGCGGTTGCGGGCGAACTGTTCCCGACCGTCGGGTCCTTGGGGACCGACGCCCCGCACGGTGACGCCGGCGGACCGGAGCAAGTCCAGCCCGCCGGAGTACGAGCAAGGCCGCGCGGTGCACACGGGGGCGTCGTCGCCGGGGTGGAGGGGGAGATGGACGAGGGGCTTGCCGCGCTGCTCGCACGCTGTGTGGCCGCGCCGGTGGAAGGCGTCGCCGTCCAGGTGCCCGCCGGGCAGGCGGAAGTCGCCGATGACGTCCCTCGACTGCGGGGTGCTGTACATGAGGGACCTCGGACTGTCGGTGTGGGCGGCCGGTCAGGCAGGCAGGGCCATCAGCAGCAGGGGGTCGGTCGTGGGCTGGGGGGATCCTCCGGTGGGTTCGAGGGTGAGACCGACGCCGGCGGCGTCGGCCGGGTTCCCGGTGAGGATCACCGTGCCGTCGTGGTCGATCAGTCCGGCCGGACGCATCGTGCCGTCGTGGTCGAGCCACAGCTGGTAGGTCTTGCCCGTTCCCGGGGCGGGCAGGTTGGCGGCGGTGAAGACGGCCTTGTTCTGCCGGTCGGAGGCGACGACCGTGGTCAGGGCCCCGTTGGCGGCCTTGCCGTGGATGGTGCGGGCATCCGGAGCCGCCAGGACGGCGCTGACCTCGTCGAGCCGCTGTTGGGCCTGACGGGCCTGCCGTTCGAGGTCCTGTCCGTCCTGCGTCCGCCAGACCGCGACCCCACCCAGTGCGGCCGCGGCCACGCAGGCAGCCAGCGCCAAGGACGCGGCCCGGCGCCGCAGGAAGCCACGGAGGACGGGCGCCGTGCTGGGGGCTGGAACACGCGGGGGCAGTTGGCGTACGCCGTCGATGGCGGCCATGACCTGTGCCTTGGCTGCCGCTGGGGGCGTGTACGAGACGGCAGCGGCGAGACGCGCCGTGGTGGCCTCGAACTCGGTGGCTTCCTGCCGGCAGGCCTCGCACGTCCGGAGGTGGTCTTCGAAGTACGTGCGCTCGTCGTCGTCGAGTGCGCCGAGGGCATGGGCGGCGGCGAGGGTGTGGGCGTCGGTCGCGTCGTGTTTCATGTGGTCACCCCCATGCAGTCGCGGAGCCGGATGAGCCCGTCGCGCATGCGTGTCTTGATGGTGGGAAGAGGCGTGCGCAGGGCTTCGGCGACTTCACGGTAGGTCAATCCCTGGTAGTAGGCCAGGGTCACCGCTTGCCGCTGCAGTTCGGTCAGGCCGCGCATGCAGCGGCGGACCTGCTCGGACTCCAGCCGGGTCTCGACCTGCTCGGCGACCTCGTCGAACGCGGTGGTGTGCTCACGGGCTGCCTGGGCCTGCTCGCGGTCGGAGGCCGCCTGGACGGAGCGGACCCGGTCCACGGCACGCCGGTGGGCGATGGTCGCGGCCCACGAGGTGACCGCCCCGGCGTCGGGACGGTAGCGGGCGGCCTGACGCCACAGGTCGATCATGACCTCCTGGGCGACCTCCTCCGACTGGGCCCGGTCGCGCACGACCTTGAGCACGATGCCGAAGACCAGGGGGGCGAGGGCGTCGTAGAGGGCGGAGAACGCTTGTTTGTCGCCACGGGCGACCCGCTGCATGACGTCGGTGAGGACATCGCGGGCGGTGTCGGCGGGACGGCTGTCGCTGAAGGGGATCGGTTGGTTCACCTTCGCCGCTCCGCCCGTGGGGAAAAGGCGAAGGGACGGTCTGGGTCGGCCGTCGGGGGGCGGGGCGTCCATCGCATGCCGCTCCTTGTGTCATCGCTCGTGCGGGACCGGTCCGCTCCGGGGGACGGACCGGTCTTGGAAATCTGTACCTGTGTCGTCTGTTCTTCGTAGCGGACGGGCCTGCGGATGGGAGGACTTTTCGTCACCCGATCCACCTGCGGCTAACCCCTTCGAGGGAAGAGCGGGCGTGAGGCCAAGCCGACTGGAGAGCGGCCGCGAAGACGGCGTGTGAGGGAGCCCGAAAGCGTTCACGGGAGATTCCTCACCGGCCGCGCGGGACTTCCGCGCGGCCGGCCGTCCTCACAGGAGGTCAAAGAACATGGTTCGTGTGCGACGAGGTCTGGCCGTGGCCCTGGCGGCCGGCGCGGTGGTGGTGGCCGGAGGGTCGGTGGCGTCTGCCGACGCGGGCGCACAGGGCGTGGCCGCGTACTCGCCGGGCGTGGGCTCGGGCAACCTCATCCAGCTGCCCGTCCACGTTCCGGTCAACGCCTGCGGCAACACCGTCAGCGTCATCGGGCTGCTGAACCCGTCCTTCGGTAACACCTGCATCAACGCCTGACCGACCGCCGCGGGGAAGGACCCCGGTCCGCCGCCTGCAAGACGGGGCGGCGCGGACCGGTGACCCTCCGGCCCGGCGACACGCGCTGAGCACGTCCCAGGCCGGACGGGTCGGCTGCGGGTGGCTTTCGGCACAGCCACCCGCAGCACCTCCCGCCTCCGCGCGGGCTACCGGGTGAGGACCTCGACGATCTGCTTGCCGCCGTCCGAGGGGCCGACGAAGAGGCCGGGGCCCCAGCGCTCGGACGATCTTCAGGCCACGTCCGCTTTCGGCGGACGTGGCCGCGAGGTCTTGGCGGTCGGGCAAGTCGGCGGCCCCGTCGCTGACCGCAATGCCTGCCCGGCCCTCTTCCATACTGACCGTGAGTGCGCAGGACCCCTCGGCGTGCGTGACCGCATCGGTGACCGGTTCGGAGACGATGAGCACAAGGTCTTCGACGACAGCACGTGGGCAGGGCATCGTGTTCGTTCCGGTCATCGGCGCGAGGACCGAGCACGCCCTTCTGCCGGCCGCCCGGTGCCGCGAAGGAGCCGTCGGACAACCGGACACCGCACGGGCGATGACAGCCGCGTGTCGGGCCACCGCACCACCGGTCCCGGCCGGCGCCGCGACCATCGCCTGCGCCATGATGACCCCCACGTCCAGCGACCTTCCCGCAGAGCAGGCTATGGGGCCGGCGGTCAATCGCCACGGCCTGCTGCGCCGCGGTGTCACTGACCTTCTTGCCGGCCGTTCCTGTCCTGTGCGGCACCGGGCCTTGCGCTCCCGTGCCGCACGGGGCACGGGCGGCCGGCGGGCGAAAACCTCCCGGTCGGTCGGACTCCGGCCCCGCCGGGTACGACTCGGCTGCCTGGTCCTGCTCGCCGCGGGGGCCGGCTGCGCTCCGTTGCTGTCGTAGACCGGGGCCCTCTCCGCCAACCCTGCCCGCCCGTGCTTCTCCTGTTGCCGGGCGCGGCGTCCTGGCGCGCCGTTTCCCGGCCGGAACCGCCGGCTCCCTGGTCGTCGTCGCTCCCGCTCCTCGGGCAGCCGATGTACGCGACCGGATCGCCGCGCCCCCTGGTGCGGCGGCCACCACGGCCCTTCCGGCCCGAGGGAAGGCGTAGATCCTTCGCCTCTTCCTCGTCCCCACCCTCATCCTCGGCCTCGGTCCCCGCACCTGGTGGCCCAGCCGCCTTCCCGGAGGCCTCTCCCGCCCTGGCGCCTGCAGGACCGAGTACGCCGGTGACGCGGACCGCTCCGCAGCCGTCGTGCCCGTGCCCTGATGGCAACACGGGCGAGCGCTTCACTCTTTCGGGGGCCAGACCAATCCGCCGGGCGGGGGCCGCCGAATGCCGGGTGTGAGCAGCTTCCGCAGCAAACTCGTCCGCGCCGCACTTGGCGCCCTGGCCGGACTCCTGGCCGGTTTCACGGCCTTGGCCGTGGCCGAGCTCGTGGCCGGACTGGTCCGACCTGCGGCAGGACCGGTGACCGTGGTCGGGGGCGCGGTGATCGACCGGACTCCGGCCGCGGTGAAGGACTTCGCGATCCGGACGTTCGGAGAGAACGACAAGGTCGTCCTGCAGCTCGGGATCCTTGCGGTTCTTGCCCTCATCGCCATCGCCCTGGGCATCCTCGCCCTGTCGCATCGGCGGGCGGGCGCCGCGGGCGTGCTGCTGTTCGGACTGGTCGGAGCGACAGCCGCCCTCAGCCGGCCCGACTCCACCGGCATCGGCGACGTGCTCCCCTCGATCGCCGGAGCGCTGGTGGGTGCTTTCGCCCTGTACATCCTGGTGTTCAGAGCCGTATCTGCGCCGGACCCCGCCGACGGGGTCCGTGTGGACGGCGCCGGCGGGTGGAGCAGGCGCGGCTTTCTGACCGCCGCCGGTGTGACCGCCGTGGCGGCCACCTCGGCCGGTGCACTGGGACGGTTCTTCACCGGCCGGCAAGGCCAGGGCGCTGTCGCCTCCCGCGAGAGCCTGGTCCTGCCCAAGCCCGCTTCCCCCGCCCCCGCCGTGCCCGCAGGCGTTCAGCTGAAGGTCCCCGGCATCACCGTCTTCACCACCCCCAACCGCGACTTCTACCGCGTCGACACCGCCCTGACGGTTCCCAGGGTCGATGCCGGAACCTGGCAGCTGCGGATCCACGGCAAGGGCGTCACCCGCCCGCGCACCTACACCTTCGACCAGCTCCTGACCCGTCCCCTCATCGAGCGCGACATCACGCTCACCTGTGTCTCGAACGAGGTCGGCGGCCCGTACGTCGGCAATGCCCGCTGGCTCGGTGTCCCCCTCGCGGACCTCCTGCGGGAAGCAGGCGTCCGGACGCCTTCCCAGGGCGGCACGGCGGACCAGCTGGTGGCGCGGTCGGTGGACGGGATGACACTCGGCTCCCCGGTCGAGGACGTCATGGACGGCCGCGACGCCATGCTCGCCGTCGGCATGAGCGGAGAGCCGCTGCCCTTCGACCACGGCTTCCCCGTCCGCATGCTCGTGCCCGGTCTGTACGGGTACGTGTCGGCCTGCAAGTGGATCACCGACATCGAGCTGACCACCTTCGACGCCTACGACCCGTACTGGGTGAAGCGCGGGTGGGCCCGCCGGGCGCCGATCAAGACCCAGTGCCGCATCGACACCCCCAAGCCGTTCGCCCGCCCGGCCGCCGGCACCGTCACGGTCGCCGGCGTCGCCTGGGCGCAACGCCGCGGCATCACCCGCGTCCAGATACGCGTCGACGACGGCCCGTGGCAGGACGCCGACCTCGCGGCCCAGGCCGGCACGGACACCTGGCGGCAGTGGTCCTACCGCTGGGACGCCACCCCCGGCGGCCACACGCTCACCGTCCGCGCCACCGACGGCACCGGACGGATCCAGACCGAACAACGCACCCGCACCATCCCCGACGGGGCCAGCGGCTGGCACGGCGTGTTCGTCACCGTCACCTAGACCACCGGGCGGCCGAAGGCCGCACCGGGCAGCACGACCACCCACGCAACACGCGAACAGAAGCCCTTCAAGGAGTAAAAGATCATGAACAGCATCAAGATCCGCCGCACCGCGATCGCCGTCGCCGCGGCCACCGTGCTTCCCTTCTCCCTGGCCGCGTGTTCCGACTCCGGCGGCGACACCAAGGCCGCCCCCACCGCGGCCGCCCGAGACGAGGCGAAGACGCAGACGAGCACGCCCTCCGAGGCGCCGATGACCGACGACCAGCCCTTCGGCCCGGCCTGCGCCGGGGTACCGAAGGAGGGCGCGGGCTCCTTCGACGGCATGGCCAAGGACCCGGTGGCCACCGCCGCGTCCAACAACCCGGCCCTGTCCACCCTGGTCACCGCCGTGAAGAAGGCCGGCCTCGTCGACACCCTCAACAACGCGGAGGACATCACGGTCTTCGCGCCGACGAACGACGCCTTCGCCAAGATCCCGAAGGCCGACCTCGACAAGGTCCTCGCCGACAAGGCCACCCTCACCAAGATCCTCACCTACCACGTCGTCGGCCAGAGGCTCACCCCCAAGCAGCTGGAGAACGGCAGCTTCGAGACCCTGCAGAAGGGCATGATCACCACGAAGGGCTCCGGCGAGGACTACACCGTCAACGACACCTCCAAGGTCGTCTGCGGCAACGTCAAGACGGCCAACGCCAACGTCTACATCGTCGACACCGTCCTCATGCCCAAGTAACCCGCGCCGGGACCACGATCCGCCGACGGCCGGTGGCCCCGCGTCCTTCCCCGGAGGGACCGGGGCCACCGGCATGTACGGCCGCTTTGCGTCAACCGGCCGGGATGGCCCGGCCCTGCGCGCTGGTCCCCCGTCGGGATCGGGTGCACGGGCCGGGCGGCAGGGGGGCTGCTGCTTTCGGCTGATGGACAGGGACAGGTCGGTGACCTGGTACTTGGCCGGGAAGGCGCCCTCGCTTGTGGTCTTGCCGACCAGCACGTCGACCGCGTAGAGGCGATATTTCAACGAATCCAAGCTGTTCATGGCTCGCCCGGGCGCCTTCTGCGCGGCCGGCCGGTCCGATGCCAGGCTGCACCTGGGGTTGAGGCCGTTTGCTGCGGCGGTAGGGCCGGGGTTGTCCTACCGGAGGTTGGCGGACACCAACAAGGACAACCCGGAGCGGCAGGTGCGGTTGTCTTTTCTCGGTTAGCGGCTCGCTGCCGCATGACTGTAGGCGGTATCTGCGGCCGCACCAGCCGACCGCCCGGCGCGTGGGCCTTGGCCACCGTGGCGAAGGGTGGGTCCGCATGGCCGTGCCGCCGGGCCGTTCCTCGCGGGCGGGTCGGCGGCACGGCGTGGGGCGTCAGCCCTTGTGGATCACGGTCGACCCTCCGGCGAGGGCGGTCGTCGGGTTGGCGTCGGGCGCCGAGCCGATCCGGTTGTCGTAGACGAGCGTGTCGTCCGCGGTCTTCCACATCCTCATCCGGAAGGTGTCCGGAGTGCCGTCGGTGGCGGAGAGCGTGAACGCGTGCCCGGCGCTGCCGTTGACGGTCCCCGTGCCCTTGTAGAGGGCCTTGTCACCGGCGACGACCAGCCACTGGTAGTCGGCGGAGTGGAAGTTCAGGTTCCCGGCCTCGAACTGGAACTCCGTGCTGCCGGTGGGCACGCTCGCGCCCTGCTTGTACTTCGACACGAAGCCGAAGTTCGCGCGCCCGGTGGCCCCCGGGTCGGCCGGACAGGCGCCGGCCGGCGAGGTGATCCAGCCGCCGCCGGTCACGAACCCGCCGTTGGGGTCGTACACGACGACGAAGCCGCAGTGCTGGGTGTCGGACCCGCCGTCGTCGTCCGTGACGGTGACGGCGATGTCGTAGATGGCCGCGGCCGCGTACTGGTGCGTGCTGCCCACCGGAGAGCTCACCCCGGCAGCCTCGGTGGTGGTCCGCTGGTCGGCTGGCCGTCGGTGATGACGATCACCAGCTGGTTGCGGGCGGGGTCGTCGGGCCCCATGACGCTGTTGGCCTCCGCCGGACCGCAGGCGACGCAAGTGCCGGTGTTCGCTTCGGGTTGGTGTCGATGGCGTTCAGGACGGCGTCCTTGTCACCGCTGAGCGCGCTGACGGGCGGTGTCACGCCGTCGGCGAAGCCGACGACGCCGACCCTGCCGCCGTGGGTCAACAGCCCGTGGGCCGCCACGCCGTTGACCACGCTCTTGACGAAGTCCTTCAGCTGGGCCCACTCGGTGCCGTCGCTGCCGGACTCGTCGAGGACGAGCACCAGGCCGGTCGGTGTCGACCGGGTGCTGGACTCGCCGTCGAGTCTCAGCTTCACGGTGGAGGTACCGTACCGCGCGACGGCCGTGGGAAGTGCCGAGGCGTCGGGTGCGGGCGCCGCCGAGGTGCTGGGCGACCAGGCCGGTCAGGGCGAGGGCCAGGACCGCGAGTCCAGCCAGAGAGGAGGATCCGGCTCTGGACGGGAGACAAATCGATTTGGGTTCCAGGGTGCGAGGCTGCCCCCTTCTCGTCAAGGGTGCGCGCGCAGGGGTGCTGCGACCGAGGGGCGCGTCAACCCTGGGCCGGCGAGAGGCAACGAAATCCGCACTCGACGTGGTCGATGTCCATGGATTCATAAGTTACTGAGGGGTTTTGGTTAAAAAACCATGGCCTGCTGCCTTGCGTGACGCCCTGCCCATCCGCAAGGATCTGTGCCTGGCCCGGGCCCTTCGCCCCGGCTCCCTCACGCCTCCATGTCTGGACGCCTGGCCGGACCGGTAACCCCGTGTCGCCAGCCGGTGAACCGCCTGATCCGCGCGGCCGCCCGGACCCCTCCTTCGAGGCTCTCTGCGCGACCCGGCGTCGCGCTCCCTCTCATTCACCTACCCTCAAGGCAAGGCAGAGATGGCACCACAGGCCTCGCGCCGACGATCCCTCACCACCCCGCACCCGGTGGACGAGGTACTTCCACTCCCCACCCTCGCGCTCTACGGATTCCAGCACGTCCTGGCCTTCTACGCCGGTGCGGTGCTCGTACCGGTGATCCTCGGCAGCAGCCTCGGCCTTTCCGGGCAGGAGCTCGTCTACCTCATCAACGCCGACCTGGTCACTGCCGGGATCGCCACCATCATCCAGGCGTGGGGTTTCTGGCGGGTCGGAGCCCGGCTACCGCTCGTTCAGGGCGCGACCTTCACCGCGGTCTCGCCCATGATCGCCATCGGACAGGGTGCGGGCGGCGGCACCGCCGGTCTTCTCGTGGTGTACGGCGCCGTGATCACGGGTGGAGTCGCGGCCTTCCTCATCGCCCCTTTCGCCGGGCGGCTGACCACGTACTTTCCCCCGATCGTCACCGGCACCCTCCTCACGGTCATCGGCATCGTCCTCATCCCGGTGGCGCTCCGGGACGTCGGCGGCGGCTCGGCGCTCATGGACGGGCCCCACTACGGGGACCCGGTCAACCTCGCGTACGCGGGTGGAACCCTCTTGTTCATCCTGCTGGTGATGCGGTTCGGCGGTCCGCCCCTGCGCAGCGTCGCGATCCTGCTCGGACTGGTGGGAGGAACCGCCGTCGCCTGGCTGCTCGGCGACGTCGACCTCGGGGCGGTCGACCAGGCGGACTGGCTCGGCGTCAGCACTCCCTTCCACTACGGTCTGCCGCACTTCTCGGTCTTCCCCATGCTGGCGATGGTCGTCGTCATGCTCATCACCATGGTGGAGACCACGGGAGACGTGTACGCCATGGGCGAGATCACCGGACGGAGGGTCGACGGTGACACGGTCAGCCGCGCGCTGCGCGCCGACGGCGTCGCCACCGTGCTGGGCGGGGTGCTCAACTCCTTCCCGTACGTGGCGTTCGCGGAGAACATCGGTCTGGTGCGCATCTCCCGCGTCACCAGCCGGTTCGTCGTCGTCGCGGCCGGCGTCTTCATGATCCTTCTCGGCCTGGTGCCGAAGGCCGGAGCCTTGGTGGCCTCCGTCCCCCACCCCGTGCTCGGCGCGGCGGCCGTCGCGATGTTCGGCATGGTCGCCACCGTCGGCATTCAGATCCTCGGCAAGGTCGACCTGCGGGAGGAACGCAATGCCATCATCCTGGCCGTCAGTCTCGGCACCGCGATGCTCCCGACGGCCGTCGCGCCCTTCTTCGAGCGCATGCCGGCCGAGGTGCGGGCCGTCCTGGGCAGCGGAATCACGCTCGGCACGCTGACGGCGGTCCTGTTGAACCTGTTCTTCCACGTCTTCGAGAGTCGCCGGAAGCGAAAGGACATCGACTGGGACGGCCTCGCCGCGTACGACGACGGGACGGGTGCGCAGACCGCTACGGCCCGCTGACCCCCTTCCCGCTCCGCCGAGCCCGGCGTTCCGCGGAGCCGCTCACTGAGGTGATCTGCACATGCCCACCCCTCCGTTCTCTCCCGCCCAGGCCCGGGCCGCCCGTCTCCGTATCGGCCTGACTCATGAACAGGTCGTCGTCGGCATGGCGCAGTTGGGGTTGTACCGCCCGGTGGAGGCCCTCGTGTCCTGGGAGTCGGGGGCGGTGGCACCTTCGGAGGTCGAACTCTTCGCGCTGGCCAGCGCGTTGTGGTGCCCTGTGCCGGTGCTCATGGACCTGAAGCCGAGATCTCTTCGCGAGCATCGCCTGGCCCGGCAGTTCAGCGCCGAGCGGCTGGCCCTGCGCATCGGCATGGACGTGCACGACTACGCCCGCGCCGAGAGCGACCACCGCTGGAGCGGAACCGACCGGCAGGCCCTGCTGCTTGCGGACGCCCTGGGCCTCGAACCGGGCGAACTGCTGAAGGCCATCGGGCGGGCCGGCGACCTCGACGGTCGGCTCCGCCAGGCCGTCGAAGGCCGATGGAAGCAACACGCCACCCCGCTCGCGCGGCTCGTCGGCGCACCTGAGCGCACGGTGGCGCGGGCGCTGCGTACCCTGCACCAGGAGTACGCCCGCTTCAACGAGCGCTACATGGGCCATCTCGTAGCCCGCAGCGACAGTGCACGACTGAAGGAGATCGCCACGGAACGGACCGAGTGGCTGCACGCTCTGTCGGACCGTTTCCTCCACCTCGTCGCCCATGACTCCTCGACCTGAGAGCACGATCCGCGCGGGGGCGGGGTGCGCTCAGCAGCTCCCACGGGAAGAAGTCCACCCGCGCCGCGCCGATCTCCCTCGTGTTCTGGGCGTCCGTCGTGCCGGTGAAGCGGTCGCCCAGGGTGACGCCCACACCCCAGCGGATTCGGGGTGGCTCGTAAGGCTGGAGCGGCGCATCCCCCAGCGCGAGGGGGACAGCGAGGGTCTGTCGTTGGCGACGAGGCGGTTCTCGCCGTCGAAGACGTGGACGCTGGTGATCGCGGCGTGGGCGGAGCCGGTGGGGAAGCGGATCAGGGCCGAGCCGTCCGTCAGACGGTTGCCGTCGACGATCACCGGCTGTCCGCCGGTCGGCCCAGGGGGCCTCCAGGCGCGGCACGGGGGGCGAAGCTCTTGCGTGGCCGTGGCCGGCCCGCGCTGGAGCGGAGCTGGACGTCAAGGACCGGTCGGTCGGTGTTCAGGACGTTCAGGATCGAAGCTCCCGCATCGACAACCTTCATGGCTACGCTGAGGGTTGGCTCAGCGGAGGTTGGTGGACACCAACAAGGACAACCCCGACCGTCAGGTGTGGTTGAGCTTCCTGGGCTGATCGAGCCGCTCAAGGTCCTCCTGGGTGTGGTCGCCGATTCTCCCTACGCTCCGGCGAAACGGGAGAAAGGTCCGCGGTACCGCCATGGACGAGATCGAGCGGCCGTACGACGGCAGCGCGCAGCGTTGCCGCCCGGCTCCCCGCATGCGCGTGGCGAATCTCGATGCCCTGGTCGAGGGGTGCTACGAGCTCACGCCGCCCACCGCCCTCGCGGCTTGACGGACAGCCTGAGGAACCAGCACCCCGCCCATACAGGGAAAACGCCCTGACCGAAGCCTTCTGCAACACGCTTCAGGGAGTCTGGACCTGCAAGCTGTCGGCGCTGTGGGACGCGATCGGGCAGGCGGCGCGGACGGGCGGCGGGCTCCCGCGCCCGAGTCGGCTGTGTGACTGGTGCCCCCTCGGGCGTGGTGCCCGGCCTGGGGCGGCACCCCGCCGCCTTGTCCCTGCCCCTCGCCGCGGACCCGGCCGCGGGGGGAGGGCGAGCGGCCGGCCGTCGACGCCGACTGAGGCCGGAGGCGTCCGACACCCGCATGTGTGCGGGGGGAATTGTACGCCCCCTTGCCGACATTTCCCCCCTTTGCGGTATTTTCCTTGCGGAAAAGGGTGGATTGTTCCCTCTTGTGCGCCTACCGTGGGTGCAGACAGTAATTCGAATGCACATTCGATCCGAGCGGCGGCCGCGCGGGAGCACGTCCTGCCGGACGAGGACCGCGTCCCCTACCGGCCAGGCCCACCCGGAACCGCCGTCGCAGACGCCAGGAGAACGGCGTGAACCTCACCTTCACCACCGCCACCAAGGAACAGGCCAAGGCCCGCATCGCGCTCGCCGGCCCCACCGGGTCGGGCAAGACCTATACCGCCCTGGTCACCGCCGCCGGGCTCGGCGAGCGGGTCGCCCTGATCGACACCGAGCACGGCAGCGCCGCCAAGTACGCCGACGAGTTCGCCTTCGACACCCTCCCGCTCACGACGTTCCAGCCCACCACCCTCGTCGACGCGCTCGCGGTGGCTGCCCACGAGGGCTACGACGTCATGATCGTCGATTCCCTGAGTCACTTCTGGTCCGGCACCGGCGGGATGCTGGAGCAGGTCGACAACGCGGCCAAGCGCCTCGGGGCGGGCGGCAGCTTCGCCGGCTGGAAGGAGGCCCGCCCCCAGGAGCGGGCGATGATCGACGCCCTGCTCGCCTACCCCGGTCACCTCATCGTCACCATGCGCACCAAGACCGAGTACGTCGTGGAGGCCGACGAGCGCGGCCGCAAGGTGCCGCGCAAGATCGGGCTCAAGCCCGAGCAGCGGGAGGGCATCGAGTACGAATTCGACATCGTCGGCGATCTCGACCACGAGAACACCCTGGTGATCTCCAAGTCCCGGGCGAAGCCGCTGTCCGGGACGGTGCTCCACAGGCCGGGCCCGGAGTTCGCCGAGGCCGTCCTCGACTGGCTGGAGGCCGGCAAGCCCGCCCTCTCCGTCTCCGACTACGTCACGGCGGCCACCGCGCCGGGCGCCAGCCACGAGGAGCTGCGCGCCCTGTACGAGGAGGCCCGTCGGCACAACCTGCTGGGCGCCGCCGTCCTGGACGACACCGGGGAGACCCGCACGCTCGGCCAGCTGATAGTGCGCCACGGCACCGCGGCGGCGAGGAACAGGGTCGCCGAGGACGTCGAGTCCGGGGCCGGGACCAGGCGGGAGAACGGGACCGAGCGGAAGGACAAGTCCGCATGAGCCTCAAGGAGCACGCCACCCGGGTCGCCGTGCTCCGGGTGCTGCGCGACGCCGTCGACGCCGAGTACCAGACCGAGCGCCGCGAGGTCCTCGAGGAGTTGCGCGCGGCCCGCGCCGAGCTGAACCTGAAGTCGGTCCGGGTGGCCCTGCCGGACGACACACCGGTCGCCACCCTCACCCTCGTCGACCCCAAACCGACGGTCGTGGTCGCCGACGAAGAGGCCTTCACCGCCTGGGTGGCCGACAACCACCCCGGCGAGGTGGAGACGCTGGTCCGGGTGCGCCCCAGCTGGCAGCGGCAGTTCCTCGACCGGCTGACCTGCCTCGATCCGGTCGCCGACCCGTACACCGGCGAGGCGATCCCGGGGCTGGGCGTGCTGTCGGTCTCCGAACCGCGGTCGTTCAGCCTGCGCCCCCTGCCCGGCGGGCGGGAACGGATCGCCCGCGCCTTGCGCACCGGCACGCTCGACCTGCACCGTCTGCTCCCCCTCAAGGGCGGCGAGGATCCATGACCGCCGTCGTCGCCCACCCCGACCGGGACACGCTCGGCACGGTGTGGTTCCTGGTCTCCCAAGCCGGTCACCTCGATTGCGGCCGCTGGACGTTCGAGGACGACAAGCGGCTGCGGTGCGCCTGCGGGGCCGTCCTGTACGTGTACCAGCAGCCGGCGGATGCGGCGGGAAGCGGCGCACCGGCGTCAGCCGGGACGTTCCCCCGCGGAAGGGAGGAGCGAATGCTGCCGGCCGAGACGGCCCAGCTCGTCGCCCTGGTCGCGGCGATGTGCCCGTCGATGCACCTGGAGGACACCACGACGGACGCCTGGCACCTGCTGCTCGCAGACCTGGACGTCGCCGATGTGCGGGCGGCTGTGACCCGGCTGGGCAGGCAGCGGTCCCGGATCGCCGCCGCCGACATCCGCGCCGAGGTGCGCGCGATCCGGGAGGAGCGGCTCGCCCGCAACCCGCTGCCACTCCCGGACAGCGACCCCGACGACCCGCGCCGTTATCGTGCGGAACTCCTCGCGCTGGTGACCGCGATCGCCTCAGGGCAGCGAGTCCAGCGCATGCCCGCCGCCCCGGGCGGTCCGCCCTCCCGCCTCGCCGGCTCGAAGCGCGACCCGCGCGTCCGCTCCCTCCGCGTGCCCTGTCCCTGGTGCGGGGCCGCCGCGGGCCGTCCCTGCACCGTCCCCCGGCTCGGAACCCCGCTGAGGAGGGCCCCTGCCCACCAGGCACGGCTCCTCGCGGCCGGGCTCGCCGAGCCCGGGCCCAGGCAGGAGGGGGAAGCGAGGTGAACCCGATGATCGCCCCCTTCGGTGAAAGGCCGCCGTACCGGAGCCCTGCCACCCCTCGCCACCGCGACTCCCCTGGAGACCCGCGCCGCCCAGCTCACCCCTCTCACACCTGGTCGGAGCGCCGCGGCCTCCCCTCCGGGCACCCTCACCACCGGTACGGGGCCGCCCGTCGAACTCGAACAGGCATGGGTGAGGAATCACCCGCCGCACGAGAGGAAAACCGCCATGGTCGGTGAAACCGTCATCACCGTCGTCGGCAACCTGACCGACGACCCCGAGCTGCGCCTCACCCCGTCCGGCGACACGGTCGCGCACTTCACCGTCGCGTCCACGCCCCGCACCTTCGACCGGCAGAGCAACGAATGGCGGGACGCCGAGACGCTGTTCCTGCGCTGCTCGATCTGGCGGCAGGAGGCGGAGCACGCCGCCGAGTCCCTGACCCGCGGCACCCGCGTCATCGTCCAGGGACGGCTGCGCCAGCGGACGTACGAGACCCGGGAGGGCGAGAGGCGGACCGTCATCGAGCTGGAGGCCGACGAGATCGGCCCGTCGCTGCGGTTCACCTCCGTGACGATCACCAAACCCCCGCACACCGGCGTCCCCGCCGGCTCCCGCGGCGGCCCCCGTCCTTCTGCCGAGGACCTGTTCACCCGGCCCGACGGCGAGCGACCGGTCCCCGCAGAGGGCGGAGGACGCGCCCCCCGCGAGGAGACGGACCCCTTCTGACGGGTCGGCGCACCCGCGCGCCGACCGCGACCGCACACCGCACCCATCCGAGGCGGACCCCATGAAGGAACAGGACCGCGAGGAAGCGCTCGAGCTCGCCCTCGCCCAGATCGAAAAACGGTTCGGCGCAGGCTCGGTGATGCGCCTGGGCGATGAGCCGGGGACCCCGATCGAGGTCATCCCCACCGGCTCGATCGCCCTGGATCTCGCCCTCGGTGTCGGCGGCCTGCCGCGCGGCCGCGTGGTGGAGATCTACGGCCCGGAGTCCTCCGGCAAGACGACCCTGGCCCTGCACGCCATGGCCAACGCGCAGAAGGCAGGCAGGACCGCGGCGTTCATCGACGCCGAGTACGGCCTCGACATCGAGTACGCCAAGAAGCTCGGCGTCGACACCGACGCCCTGCTGGTCTGCCAGCCGGACAACGGCGAACAGGCCCTGCAGATCGCCGACACCCTCATCCACTCCGGCGCCCTGGACCTCATCGTCGTCGACTCCGTCGCCGCGCTGGTGCCGCGCGCGGAGATCGAGGGCGAGATGGGCGACCCGCACGTCGGTCTGCAGGCCCGGCTGATGAGCCAGGCGCTCCGGAAGATCGCCGGCGCGATGGGCCACTCCGGAACCACGATGATCTTCATCAACCAGCTGCGCGAGAAGATCGGCGTGATCTTCGGATCGCCGGAGACCACACCCGGCGGCCGCGCCCTGAAGTTCTACGCCTCGGTCCGTCTGGACATCCGCCGGATCGAGACCCTCAAGGACGGCACGGACGCGGTCGGCAACCGCACCCGCGTCAAGGTGGCCAAGAACAAGGTCGCCCCGCCGTTCAGGCAGGCCGAGTTCGACATCCTCTACGGCCGGGGCATCAGCCGCGAGGGCGAGCTGATCGACCTGGGCGTCCAGCAAGGCCTCGTCCGCAAGTCCGGCACCTGGTACACGTACGAGGGCGACCGGCTCGGCCAGGGCAAGGAGAACGCCCGCACCTTCCTCAGGGACCACCCCGACCTCGCCGACGAGATCGAGAAGAAGATCAGGGAGAAACTGGGCATCGGGGCGAAGCCGGAGACCCCGGCGGCGGAGCCCCGGGCGGATGCGGCGAACCGAGTGGCCGCCCCCGGCACCGTGCCGTTCGATTCGGTCACGACCGGTCGGCGCCTCACCGGGACGACCCCGTCGGCCCCGAGCGGTCCGGCCCCCCGCGTCCTCCTCGACGGCACCCCGGCCGGGCCGTGAAGACCAGCCCGCCGCTCCCTCACCCCGGCGCGAGGCGAACGCCGGTGAACCGGGACGGCACCATGTTCCCCGGCGCCGCCACGCCCCGGGACGAGACGCCGACCCCGGGCAGGACCGCCGCCGGCCGGCCCACCGCGGCGGAGCCGGTCCACCGGCCGGTCGCAGCCCCCGCCGACGGCGAGGACCGGGCCACCGAGGCGGCGTTGCGCCCCAAGATCCTGGACGGGTTCATCGGCCAGGAACGGGTCCGCGAGCAGCTCGACCTCGTCCTCCGGGCCGCGCGGCAGCGGAGCGCCACCGCCGACCACGTGCTGCTCTCCGGTGCCCCGGGGCTCGGCAAGACCACCCTGGCGATGATCATCGCCGCGGAGATGGGAGCCCCGCTGCGCATCACCTCCGGCCCCGCCATCCAGCACCCCGGGGCCCTGGCGGCGGTCCTGGCCTCGCTCACCGGGGGCGAGGTCCTCTTCCTCGACGAGATCCACCGCATGTCCCGGCCCGCCGAGGAGATGCTCTACCTGGCGATGGAGGACTTCCGCGTCGACATCGTCGTCGGCACCGGCCTCGACGCGACCGCCATGTCCCTCGAGCTGCCGCCGTTCACCCTCGTCGGCGCCACCGTCCGGGCCGGCCTGCTGCTCCCGCCGCTGCGCGACCGCTTCGGCTTCACCGCCCACATGGAGTTCTACGACCCGGCCGAACTGGAGCGCGTCATCCACCGCTCCGCCCGGCTGCTGGAGGTGGAGATCGAGCCCGCGGGCGCCGCCGAGATCGCCGGCCGCTCCCGCGGCACGCCCCGCATCGCCAACCGGCTGCTGCGCCGGGTGCGGGACTACGCCCAGGTCACCGCGGACGGCGTGGTCACCCGAGAGATCGCGTCCGCGGCCCTGGGGGTCTACGAGGTCGACGGCCGTGGCCTGGACCGCTTGGACCGGGCCGTGCTGCACGCCCTGCTGAAGCTGTTCGGCGGCGGACCGGTGGGCCTGGCCACCCTCGCGGTCGCCGTGGGGGAGGAGCGGGAGACGGTGGAGGAGGTCGCCGAGCCGTTCCTGGTTCGGGAGGGGCTGCTGGCCCGGACGCCCCGGGGGCGGGTCGCGACGCCCGCCGCCTGGGCCCACGTCGGGCTCGTACCGCCGCCCGGGCCGTCCCGGCCGTCCTGGGCCGCGTTCCCGGGACCGCATCAGAGTGGCGATTCCGGACAGGACGGCCCGCCCGGAGGCCGCCCCGAACGGACCACCTCCCCGGCCGCCCCCCGGCACCGCCCCCCGCCACGGTGAGACCCGAGGCTGCCCGTACGAGAACCGCCAAGGACCGGCCGTCCTACCGCTGCACCGAGTGCGGCCGGCGGACGGCCGAGTGGCTCGGCCGTTGCCCCGGGTGCCAGGCCCGGGGGACGGTCGAGGAGTACGGCGCGCCCGCCGGGCCTCCGCCGCCGTCCCCATCGGACAGGTCGACGGCCGCCAGGCGACCGCCCGCTCGACCGGCGTCGACGAGCTGGACCGGGTCCTCGGCGGGGACCTGGTGCCCGGCGCCGTCGTGCTGCTCGCGGGCGAGCCCGGCGTCGGCAAGTCGCCACAGCGCCCTCACACGACGCCGAGAACGGCACCTCCATCCCGATGCTGCCGGCCTGTGAAGGGTGACGGAGGGCGGCTGACCGTGCTCTCGGGCCCGTAACGACGGAAGGAACTTCGGCGCTTCCACGGGCTGTTCGACTCCGGGACGAGGAGCCTGTCGGAGATCGCGGAGGAGACCGGGCTCGCGTCGGCGGCGGCCGGATCCGTTCGGTGCTCCTTGAGTCACCCTCGTATCATCCCCAACGCCTTTGGCATCATGGCGGGTTGGCGGAAGCGACGGATGACGGGGGAGGTGTCCGGTCACATGCGCGGATACGAGTACCAGGGCCGGGGCGGCGACGTCGGGCGCTACGGCAGCGCGACGGCGACCCGGCTCGCCCGCCGCGCGGTGGAGGCGGCGGCACCGCACGAGCTGCCCCAGTTCCCGATGACGGCCGAGGCCTTCCACCGGTCGTCCGCGAAGGACTGGATGTGGCCGGTCCGCCGTGACGAGCCGCTGGCGATCGGCCTCGACGTGGTCGCCGCGCTCATCAGCACCGCGGCGCTCTCCGCCGCGGTCCAGGTCCTCGACCACCTCGCGCAGCAGTCCACCGCGGAGGCGGTGGACACCACCCGGAACCGGTTGTTGCCGCGGCTGTTGCGACGCCGCGCCCGACGGGCCCTCGAACCGGCCGCGGAGCCGGCCGCCGCGCCCGTGGAGGAGGAGCGACTGACCGCCGAGCAGCTGACCCGGCTGCGCGAGGTGGCCAAGCGGGCGGCGCTCCGGTGGCGGGTGCCCGAGGCGCAGGCGCAGGCGATCGCGGACGGGATCGTCGCGGAGCTCGCCACACTGTCCCCGGAGAGGCCGGACGCCGGCGAGCCGGGCGGGGAGGGGCCGGCCGAGGCCGCCCGGCGGTGAGGCGGCGGACGCCGGGCCCGGCGGTGCCCCGCCGTCCGGGCCCGTTCACGCTCCCCTCCGGCACGTCCGTGCGCTTCGCGCTGCTGATCGCCGCGATGGCCACCGTGTCGGCCCTCCTGGTGAACGGCACCTCGTCCGTCCTCCTGTCGTCGGTGCGGTGGGAGGAGCTGCAGGAGTACCACGACTGCTACGCCCGGGCGACGGAGGAAGCGGCCCGTGAACGCGGCTCCGCCACGGACATCCGCGTCCCCGTCGAGCTCGACATGGGCGACTGCGAGGACCCGCGCGCCGGCGCGAGCCGACTGGTCACCGCCGGAGTCTCGGCCGGCCTGCTCCTTGCCCTCCTCGGTGCCTACGTCGGCCTGCCCTGGCATCGGACCCGGCGGCGCGGCTACCGCCCGCTCACCGGCATGCCCGAGCTGTCCGCCTATCTGGCGGGCCTGCTCGGCGAGTCGGGAGTGCGAGCGCGGGTCGGCTTCCTCGCCGAACCGCTGAATCCGGCGGTCCACGCTCTGGCCTTCGGGCGGCTCGGACGGCGCCGGGTGGTCCTGAGCGGTGGGCTGCTCACCCTGTACTCCCTGGACCGGGCGGCGTTCCGGAGCATCGTCCTCCACGAACTGGCGCACATCCGCAACCGGGACCTGGACATCGCCTTCCTGACGCTGATCCTGTGGCGGGCGAGCATGCCGACACTCGGCGTGTCGACCGTTGTCGCGGCCCCGGCCTCCCTGCTCCTCGGGGGCGCGCTCGCGGGCTCCGTCCTGGCGTTCGCCGCCCAGGTCCCGTTGCTCGCCGTACTGGTGACCCTGCTCAAGAACGCGGTGCTGCGCAGCCGGGAGCTGTACGCCGACGCGCGGGTGACGGAGTGGGAGGGTTCGGCCGACGGCCTGCGCAGGCTGTTCGGCGCCGTTCCCGCCCGGCAGGACGCGAGCATCGGCCGTGGTCTGCTGAGCGTCCACCCGCCGCTCGCCCGGAGGGCGCGGGCGCTGACCGACCGCGGGGTCCTGTACGAGGCCGGCTTCTGGGACATGTGCGCGGTCGGGGCGGCGGGTGCCTTCGTCTACGACATGGTGCGGCTGGGGCCGATCGGCGGCGGCAGCCAGGCCGGACCGATCACGGAGCTCGCCGCGACGGTCCTCTCCGGGGTCCTGGTGGTGGGCGCGGCGGGGACGGTGCTGTGGCAGTCGGTGGCGCACGCTCCGGGCTCCCTCACCCCGGCGCGGGTCCGGCGGGCCGGTCTCGGTCTGGGCCTCGGCCTGGGGGTGTTCCGGCTGCTGTCCCCGTCGGGGGTCTTCAGCCTGGTGAGCGTGGGAGGGAAAGGGGCGTCGCTGGCCCTTCCGTACCTCGCCCTGACGAGTCTGTGCGGCTGGGCCCTCGTACGGTGGCTGGTGCTGGTCGCGGTGGCCTGGGAGCCGGTACTGGCCCGCAACCGCCGTCCGCGACGGGTGCTGTGGACGGTTCTCGCGGTGGGCGCGGCCGGTGTGCTGCCGATGG
Organism: Streptomyces sp. TLI_105; assembly: GCF_900105415.1. Classification (GTDB taxonomy): domain Bacteria; phylum Actinomycetota; class Actinomycetes; order Streptomycetales; family Streptomycetaceae; genus Streptomyces. Next base: position 909,897 of record NZ_FNSM01000001.1, on the reverse strand, counting down.
CCGCCTTTCTCCTGACGCTTCCGTCGATGACGCTGTACGCGGCGGTGTTCATCGCGCCGTCGCTGCCGGGCGCGGTGGTCTTCGTCGGCGGCGCGGGCGTTCTGGTGTTCACCCGGACCGCATCACTGGTGGTGCCGGTGATGCTCACGGCCGCGGTGGTGCCGCTGCTCGGGCAGCACGTGTCGTGGCGTCCCGGTGCCCGGCACACCTTCACCGGATTCGGCCCGCCGGGGCCACCGCCGGGCTTCCCCGTCCGTCTCGGCGTCCCGGCGGCGTCGGCGTCCGCGGCGGCGGCGTTGCTGGTCGTGTGGATCGGCGTCCCCGCCCCCGAAGTGATGGTGGTGGGGGTGCTGATGGCCGGTCAGGTGGCGGCTGCCTTCTGGGCGGGCGGAGGCTACGCACCGCTCCCGCTCGCCAGGGGCGCCCTGGCGGCCTTCGGTGCGGGCCTCTTCGGAGTGTCGGCCTGGGGCGTGCTGGTGAGACTCGTGGGCTGCCTCACCCCGGGCCCGGACCCCTGCGCCCCGCTCCCCGGGGCGGCCCACCTCCACCTCGCCCTCACGGTGGCCCCTGTGGGCACCCTGCTGGCCTGGGCCGTCCACGCGCTCACCGTCCGAGCCCGCCGGGCTGGGACACGGGGTCACCGAGCTTGAAGCCGTGCGCCGCTTTCTGACGCGGCCGACGTCGACCGCCGAGTGCGTCGGTGAGCTCGGTGGGCCTGTCCGCGCAGGAGGCCTGCCTCGCCGCGGAGCGGCTCTTGTCACTGGGCCTGCTCGCCGGGACCGCAGAGGGAGAACTGCGTGCCGTCCACCCGGTACTGGCCTGTCATCCCGGCAGGGAAGAGGGGCGGGCCGCCCTCACCCGGCGGCCCGCCTGCTGGTCTTCGATCCGTGACGTCTTCGAGCTCAGACGCGCCGGCTCGCCGCCAGGGCGTCCTTGACCTCGCGCGCCACGCGGTCCGCGTCCTCGGGGTTGTTCACCACGTCCGTGCGGTTCATGTCGATGACGAGGACCTCGCTGGCCGAGTAGTGCTTGTGGACCCAGTCGTCGTAGCCGGACCACAGCGTCCGGTAGTACTCGACGAGGCTCTCGTCCTGTTCGAAGTCGCGTCCCCGCAGCCCGATGCGGTGCAGCACCGTCTCGAAGTCCGCCTTGAGATAGACCATGAGGTCGGGTGCCTTGCGGTACGGCAGGCCGTCGATCTCGCGCATCATCTCCTCGAGCAGCCCCTCGTACACCTGCATCTCGAGGGAGCTGATCCGGCCCAGGTCGTGATTGACCTTGGCGAAGTACCAGTCCTCGTAGATGGAGCGGTCGAGCACGTTGTCGCCCTGCTTGTACGCCTCCTTGATCGCGGCGAACCGCGTCTGCAGGAAGTACAGCTGGAGGAGGAAGGGGTAGCGCTTCGCCTGTATCTCCTCGGGGCTCGCCGAGTAGAAGAGGGGAAGGATCGGGTTGTCGTCCACGCTCTCGTAGAAGACTTCGCTGCCCAGCTCCTTGGCGAGCAGTTCGGCGACACTGGTCTTGCCGATCCCGATCATGCCTCCGACGCAGATCACCGACATACCTCACTTCTCCCTGGGGCTCTTCTTCTCGTGGGCGGGGGAGCTGGCCTCCCGCACCACTGAGACGCACGCCGGTGGTCCCGCGATTCCCGGGATTCTCGTGATCAACGTCATGAGGACCGTCAGACCCGAAACCTTGTTCCGGACCGGACCGGACCGTTTGCCTCGGCCGGCGGGCCGGCCGTTCCGTGACCGCCGCGCACAGCGACAGGCCGCGGCCCCGCGACCGCCTTGAATCTTAGGCGACGATCCGCCCCGTGCCGGCCGGTGTGCCGGGACCGGCGGCTCGGTGGGGTCCCGGCGTGGCGCCCCGCCCCGCCGCTCCCTCCGGCCCGGCTGCCCAGCGCACGCGATCGCGGGCGCTCCCCGCCGTGCGGCTCCTACGCTGGGGCCCGTGACATCGGACAACAGGCCCCTGGCCGTCTTCGACCTCGACAACACCCTCGCCGCGACCGCGCACCGCCAGCACTTCCTGGAACGCAGGCCCAAGGACTGGGACGGCTTCTTCGCGGCGGCGCCCGACGATCCGCCGTTGGAGGAGGGCGTCGCCCTGTGCCGCGAGGCGGCCGAGGAGTGCGAGGTGGTCTACCTCACCGGGCGGCCCGAGCGCTGCCGTCGCGCGACCGTGGAGTGGCTGGCCGGGCAGGGCCTGCCGAAGGGGTCCGTCCACATGCGGCGCAACCGTGACTTCCGGCCGGCCAGGGTGACCAAGGTGGAGATCCTGCGCCGTCTCGCCGTCGACCGCACGGTCAGGATGCTGGTCGACGACGATCCGGCGGTGTGCGACGCGGCGGAGGCGGCGGGCTTCCGTGTCGTACGGGCCCGCTGGGCGGAGCCCTCCGAGGCGCTGAGGGAGGCTCAGGAGAAGGAGGGCCGCACCTGACGCCGGACGGGTCCGGTCAGGCCTGGTCGTCCTCCAGGCGGAAGCCGACCTTCAGCCCGACCTGGTAGTGCTCGATCGCGCCGTCGACGATGTGGCCGCGCACCTGCGTGACCTCGAACCAGTCGAGTCCCCTCAGGGTCTGCGAGGCGCGGTTGATGCCGTTGCGGATGGCCTCGTCGACGCCTTCGGTGGAGGTGCCGACGATCTCGGTGACGCGGTAGGTGTGATTCGACATGGGGGCCGAACTCCTCTCGGTGCGGTCCCTCCACGGTGCCCCAGGGCGCGTCGGCGCGCGACACGACGACGGCCGGGCGACCCACGAGTAACTACCGAGGGCAACGGAGCGGATCGCCCGCCCGGGTGCGCGACGGGATCGTCAAGGACTTGACCATCTCGTTGGTCCAGACCAGAATCCAGGCCACATACCCGCGCGAACGCCCCGTTCGGTCCCCCCATGCCGGGTCAGCTCCCATGCGCACGACCCCGTGCTGAACCCGAGCAGAAGGTGACCCACGTGAAGAACCGCCATCTCGCCTGCCCCCTGGCAGCCGCCACCGCGCTCGTCCTCGCCGGCTGCGGGATGCTGCCGGGCGGCGACGGCGGGACGAGGACCGTGAACGTCTGGCTCATGCGGAACAGCGCCAGCGAGGACTTCCTGAAGCGCTTCACCGAGGCGTACGAGCAGGAGCACGCGGGAGTCGAGCTCGAGTTCACGATCCAGGACTGGACCGGCATCGGGAAGAAGGTCACCGAGGCGATCCAGGGCTCCGGCGGCCCCGACGTCATCGAGGTCGGCAACACCCAGGTCGCCCAGTACGCCGACACCGAGAAGCTCTTCGACCTCACCCTGGAGTCGGTCCGCGACCTCGGCAGCGAGGACTGGCTGCCCGGTCTCGCCGAGCCGGGCAGCATCGCCGGAGCCCAGTACGGCATTCCCTGGTACGCGGCCAACCGCATCGTCATCTACAACAAGGACCTGTTCGAGGACGCCGGCATCGACAAGCCGCCGGCCACCCGGGCCGAGTGGCTCGACGACACAGAGAAGCTCAACACGAACGGCACCCAGGGCATCTACCTCGCCGGACAGGACTGGTACACCCTCGCCGGCTTCATCTGGGACGAGGGCGGCGAACTCGCCGTCGACAAGGGCGGCCAGTGGACCGGCGCGCTCGACAGCCCGGCCGCCCGGCGGGGCATGGCCTTCTACAAGGAGCTCCAGGCCCTCGGCTCCGGCCCGAAGGACGCCGACGAGCAGACCCCGCCGCAGGCCGACGTCTTCGCCAAGGGCGACGTCGCCCAGCTCATCGCCACGCCCAGCGCCGTCGCCGCCATCCTCAAGGCCGACCCGGGCCTCAAGGACAAGCTCGGCTACTTCCCGATACCCGGCAAGAAGGCCGACCGGCCCTGCGCCGTCTTCACCGGCGGCTCCGACCTCATCATCCCCGAGAACGCCCCCCAGCGCGGCGCCGCCCTCGACGTCGTCAAGGCCCTCGCCGGCGAGAAGTGGCAGTCCGAACTCGCCCGCGCCATGGGCTACGTGCCCAACAAGAAGAGCCTCGCCTCCGTCGTCGCCGGCCAGGAGGCCACCGCCGCCATGGCGAAGGGCGCCGCACGCGGCCGGGCCACCCCCAACTCCCCGCAGTGGGCGAACGTCGAGGCCGACAACCCCATCAAGCCGTACATGACGGCCGTCCTCCGGGGCGAGGACCCCGTCAAGGCGGCGAAGGACGCCTCGACCGCGATCACGGACACCCTCGCCGAATAGCATTCAGCGTTCGCACACCCGTGGGCCCCCGGACGGTCATGTCGAATCCAGCCGGTGACGGAAGAAACAAGGGGCCGGGCCACCGCTCACGCGGCCCGGTCCCGCCCCTTCCCCTTCCGTCCCGCCGGAGGAACCCGCCATGTCCGCACCGACGCCCACGCTCGCCGTCCCCGCGCCCGCACAGCCCCAGGTCCCGGCCGAGCAGCCCACGCCCCGGTACGTCGTCGGCCTCGCCCGGGACCAGGAGGACGTCCGGGCCGCCCAGCGCCTGCGCCACCAGGTCTTCGCCGGCGAGCTGGGAGCCCGGCTCGACGGCCCCGAGCCCGGCCTCGACACCGACGCCTTCGACGCGTACTGCGACCACCTCCTGGTACGGGAGGAGAGCACCGGCGAGGTCGTCGGCACCTACCGGATCCTGCCGCCCGACCGGGCCGCCGTCGCCGGACGCCTCTACTCCGAGAGCGAGTTCGACCTCGCCAGGCTCGCGCCCGTCCGGCACGACCTGGTGGAGGTCGGCCGCTCCTGTGTCCACCCCGCCCACCGCAACGGCGCCGTGATCGCCCTCATCTGGGGCGGCCTCGCCCGCTACATGACCCGCACCGGCCACAACTGGCTCGCCGGCTGCTGCTCGATCCCGCTCGCCGACGGCGGCACCCTCGCCGCCGCCACCTGGGACACCGTCAAGGCCAAGCACCTCGCCCCCGAGGAGTACTGGGTCACCCCGCACAAGCTGTGGAGCCCCGACGGCATCACCCGCCCCGAGGGCCGCACCGAACTCCCGCCGCTGCTCCGCGGCTACCTGCGGCTCGGCGCGTGGGTCTGCGGCGCCCCCGCGCACGACCCCGACTTCGGCGTCGCCGACCTCTACGTGCTGCTCTCGCTGCGTCGCACCAACCCGCGCTACCTCGACCACTTCCTGTCGCTCGTCCCGGCGCGGTGAACGGCTCCACGGCCCTCCCGCCGTGGCTCCCCACGGCGCCCTGCACCCCTGGCCGCTGCGCGGCCCACCCCGAGACCGGGTCCGGCAGGCCGGACGAGCGGGCCGGCACGGTCCTGGCCGTGGCCCGGCTGACCGCCGGGACCGGCGCCGTCCTCCTCGGTCTCCTGCTCGCCCCGGCCGCGGGGCTGCTCCCGGCGACCGCCCGGCTCGCCCTCGTCCGGGGCTGGACGCGGGCGGTGGTCCGCGCCTTCGGGGTGCGCGTACGGTACGAGGGGACGGCCGGCGCGGCCACGGGCCCGCTCCTCGTCGTCGCCAACCACGTCTCCTGGCTGGACGTACCCCTCCTCGCGGCCGTGCTGCCCGGCCGGATGGTGGCCAAGACGGAGGTCCGCCGCTGGCCCGTCCTCGGCCCGCTCGCCGCGCTCGGCGGCACCCTCTTCATCGACCGCGACCAGCTCAGGGCCCTGCCCGGCACCGTCCGGGCCCTGGCCGCGGTGCTCGTCGGCGGGGGCCGGGTGGTCGTCTTCCCCGAGGGATCGACCTGGTGCGGGCGGGCCCGGGGACGTTTCCGCCCGGCGGCCTTCCAAGCCGCCCTGGACAGCGGGTGCGCCGTGCTGCCGGTACGGATCGACTACCGGCCCACCGGGGCCGCCGCGTATGTCGGGGACGATCTGCTGGGCGCGTCCTTGTGGCGGGTCGTCACCGCGCGGCGGATTGTCGCCAATATTCGAATACTGGATCCGATATCCAGTATTGAGTATCCAGACCGCCGCGCCCTGGCCGCCGCGGCCCAACGGGCCGTCGCCCAGTCGGCCGCCGCTCCGTCAGCCGTCCCGGCCGTCGCCCAGCCGGCCGCCGCTCAGCCGACCGTGGCCAGGGACAGCGCGAACCTGCCCCTGTCGTCCGTCCACCAGCGGGCCAGTTCGAGGCCCGCCGCCGCCAGCTCCTCCCGTACCCCCGCCTGACGGAACTTCGCCGACACCTCCGTGCGCATCTCCTCGCCCGCCGCGAACGGCACCACGAGATCCAGTTCCGGGATCTTCACGGTCAGCGCGCGGCGGGCCCGCAGCCGCATCTCGATCCACTCCCGCTCGGCGTCCCACACCGCCACGTGGTCGAAGGCGGCCGGATCGGCGTCCGCGCCCAGCTCCCGGTCGATCACGGACAGCACGTTCTTGTTGAACGCGGCCGTCACCCCGGCGCTGTCGTCGTAGGCGGCCACGAGCGTCGCCTCGTCCTTCACCAGGTCCGTGCCGAGCAGCAGCGCGTCGCCCGGCGTCAGCAGGGCGCGGACCGAACGCAGGAAGGTACCGCGCTCGGCGGGCAGCAGATTGCCGATCGTGCCCCCGAGGAAGGCCACCAGGCGCGGCCCCGGCGTCCCCGGCAGCGCGAGCCCCCGCGTGAAGTCGGCGACGAGCGCGTGCACCCACAGCTCCGGCCGGTCCGCGAGCAGCGACTCCGCCGCCCCGGTCAGCGCGGACTCGCTCACGTCCACGGGCACGTACGCGTCCAGACCCGGCAGCAGCGCGTCGATCAGGAACCGCGTCTTCTCGGAGGAACCGGAACCCAGCTCCACCAGGGTCCGCGCCCCCGTCGCGGCGGCGATCTCCGGCGCCCGCGCGACCAGGATCTCCCGCTCCGCGCGCGTGGGGTAGTACTCGGGCAGCCGGGTGATCTCCTCGAAGAGCTCGCTGCCCCGGGCGTCGTAGAACCACTTGGGCGGCAGCTCCTTGGGGGAGCGGGTCAGACCGTGCAGGACGTCGGTACGGAGGTCGGCGCCGGCGGCGTCCGGGGCGAGGGTGCGGGTCAGCTGGAACGGGCTCACGCGGACGGCTCCTTGAGCGGGGTGAGGGTGACTTCGGCGCGGTCGGCGGTGACGAGCGTGTGCTCCGGCACCTCCCGCCAGCGCGGATCGTCGTCGTACGGTTCGGAGGCCACGGCCACCCGGCCGGGGCCCGACAGGTACCAGAGGCTGTTGCGCCAGGCGGTCGCGGCGATCCGGTCGCCGTCGGTGAGCAGCAGGTTCAGCCGGGAAGCGGGCGACACCGCCGCGACCTCCCGCACGGTGTCGGCGAGCGCCGCCCCCGGCGCGTCCCCGGCCCGCAGCCGGTGCAGCACGAGCGCCCAGAGCAGCGCCGAGTCGGTGCGCGCCTCCAGGCACAGCAGCTCACCGGCCGACAGCGTCCCGGCGAGCGCTGTGAGGGAGTCGGGCCAGCCGTCGACCGCGCCGTTGTGGCTGAACAGCCACGGCCCGGCGGCGAACGGCGCCGCCGCGGCCTCCCCGTCGGCGCCCGGGAGCGTGGCCCCCCGGACCGCCCCGAGGAAGGCCCCGGAGCGCACCACCCGGGCGAGGTCCGCGAAGGACAGGTCGCCCCAGATCGGTCCGGTCCGCCGGTACCGCGCCGGCGCCGGATCCCCCTCGGCGTACCAGCCGACGCCGAACCCGTCGGCGTTCACCACGCCGCTGTCCTGCGTACGGGGCTCCCAGGACTGGCGCAGCAGGGCGTGCGGCGGCCGGACGAGCAGCTCTCCCAGCGCCAACGGTGCCCCGACGTACGCGACGTGACGGCACATCAGTCGAGCTCCGCGCTGCGCGCCGTCCGGAAGCCGGAGAAGATCTGGCGTCGCACCGGCAGGTCCCAGTTGCGGAAGGTGCCCCGGCAGGCGACCGGGTCGACCGCGAACGAACCGCCGCGCAGCACCTTGTGCTCGGGCCCGAAGAACACCTCCGAGTACTCCTTGTACGGGAAGGCCGTGAACCCCGGGTACGGCAGGAAGTCGCTGGCGGTCCACTCCCACACGTCCCCGATCAGCTGGCGTACGCCGAGGGGCGAGGCGCCCGCCGGATAGCTGCCCGCCGCCGCGGGCCGCAGGTGCCGCTGCCCGAGGTTCGCGTGCTCCGGGCCCGGATCCGCGTCGCCCCACGGGAAGCGGCGGGAGCGCCCGGTGACCGGGTCGTGGCGGGCCGCCTTCTCCCACTCCACCTCGGTCGGGAGCCGTCGCCCCGCCCAGCGCGCGTAGGCGTCCGCCTCGTACCAGCTGACGTGCAGGACCGGCTCCTCCTCGGGTACCGGCTCCGTCACCCCGAACCGGCGGCGCAGCCACTGCCCGCCGTCCCGCCGCCAGAACAGCGGAGCCGCGATGCCGTGCTCCCGGATCTGCGCCCAACCCTCCGGCCGCCACCAGCGCCGGTCCGTGTAGCCGCCGTCGGCCATGAAGGCGAGGTAGGCGCCGTTCGTGACGGGCGTGGTGTCGATGTGGAAGGCGGGGACGAGACGGGGGTGCGCCGGCCGTTCGTTGTCCAGGGCCCACGGCTCGTCCGACGTGCCCATGGTGAACGGGCCCCCGGGCACCAGGACTTCGGCGGACAGTGGACCGGACCGCAGGACGGGCGGCGGGGGGGCGGTCAGGGCGGCGGGACCCTTCCGCAGCTGATGGGTGATCAGCATCGTCTCGTCGTGCTGCTGCTCGTGCTGCGCGATCATCCCGAACGCGAAAGCGGCGTCCACCAGCGGACGCCCCTCCAGCGGGGTGCTCTCCAGCACGTCGAGGACCCGGGTCCGTACGTCGGCGGCATAGGCCCGCGCCTCGCCGGGCGCGAGCAGCGGCAGCGACGGGCGGGAGGCGCGCGGGTGCTGGAAGGCGTCGTACAGCGAGTCGATCTCGGGCCGCAGCGCCTCGCGCCCCGCGACGGCCCGCCACAGCCACTGCTCCTCCTGGTTGCCGATGTGCGCCAGGTCCCAGACCAGCGGTGACATCAAGGGCGAGTGCTGCGCGGTGAGTTCGCCGTCCTCCACGCAGGAGGTGAGGAGCGCGGTGCGGTCCCGCGCGGTGCTGAGGGCGCCGAGGGCCCGCCGCCGCAGGTCCTCGGGACCGGCCACCGTGTCGGTCGCGGTCATGACGTCACCACCTGGAGGTCGTCGGCCGGACAGCTGCCGGGGATCACGTACCGCTCGTGGAAGGCGGCGACCGCCCGCCGCACCCCCTCGCTCGCCCCGATCCGGGGCAGTGCGTCGAGCGCGGCGGAGAACACCGCGCGGGCGGCGGCGTGCAGCTCGGGATCGGAGAGACCGTCACGGGCCGCCGCCAGCCACAGCGGATTGCGCGGCGCGGGACCCGGGGCGGCCAGCTCCGCGAGGGGCTTCACCGCCCGGTACACGGTCTCCGCCGCCTCCGGGTCGTCGAAGACGGCCGTCGTCACCGCCACCGGCACCATCCAGCCGTCCGGGCCGGGCTGCGCGTCCATCATCCGTAGCTCCAGGTGCCCGCGCGGCCGTACCGGCGGGAACAGGGTCGTCATGTGATAGCGCAGGTCGTCGGCGTCGGCCGGCCGGGGAAGGCCCGTCCGCAGCCACTGCCGGAACGTCAGCCCCTCCGGCACCGTCCACGGCCCCTCCTCGGCCCTTACGCACATCACCGGGGTGTCCAGGACATGTGCCGCCCACTCCGCGCGCGGCTCCCCGTCCGGGGGCGGCGCGAGCGTCCGACGGGGGTCGAGCTCCGCCCACAGCGCCTGCCGCGTCGAGCGCCAGCCGGTCCGGCGACCGCCGTGCACCGGGGAGTTGGCGAAGGCGGCCACCAGCACCGCGCCGAGCAGATGGGCGAGCTGCCAGCGCCGGTGGTAGCCGAGCGGACCGGGTTCCTCCAGGCCGGCGTCGAGGCAGACCTGCACCGAGGCCGACTCGCACATCATCGCCCGCCCGGCCGGCCCGGTCCGGCCGAGCGCGGTCTCCATCGCGTCGTACCGCGGCTCGTGCAGGACCCGGTCGCGCGGCGCGTGCCAGGGGTCCACCCCGTAACCGCTGAGGGTCAGACCGAGCGGCCCGAGCGCCGCCCGCACCGCGGCCAGGTCGGCGGCGAGCGAGTCGAGGCACTCCATGAGGGAGCCGGCCGGGCGCGAGCTGAGCTCCAGCTGCCCGCCGGGTTCGAACGTGAGGGCCGACACCAGGGGCAGCGCCCGTACGGTGTCCAGCGCGGCCGCGAGCCTCGGCGACCGTACGGGAAGCCGGGGGTCCCGCAGCTCGTGCACGAGCCACTCCAGCTCCACCCCCACCGTGCGGGGCGGGCCGGTCTTGAAGCAGATACATCGCAGCAGGTCCTCCGCCTCCGCCTCGGTGAGAGGGGGACCGCCACGCCGTATGCCGCTCGGCGACATCCGTGCACCTCCTGGTCCTCGGGGTCCCCGCGGAGACCCGCCCGGTGAGTCGCTGCTTCCACCTAAAGCCACCACCGACCGCCGTGCAAGAGCGCCTCACACGACCCCCGCGCGCTCCTTGTGCCCCCACCCGGCCGAAATACCCCGCACACCCCGCCACCACGGGCCTCCACGAAATCCCGTTGTCCCGGCCGGGGCGAAACGATCATCCTGAGGGCATGAGTGCACGACTGCGCGCCATCGCGCGGCAGACCGAGGAGATCGTTGCCGCGGGCCACTACCAGGCCCCCGACGGCCGGACCGTCTCCCTCATCGAGGACCTGAAGGCCGCCCTGGCCGGAACCCGCCTCCACGGCCCCGAGCCCGTCGCCGTCACGCCCGACACCGACCGGACGCCCACCCTCGACGTCACCCCCGAGAGCAGCCTGGCGGCGGCCCGCCGGATGACCGAGGCCGACCCCACCCGCCCGGTCGCCGTCCTGAACTTCGCCTCCGCCCGCAACCCCGGCGGCGGCTACCTCAACGGCGCCCAGGCGCAGGAGGAGGCGCTCTGCCGGTCCTCCGCCCTCCACGCGACCCTGCTGCGCGCACCCGACTACTACGCCCACCACCGGGAGGAGCGGGACGCCTTCTACACCGACCGGGTCATCCACTCGCCCCGGGTCCCGGTCTTCCGCGACGACCGGGGCGCGCTGCTCGCCGAGCCCTTCACGGTCGGTTTCCTCACCTCTCCCGCGCCCAACGCGGGCGTGGTCCGCCGCCGTACCCCCGAGCTCGCGCACCGGCTGCCCGCCGCGCTCGCGTCCCGCGCCGAGCGGGTCCTGGAGACGGCGGCCGCGGCCGGATACCGGCGGCTCGTCCTCGGCGCCTGGGGCTGCGGGGTGTTCCAGAACGCCCCGGCGGACGTCGCCGGCGCGTTCAAGGCGCTGCTCACCGGCGACGGCAGGTTCGCCGGGCACTTCGAGGAGGTCGTCTTCGCCGTCCTCGACCGCTCCTCCGGCACCCCGACCCTCGCCGCCTTCGGGAAAGTCCTGGCGCACCCGCTCTGACGTGCGGCTCTCCTGCCCCCGTGCCAGGCTGAGCACATACGGACCAGCGTCCGACACCCGTCACGGGAGGCACGATCGTGGGCAAGAAACAGACCCGGACGAACCGGGGAGCCCGTACCGGCGGCCATGAGCACCGCACCGAAGCCGCGGCGAAGGAGAAGAGCGCGCCGACCCCCACGAGAGCGGCACCGATGCCCCTCGTCGAGCACGCGTCCCACCGCAAGGAACGCAGGTTCGGCCACAACTGAGGTCGAGAACCAGAGGTCGAGAACCAGAAGTCGAGCGGGTGGCACGGAAGGGCCCGGTGCCGTGACGGCACCGGGCCCTTCCGCACGCGGTTCACTGCCCGTCGACGACCGGGATCTCCACGCTCTTCACCGGGATCTCCACGCTCTTCTCCGTGCGCTGCGCCGGCGGCCCCGACAGCGCCGCCCCGGCCGGCTTCTCCTGCGCGGCCGGGCTCATCGTGGCGAGGAGCTGCCGGGCCAGGCCGAGACCCGTCCCGCCCATGGTCAGCGCCTTGGCGAAGACGTCCGCCATGCCGTCGGCGCCGTTGAGCAGCACCATCTGGTCGACGTTCCCGAAGGCGGAGGCGCCCGCGGAGACGATCTCCGGCCACTTCTCGGCCAGCTGCTGTGCGACCACCGCCTCCTGGTTCTCCGCGAGCGCCGCCGCCCGCGCCTTGATGGCCTCGGCCTCCGCCAGGCCCTTCGCGCGCGTGGCCTCCGCGACCGCGAGCCCCTTGGCGTGCTGCGCCGCCGCCTCCGCCTCACCGGTGAGCCGGGTCGCCGTCGCCTTGGCCGCGCTCGCCAGCTCCGTCTCCTTCGCCTCGGCCTCGGCGGCCGAGATCCGGGCGTCACGCTCGGCCGCGGCCAGCGTCCGGGTCTCGTACGCCATCGCGTCGGCCGGCTTGCGGACCTCCGCCTGGAGCTGCTGCTCCTTGCGGTGACCTTCCAGCTCCGCGACCCGGGTCTCCTGGACGACGACCTCCTGCCGTGAGGCGGCGTCGGCGAGCGGTCCGGCCTGCCGGGCCCGGGCGGAGGCCTGGTCCCGTTCGGCCTGGTAGCCCGCCTGGAGGATCTCGCTGTCGCGGGTCGCCTCCGACATGCGCGCCGCGGCCTGCTGCTCGGCCTCGGTCGCCCGCCGGTTCGCCTCCGCCTGCGCGATCCGCGCGTCCCGCTGGACGGCGGCCGCGTGCGGGGCGGCCAGGTTCTTGATGTACCCGGTGGGGTCCTCGATCTCGTGGATCTGCAGCGAGTCGACGATCAGACCGAGCTTCTCCATCTCCGTGCCACAGGCCGACCGCGCCTGCCCGGTCAGCTTCTCCCGGTCACGGATCATGTCCTCCACGGTCAACCCGCCGACGATGGCGCGGAGATGACCGGCGAAGACGATGTGCACCCGCTCGCTCATCAGCTTCTGCTGGTCGAGGAAGCGGCGCGCGGCGTTGGCGATCGACACGAAGTCGTCACCGACCTTGAAGATCACCACACCGCGGACCTTGAGCGGAATGCCCTGGTGGGTGACGCACTCGACGGACAGCTGCGTCTCGTTGAGGTCCAGCGAGAGCTTCCGCACCGCCTGGACGCCGGGGAGCACGAGGGTGCCGCGACCGGTGACGATGCGGAACCCCATGCCTGCGCCGAGGCCCTCGTTCTTGTGGTTGGAACCGGAGATGATCAGCGCCTCGTTGGGTTCCGCGACGCGCCACATCATTTTGAACACACCGATCAGAACGGCGAGCGCGCCGACGACGACGCCCGCCAGAATGCCGATGCCCATGGACAAGGTCCCCCTTCACCGGAGCCGAGCGGATCCGGTGAAGGGAGTGTGCGCCCGTGACGGGCACGGCTCAACGGTTCGGTCAACTGTCGTACGCGGCTGTGACATAGACGGTGCGCGGAGGGAGATGTTCCATGACCATCACGACCGTGCCGACCTCGATCCGCTCCTTCGGCGAGGCGGGGTGCGCGAGGAAGTGCTCGGCGCCGCCGCGGATCCGGACGATCACCTCGCCGACGAGGCCGGGGCCGACGGTGCCGGTCACGCGGCCGAGCAGTCCCACCATCGAGCTGTCCATCGACGTGTCGTCCATGGCTGAACGGTACGTCAGATCCACCCGCCCAGGGCGGACATGAACCCGTCGAACTCGTCCCGGTGGATCGTGTGCCCCGCCCCCTTCACCGTGCGGATCTCGAATCCGCGGGCCGCCAGCATCCGGGCGTGCTCCGGCCGGACCAGCGTGCTCGGATCGGCGAGGGTGACGAGGGAGGGCACCACGGGCCGGTCCGGCCACAGGTCGGCGCCCACGAACGCCGTGAGGCCGTGGGCGCTCCGCTCGTCCCAGTCCCGTACCGACGCCATCTCGGCGTCGACGTCCTCGTCCGACCAGTGCGGGTTGAACCCCCTGATCTGCTCCCGGGTCATCGACTTGCCCCGGACGAAGAGATCGGCCCGGTAGCCGCAGGGACCGGCCGCCAGGTGCCAGGCCGGGTCGGAGTACACCGCCCGGGCCGGCGCCAGACGCTCCACCGCCCGGGCCAGGACGAGCCCGCCGAGCGAGTGGCCGATCGCCAACTCCGCTCCGGCGGGCAGGGATTCCACGAGATCGTCGGCGTGGTCATCGGGGCGGTACGCCTCCGGGCCCGAGGCCCGGTCGCTCGCCCCGTGCCCCCGCAGGTCCACGGCGATCACCCGGTAGCCGCGCTCCGCGAGCGCCGGTCCGACCCGGCGCCAGGTGCGGTGGTCGGCCATGATGCCGTGGACGAGCAGGGCCGTCCGGTCACCGGATCCCCACGTGGTCGTGTGCAGGCGCACGGTGCCGCCTCTCCTGCGGTGTTCGGCGGGCACCGACGGGGCCGGCGCACGCTGCGGACGGGCGCGGCGGACGCCGACGGGGGTCAGCGCACGCTGCGGATGGGGCGCACGGCCAGCGCGCCGAGTACCGACAGTACGGCCGCGACCAGGAAGAGTGCCGTGTATCCGCCACTCAGCGACACGACGATCGAGGCCACGAAGGGGGCGACGATCTGCGGGCCGGCGTTGGCGACGTTGAGGACGCCCATGTCCCGGGCGGCGTCCTCGGCCTTGGGCAGGACCATGGTCACCAGGGCGGTGTCGACGGCCATGTAGCAGCCGAAGCCGAGCCCGTTGACGACGGAGAAGGCCAGCATCGCGGTCCAGCTCGTCGAGAGGGCCGGGATGAGCAGCGCGAGGGCGGCGAGCGCCGCGGAGGCGCCCACGAAGAGCTTGCGGCGGTCGAACCGGTCCGAGAGCCAGCCGCCGAGGACGGTGGAGACGACCATGGCGACCGAGTTGACCGGCATGAGGATCGCCACGGCCTCCTCGGCGCTCAGCCCGGCGGGCAGGTCGGTGTGGTCCTTGAGGATGTACAGCTGGAAGCCGGCCACGGCGAAGTAGCCGAGGACGAGCAGGGCGCGGCCGATGAAGGCCCAGCGGAAGTCGTGGTCCTTCAGGGCGCTGCCGAAGGCCGCGATCTGTTCCTTGACCGGCACGGGGGCCTTCGGGGGCATGTGCTCCTCGCGGGCGCAGGCGGTGAACAGCACGGCGGTGGCGGCGACGATCGCGCCGAAGACGAGGTAGCCGGTGCGGTAGTGCTCGGAGAAGGCCGCGCTGAGGAGCGCGCCGATCGTGGAGCCGACGGGGAGGCCGAGGCCGACGGCGGCCGAGGCCTTGCCGCGTGCGGCCAGGGGGACCCGGTCGGGGACCACGGAGGTGAGGGCCGCCTGGTAGACGTTCATGACGGCCTGGCCCAGACACCAGGCGATGGTGACCAGCAGGATCGTGTGGACGCTGCCGAGGAGCAGCATCACCGGGAGGGCGAGCAGGCCGCCGGCGAGGATCCAGGGGTTGCGGCGGCCCGAGCGGTCCGAGAGGGCGCCCGCGACCGGGTTGAAGACGGTGGCGAAGATCGCGGATATGCCGGAGACGAGGCCGAAGTTCGCCACCTTGTCGGCGGGGTCGACGGCCTCGATCTGGAGCGCGAGGAGCATGCCGGGGACGCCGATGTACAGCGCGTACATCGCGGTGTTGCCGGTGAGCAGCAGGGGCAGCAGGCCGCGCGTCGGCCGGGAGGCCGTGGGGGAGCCGGGGGCGGCCGGGTCGGTGACGGAGCCGGGGGCGCTCGTGTCGGGACCGGTCCCGGGGGAGGAAAGGGCCACTTTGCCCTCCTGAGGAGATCGCCCGATGCGGGGGCGAGGAGCGGATGGAAGGGTAGGGTTACACGTGTCAGTGACACGTGTGGGCACTGTGTAGCACCCAAATCCGGCCATCCGCCAGACCCTGCGCCGGATCGTTCTGGAAAGATGCCGGATCGATGAGCCAGCCAACCGAACACTCCCCCGACCGCCCCTCCGGGCGGACGGTCCCCACCAGCGCCGATGTCGCGCGCCTCGCGGGCGTCTCCCGGGCCACCGTCTCGTACGTCCTGAACAACACCTCGGCCGTCCGCATCAGCGAGCCCACCCGGCAGCGGGTGCGCGAGGCGGCCGAGGAGCTGGGCTACGTGCCGCACGCCGCCGCCCGCAGCCTGCGCGCCGGCCACAGCCGCATGGTGCTGATCCCGAGCTCCCACGTCCCCGTCGGGCCGCTCTACAGCCAGTTCTTCAACGACTTCCAGTGGGCCCTGCGCCGCCTCGACTACACGGTCGTGCAGTACGGAAGCGTCGGTCTGGAGGCCGAGGAGGCCGCCCGCGCCTGGGCCGAGCTGCGGCCGGTGGCCGTGGTCTCCCTCGGAGAGGTCGAGCTCACGGAGCAGGGCGTCGAGATCCTCAAGCGGTCCGGGGCCCGGGCCGTGATCACCCTCGGCACCCAGCGCGTGGAGGGCGCCCACGCCCTCGTCCTGGAGCAGGGGCGGGTCGGCGAGGTGGCCACCGAGCACCTCCTGGGGACCGGCCGGCGCCGGATCGGCGTCGTCGTGCCCGAGGAGCCGGGCCTCGCGATGTTCTCCGGGCCCCGCCTCGACGGCGCGCGCCGCGCGGCCGGGGCTGCCGGGGCCACCGTCGTACCCCTGCCGCTGCGGTACGAGGAGGAGTCGGCGGCCGCGCTCGCCGCACGGTGGCGCGAGCTCGGGCTCGACGGCGTCTTCGCGTACAACGACGAGTACGCCATGCTCCTGATGCGCGCGCTCCAGGACACCGGGATCTCCGTGCCGGAGGAGACGGCGGTGGTCGGCGCGGACGATCTGCTCCTCGGGCGGCTGCTGCGGCCGCGGCTCAGCACCGTACGGATCGACATGGTGCTCGGCCGCGAGCTGGCGGAACTGGTCGACCGTGCCGTACGGGAACCGGACGCCCCGGCGGTCTCCCGCTCCCTGCTGGACTCACGGGTCGTCCGACGGGAGTCGAGCTGAGGCCTCTGGCATCCGGAAGGCGAGCCGGGCCAAGCGTCCGGGGCGGATTCGAGGCGAGCCCCCCGCATCCGAGGAGGTCGTCCGCGGGAGCCGAGCCGAGGCCTGTGGCATCCGGCGGGGGCGAGCCGGGTCCCCGCGTCCGGGGCGGATTCGAGGCGAGCCCCCGCCCTCCAGGGGCGTCGTCCGGCGCGAGCCCGGCCCAGCGCTTAGCTTCGGTGCATGAGCACTGTTCCGAAGCGGTTCGAGATCCTGCTGGTGCCCGAGCACGTAGAGGACCGCGGCGGCGCCGCCGTCGCGGACAGCGCCGTCCGCTCGGCCGTCGTCGAGGCCACCGGACGGCACGGCGAGACGGGCTACCCGATCTACGAGGGACACGGCATCCGGGCCGACATCGACCCCGAGACGGACACCGTCGAGGCGCTCCTCGTCGACGGCCGCGAGCTCGACTACGGCC
The DNA here is from genome assembly GCF_900105415.1 of Streptomyces sp. TLI_105. Lineage (GTDB taxonomy): Bacteria > Actinomycetota > Actinomycetes > Streptomycetales > Streptomycetaceae > Streptomyces. Next base: position 892,718 of record NZ_FNSM01000001.1, on the reverse strand, counting down.
TCACGGCCCTGGTCCGCCCCGTCGCGCACGGCTGAACCCGCGCACTTCCCCGCCATCGGTCCGGCCTGTCCCGAAACGACCCGTTGACACGAGGGGCCGCCGGGCAGAGACTCTGCGCGCCCGATGGGGCGAAGATTGCTTCACCAGGCGAACAGAGTCGTTCGCAGGTCACGTGGGAGAGAGAACCGATGAGCATCCGCGACGTCTACATCGTCGACGCCGTCCGCACTCCGATCGGGAAGTTCGGGGGCGCCCTCGCCTCCGTGCGCCCCGACGACCTCGCGGCCCACGTCGTCCGCGCGCTCGTCGACCGTTCGCCCGCGCTCGACCCCGCGCGCGTGGACGACGTCTACTTCGGCGACGCCAACGGCGCGGGCGAGGACAACCGCGACGTCGCGCGCATGGCCGTCCTCCTCGCCGGACTGCCCGTCACCGTCCCCGGCGTCACCGTCAACCGCCTCTGCGGCTCCGGCCTGGAGGCCGTCATACAGGCCGCCCGCGCCATCGCCCTCGGTGACGCCTCCGTGGCGATCGCGGGCGGCGTCGAATCGATGTCCCGCGCCCCCTGGGTCCTGCAGAAGCCCGAGCGGGCCTTCCCCGCCGGCCACCAGCAGCTCCACTCCACGACCCTCGGCTGGCGCATGACGAACCCGAAGATGCCCGCCGAGTGGACGGTCGCGCTGGGCGAGGGCGCGGAGCTCGTCGCCGACAAGCACGGCATCACCCGCGAGCAGCAGGACGCCTTCGCCCTCGCCAGCCACCGCAAGGCGGCCGAGGCCTGGGCGAAGGGGCTGTACGACGACGAGGTCGTCCCCTACCCCGGGGCGGAGCTGACCCGCGACGAGTGCATCCGCGACAACACCTCCATGGAGGCCCTCGCCAAGCTGAAGCCCGCGTTCCGCCCCGACGGCGGCACGGTCACGCCGGGCAACTCCTCGCCGCTCAACGACGGAGCGGCGGCGCTGCTCCTCGTCGACGAGGACGGGCTGCGCGAGACCGGCCGGGAACCCCTCGCCCGGATCCGCACCTCCGCGGTCACCGGGATCGAGCCCCAGCTCTTCGGCCTCGGCCCGGTCGCGGCGGTCCACCGGGCCCTGGAGAAGGCCGGTCGCTCCTTCGCGGACCTGACGACCTTCGAGCTCAACGAGGCCTTCGCGGCCCAGTCGCTCGGCTGCCTCGCCGAATGGCCGGAACTCGACCCCGAGATCGTGAATCCCCGCGGTGGAGCGGTCGCGATCGGTCACCCGCTGGGCGCGTCCGGCGCCCGGCTGGCCGGCTCGGTGGCGCACCAGCTCGCCGCGGCCGGCTCCGGCACGGGCCTCGCGGCGCTCTGCATCGGCGTCGGCCAGGGCCTCGCGCTGGTCCTGGAGCGCTGACGGGCCCCACAGCGGGGTTGACGGGGCCACCAGCGGGGTTTGACGGCCCCACAGCGGGGCCCGATGCACGCGAGAGGGGTACGGGAGGGCCTCCCGCACCCCTCTCGCGGTGGGTCACTTCTGCTGCGCGTCCGCGATGGACTTGCGGACCTCGGCCATGTCCAGCTGCCGCGCCTGACCGATGACGTCCTCCAGCGCGGTCTCCGGCAGCGCGCCGGGCTGCGCGAACACGGCCACGTTGTCACGGACGATCATCAGGGTCGGGATCGAGCGGATCTCGAACGCGGCCGCCAGCTCCTGCTGCGCCTCGGTGTCCACCTTGGCGAAGACGAGGTCCTGGTGCCGCTCGGACGCCGCCTCGAAGACCGGGGCGAACTGACGGCAGGGACCGCACCACGAAGCCCAGAAATCGATGAGCACGAACTCGTTCCCGCTCACGATCTCGTCGAAGTTGTCCTTGGTGAGCTCTACGGTGCTCATACTGCCTACCTTTCGGGTCTCCTGGCGGTGTCCTCACGGTCCCCTGGGGACTCGCCCGGCACAACGGCGTATCGAGCCGCGCTATTCCGTGCCTCCGGCACCAGACTGGGACCCATGACACGAACGGTGGAAGACGAGCACACCTACGACGTCGTCGTGATCGGCGCGGGCCCGGTCGGCGAGAACGTCGTCGACCGGGTGCGGGCCGGCGGCCTCACCGCGGCGATCGTCGAGAGCGAGCTGATCGGCGGCGAGTGCTCGTACTGGGCGTGCATGCCCAGCAAGGCGCTGCTCCGCCCCGCGATCGCCCGCTCCGACGCCCGCAAGGTCGCCGGTCTGCGCGAGTCGGTCTACGGCCCGCTGGACGCGATGGAGGTCTTCGCCCACCGGGACAAGGTCGTCGGGCACTGGAAGGACGAGGGCCAGCTCGACTGGCTGGACTCCGTGGGCGTCCGGGTCTTCCGGGGTCATGGAAGGCTCCTCGGGCCGCGCCGGGTGGAGGTCGCGGGCCCCGAGGGCGAGCGGCACGTGCTCACCGCCCGGCACGCGGTCGCCGTCTGCACCGGCACCCGCGCCCTCCTGCCGGAACTGCCGGGCCTGCCCGGGGCGCATCCCTGGACCAGCCGGGAGGCGACCAGCTCCGACCGGGTGCCCGAGCGGCTCGTCGTGGTCGGCGGGGGAGTGGTGGGCGTGGAGATGGCCACCGCGTGGCAGGCCCTCGGGTCGAAGGTGACCCTGCTCGTACGGGGCGGGGGGCTGCTGCCGCGCATGGAGCCGTTCCTCGGCGAGCACGTGGCCGCCGCGCTCGGCGCGCGCGGCGCGGACATCCGTACGGGCGTGACGGTGAGCGCGGTGGTGCGCGACGGGGGCAGCGGACCGGTCACCGTGGTCCTGGAGGGCGGCGACCACGTGGAGGGCGACGAGGTGCTCTTCGCGACCGGCCGGAAGCCGCGCACCGAGGACGTCGGCCTGGAGACGGTCGGCCTGACGCCGGGCTCCTGGCTCGACGTCGACGACACCCTGCGGGTCACCGGGAGCGACTGGCTCTACGCCGTCGGCGACGTCAACCACCGCGCGCTCATGACCCACCAGGGCAAGTACCAGGCCCGGATCGCGGGTGCCGCGATCGCCGCCCGCGCGCGGGGCGACGCCTCCCTGGACACCGGACGATGGGGCGCGCACGTGGCCACCGCCGACCACGCCGCCGTGCCGCAGGTCGTGTTCAGCGACCCCGAGGCGGCCTCCGTCGGGCTCACCCTCGCCGAGGCGGAGCGCGCCGGGCACCGGGTCCGGGCCGTGGACCTCGACATGCGACAGGTCGCCGGGGCCGGGCTCTACGCCCAGGGGTACCGGGGGCACGCCCGGATGGTCGTCGACCTGGACCGGGAGGTGGTCCTCGGCGCCGCCTTCGTGGGGCCCGGCATCGGGGAGCTCCTCCACTCGGCGACCGTCGCCGTCGCGGGCGAGGTGCCGATCGCCCGCCTGTGGCACGCCGTCCCCGCGTACCCGACGCTGAGCGAGGCGTGGCTGCGTCTCCTGGAGGCCTACCGGGGCTGATGCTCCGTCACCGCCCCGTGTTCACCTGAGGGATACGGGTCCTTGAGGGATAGGGGTCCTCGAGGGATGCGGGTCACTCGAGGGATGCGGGTCCTTGAGGGAGAGGGGTCACTCGCTCGAAGGGTACGGGGGGACCAGGGCGCGCGCCGCCGAGCGCGCGGCCTCGAGGGCGGGCCGGAGGTCCCGGCCCGACTCCTGGCCGAGGACCACCCGGGTGCTCAACCCGTCGAGGAGGGCCAGGAGTTCGGAGGCGCGGGCGGCGGCGTCCAGCGGGGCGAAGCGCCGTCGTGCCGCGCCCGCCGTGAGCAGGTTCTCCAGGTCCTCCTGCCAGCCCGTGTCCAGTTCGGCCTGCGCCTCGCGGAGTGCCGTGTTGCCGGGGGTGCGGGCCCAGAGCTCGATCCACAGGGTCCAGCGCGGATCGCGCGGGCCGCGCGGGAGGTAGAGCCGCAGGAAGAGGTCGAGCTTGCGCTCGGCCGTGATCCGCCGGGCGAGGAGCGCGCGCCGCTCCTCGGCGAGCGCGGCCTCGCTCCACCGGAGGGCGGCGAGCAGCAGCAGGTCCTTGCTGCCGAAGTAGTACAGGATGTGGCCGCCGCTGGTGCCGAGCCGCTCGGCGAGCGCCGACATGGTGAGGGAGGCGAGGCCGTCCTCGGCGATCGCCGCCATGGCCTCCTCCAGCATCCGCTCCTGGGTGACGTTCCCGTCCCGCCGTCGTGCCGCGCCTGCCACCGCCGCCGTCCCCGTCCTGCCGTTCCATCGACTCCCGTGTCCGGGGTCGACCTTAACCGCAACCTCCCGAGGTCTTGACGTGGCCAGAACCCTCGCGCATCTTGAATGCCGTTCTAAAACTTAGAACGGCATTCAAGATGGCATCCACGACAGGAGTGCGGCGTGCTCGAACGCGAGACGGTGCCCGTGGCCACGGGCCGGACAGCGACCGACGAGGTCTTCCAGGTCGAGGAGCACGGGATCGACCCCATCCCCGACGCCGAACGGCACGGCGGGGCCAAGGACGTCTTCTGGCTCTGGTTCGGCTCGAACCTCACCTTCACCTACGTCATCAACGGCGCCCTCGCCGTCGCCTTCGGACTCTCCTTCTGGCAGGCCACCGCCGTCGTCGTGCTCGGCGGCCTCTCCTTCCTCGCCATCGGCGCGGCCGGCCTCAGCGGCGTGCGCACCGGCACCGCCACCCTCGTCATCTCCCGCGCGGCCTTCGGCCGCCGCGGCAACTGGCCCGCCGGCCTGCTGAACTGGATCGTCAGCATCGGCTACACCATCGTCAACACCGTGGTCGGCACCCTCGCCCTCGAAGCCTTCTTCACCGACCTCGGCTGGCACGGCGGACACACCGCCCGCGCCCTCGCGCTCGCCGTCACCCTCGCGCTGACCTTCGCCGTCGCCCTCTGGGGCCACGCCACCGTCCAGTTCGCCGAGCGCTGGATGGCGTACGTCCTCGCCGCCGGCTTCGCCGCCCTGCTCGCCCTCGTCCTGCCCGGCGCCGACACCTCCGCCCCCGCCGCCGCGCCCGGCGCCTCCGGCTGGAGCCTCGCCTTCGTCGTCATGCTCGCCGGCCCCTTCTCGTACCTCCCCATGCCCGCCGACTACACCCGCTACCTGCCCCGCACCACCAGCCTCAAGGCCGTCACCTGGAGCGGCGCCCTCGGCGGCTTCGTCTCCTCCGTCGCCCTCGGCATCGCCGGAGTGGCCGCCGCCACCCAGGTCGACATGACCGACGCCGTCGCGGGCACCGAGAGCCTCCTCCCGGGCTGGTTCCAGCCCCTCTTCCTCGCCCTGGTGCTCGGCGGCTCCGTCACCAACTCGATCATCACGCTCTACTCGTCGAGCCTGAACCTCCAGGTCCTCGGCATCCCCTGGAGCCGGGCCCGCGCCATCGTCATCAGCGCGGCCGTCACCGCCGTCGGCTCACTCGGCGCGCTCTTCCTCACCGACTTCACCACCTCCCTCCTCTCCTTCCTCTCCCTCCTGATCATCGTCTTCGCCCCCTGGGGCGGGGTCTTCCTCGCCGACATGGTGCTCCGCCGCTGCACCTACGACTCCGCCGCCCTGCACGCGGACACCGGCGGCGCCTACTGGTACCGCTCCGGCTGGCACCCGGCCGGCCTGACAGCCCTCCTCGCCGGCCTCCTCTTCTCCGCGCTCACCTGCGACTCCGAGCTGTGGACCGGCCCCCTCGTCGCCCTGCTCGGCGGCGCGGACCTCACGCTCCTCGGCGCCGTCGTCTCCGCCCTGGTGTACGTGCTCCTCGCCCGCCGCACCGTGACCCCCGTCCAGTAACCGCCCCCGTTCAGTCAACGCCCCCGTCCGGTAACCGCCCTCCCGTACGACACGGAGCCCCGCCCCATGAACCGCACCGCCCCCGCCGACCTCGTCCTCACCGGGGCCCGCATCCACACCGTCGACCCGGCGCTCCCCGAGGCCCAGGCCCTCGCCGTCCGCGCCGGACGCATCGTCTGGATCGGCGCCGCCGCCGGAGCGGCCGACTGGACGGGCCCCGAGACCCGGATCCTCGACGCCGGCGGCCGACTCGTCCTGCCCGGCTTCGTCGACGCCCACAACCACGTCCGCCTCGGCTCCGACGACGCCTGCGTCCAGCTCGCCGGAGCCCGCACCCTCGACGCCATCCACCAGCGCATCCGCACCTGGCACGCGGCCCACCCGGACGCCGGGTGGATCGAGGCCGAGGCCTTCGACTACTCCGCGATCCCCGACGGACGGATGCCCACCGCGGCCGACCTCGACCCGGCCACCGGGGACACCCCCGCCCTCGTCCTCAGCTACGACGTCCACACCGCCTGGCTCAACACCGCCGCCCTCCGCCGCCTCGGCGTCGACCGAGACCACACCGAGTTGCCCTTCGGACGGGCCGTCACCGACCCCGCCACCGGCGAGCCCACCGGATTCGTCAAGGACTTCGCCGTCAAGGGCCTCTCCCGCGAAGGCCACCGCGCCCTGCGCGAGCTCGGCCTCCCCTGGGCGTCGCCCGACCGGCAGTACGGACGGCTCGCCAAGAGCCTGGACGACGCCATCGGCTACGGCATCACCACCGTCGTCGAACCGCAGAACTCCCTCGACGACCTCGCCCTCTTCGAGCGCGCCCGCGCCGAGGGCCGGCTCCGCTCCCGGATCGTCGCCGCGCTCTTCCACCCGCGCGGGACCACCGAAGCGGACCTGGACGACTTCGAGACGGCGGCCGACGAGTACGCCGACGACCGGCTGCGGGTCGGACCGCTCAAGCTGTACATCGACGACGTCGTCGAACCCCGCACCGCCGCCCTCCTGGAGCCGTACGTCGGCTGCTCCCACCACCGCGGCGACACGTTCTACCCGCCCGAGGAGTTCGCCGAGCTGCTCACCCGGCTCGACGCGCGCGGCTTCCAGTGCTTCGTCCACGCCACCGGCGACCGGGGCATCCGCACCGTCCTCGACGCCGTCGAGCGGGCCCGCGCCGTCAACGGGCCGCGCGACGCCCGCCACCAGGTCGTCCACGTCGAGTGCCTCGACCCGGCCGACACCCCGCGCTTCGCCGAGCTCGGCGTCGTCGCCTGCATGCAGCCCCGGCACGCCGCCCCCGACATCGCCGGACCCGGCCAGGACTGGGCCGAGAACGTCGGCCCCGAGCGCTGGCACAAGGCCTGGCCGCTGCGCAGCCTGCACGCGGCCGGTGCGGTCCTCGCGCTCTCCAGCGACTGGAACGTCGCCGAGATGGACCCCATGGTGGGCATCCACGCGGCCGTCACCCGCCGGCCGCCCGGCGGCGGCGAGGCCTGGACGGCCGGCGAGACGATCGACGTCGCCACCGCCGTCGAGGGCTACACGATGGGCTCGGCCTACGCCAACTTCCTGGAGCACGAGCGGGGCTCGCTGACGGTCGGCAAACTCGCCGACTTCGTCGTCCTCTCCCGCGACATCCTCCGCATCGCCCCCGAGGAGATCCCGGGGACGGTGGCGGAGACGGTCGTGGTGGGCGGCGAGGTGGTCGTGGACCGGCGACCGGGGGCGTGACGGGTCCGGGCTTCCTCGGCCGGCGGCCCGCTCCAGGGTCGGCGACCGGGGGCGTGAACGGGTCCCGATCGTCGTGACGGGTCCCGACCGGCGTGACGGACGCCACCCCCTCAGCCGGCGACCCGCTCCAGGACCGGTGCCAGGGCGGACGGCCGCAGGTCCGCGGGCAGCGGGTCGACGAAGTGCACCGGGCACCCGAGCGCCCGGGCACCGCCGTCGGCGGGCCGGCTGTCCCCGACCATGAGCACCTCCGCCGGCGGGAGCCCGAGGAGCGCGCAGGCGGCCCGGAAGATCGCCGGATCGGGCTTCCGGGCCCCCACCTCGTACGACAGCACGTAGCCGTCCACCAGCGTGTCGAGCCCGTGGGCCCGGAACACCGGACGAAGGTCCCAGCCGATGTTGCTCACGACGGCCACCGGGACCCACGGTCGCGCAGGGCGCGCAGCGTGGTCTCGGTGTTCGGGTACGGGTGCCAGGCCGCCGGGTCCCTGTGCCGCTCGTACAGCGCCTCCACGAGCTCCGGGGCGGTGAACCCGGCCTCCCTGGTGAGGGCGGTGACCAGGGATACGGGAGGCACGGGGCACGACGCCGGGGGCGGCCCGTCCGAGGAGGGACGGGCCGCCCCGGAGCCGGGCGGGATCGCGGGATCAGAGGCGGTCGAGGATCTTCCGCAGCTGGTCGACCTCGGCGGACTGGGTCCGCACGACGTCGTCGGCGAGCTTCCTGGCCGTGGCGTTGGAGCCGTTCTTCTGCTCGTCCTTCGCCATGGCGACGGCGCCGTCGTGGTGGGCGATCATCAGCTCCGCGAACTTCCGGTCGAAGGCCTTGCCCTTCGTGGCGGCCAGGTCCTTCATGTCCTGGTCGGACATCATCCCGGACATGCCGTGTCCGGAGCCGTGTCCGGAGCCGTGTCCGGCGGACTCCGGCTTGCCCCAGCCCTTCAGCCAGGCCTTCATCTTCCGGATCTCCGGCTCCTGGGCCTGCTCGATCGCGGCGACCAGCTTCTTGACCTCGGGGTCCTCGGCCCGGCCGTCGGCGAGCTCCGCCATCTCCAGGGCCTGCTCGTGGTGGGGGATCATCATCTGCGCGAACATGACGTCCGCGTCGTTGAAGGCGCCGGGCGCGGAGTCCGCGCCGGCGGCGGGAGCGGAGGCGGTGGCGGAAGGCGTGACGGAGGACGTGGCGGACGTACCGCCGTGCTCCGTCCCGCTCGTGCCGTCGTCGGTGCCGCAGGCGGTCAGGAGCAGCCCGGCTCCGGCGAGTGCCCCGACCAGGGCGAGCTTGCGGGTGGTGCGGTGCGTGAAGACGCGCATGGGTGTACCTCGTGTGCTGTGTGTACGTACAGGCGGAAAAGGGAAGACCGGCGGCGCGCGGGGGCGGCATGGAGCGGCCCGGGGCGCGTCGGGTTCGGTCTAGATCCGCAGGACGGACAGCTGGGCGAGGTCGGGGGGCCGTGGGGGAGGGGCGTGCGGCCCGACGGCACGGACGAGCCGCGCGAGGGGGAGGGCGAGCCAGTCGGGGCGGCGTCCGAGCGCGGCCCGGACGAGTCCCACGAGCAGCCAGGCGCCGAGGACGGCCACGCAGAGGGTGGTCATGTCCATCCCCGTACCCGGCTCGTGCCGGGCGTCGGACCCCTCGTCGGCGTGCGGTGCGCCGTCGTGCGACGCGGCGTCGTACGCGGGGGAGCCGTGGTGCGAGACGGACACGGCATCCATGCCCGTGCCCGTGTCCATGCCCCCGCCGGAGCCCTCGGGATGGCCGACGGCGTGCATCAGGAACACCCCGAGCGCGAGCACGACGACGAGCAGGAGGTGCCCGATGGCACCTCCCGCTCGCTCACCGCGTTCCGCTCGGTGTGTACGCACAGCCAGGACCTCCTGGCGGCGAATATACCGTGCGGGGGTATCAGGCGCGCGTCAGGACGGGGTCTCGCCCGTCATGGCGGCGGCCATCCGCAGGTGCGGCGCGGCCTCGTCCGAGCGGCCCTGGCGCTCCAGGGTGCGCCCGAGCATCAGTCGGGCGTAGTGCTCGACCGGGTCGCGCTCCAGGACGGCGCGCAGCTCGGTCTCGGCGCGGGAGAGCTGCGCGGAGTGGTAGTAGGCCCGGGCGAGGAGCAGCCGCTGGGCCGTCTGCTCCGGGTGCTCCTCGACGAGGCCCTGCAGGATGCGGACGGCGGTTCCGTACTCCTTCGCGTCGAAGAACAGCTGCGCCCGCTCCCAGCGCTCCCCGGCCGTACCGAACTCGTAGTACGTGTCGCTCACTTGCGCTCCCTTTCCAGAGCTTCGGATCTGCCACCCTGGGAGGTGGTCGACCACGTCAACACCGCCGGTTAGTTGAACATTCCACCAAGGATGGGTTGAGCGCCATGAGCAATCTCGATCGTCAGGCCACTCTGTCCGTGTGCGGAGGCCGCGGCTTCGTCGTCGCCGAACCGGTACGGGAGCTGCTCAGCCCCCGCCGCGTCCAGCTCGGCGAGTCGACCGAGGTCCGCAGACTGCTCCCGAACCTCGGCCGGCGCATGGTCGGCGCCTGGGCCTTCGTCGACCACTACGGTCCCGACGACATCGCCGACGAGCCCGGCATGCAGGTCCCCCCGCACCCGCACATGGGCCTGCAGACCGTCAGCTGGCTCCACGAGGGCGAGGTGCTCCACCGCGACTCCACCGGCAGCCTGCAGACCATCCGTCCGCGCGAACTGGGCCTCATGACCTCGGGCCGGGCGATCTCCCACTCGGAGGAGAGCCCCCGGCCGCACGCCCGCTTCCTGCACGGCGCACAGCTCTGGGTCGCCCTCCCCGACGCCCACCGGCACGTGGAGCCGCACTTCCAGCACCACGCCGACCTGCCCCGGATCACGGCGCCCGGCCTCACCGCCACGGTGATCCTCGGCGCCCTCGACGGAGCCGCCTCGCCGGGCACCACGTACACCCCGCTCGTCGGCGCGGACCTCGCCCTCACGGCGGGCGCCGAGACGAGCCTCCCCCTGGAGCCCGACTTCGAGTACGCGGTCCTCGGCATGTCCGGCGAGGCCCATGTCGACGGCGTCCCCGTCCTGCCCGGCTCCATGCTCTACCTCGGCTGCGGCCGTACGGAACTCCCCCTCCGCGCCGACTCCGACGCGGGCCTGATGCTCCTCGGCGGGGAACCCTTCGAGGAGGAGATCGTGATGTGGTGGAACTTCGTGGGCCGATCCGGTGACGAGATCGTACAGGCGCGAGAGGACTGGGAGAAGGGCGAGCGGTTCGGTGAGGTGCACGGCTACGACGGCGCCCGCCTGACCGCCCCGGAACTGCCCGCCACCCCGCTGAAACCGCGCGGACGAGTGCGCTGACCTGGACAAACGTGTGAGCGGGCGGGCCGTGCTCCTCCTCGCGCCCGCGATGCCGGGACCCCCGATCCGCATCCTGTTCCGTGCTCGGCATTCGGGGGTCTGCTGGGATTGAGAGGGGGCGGCCGAGTCCCGTGTTCAAGCTTGTGTGTCAGCGTTCAATCGGATCGATGCTGACCTTTTGCTGACTTTTCTGACGGGCAGTCAGGTGGTGGGGTGGTCCGCCGTTCGCCGCCCAGATGCCGAGGGCCGAGACCCAGGCGGAGTCGCTGGAGCGTGACTGGGCGCGAATGACGCGGGTTCTCGTCAGCGGCCGATCAGCTTGTGCAGACCGAGGGTGCTTGCCCCGAAGCCGGTCATGGCGGCAAGCAGGGCGCCAGGGACGTTGCTTGTGGACAGGGCGGTGAGCGCACCGGCAATCGTGCCGATGAAGGCCGCCGTCAGGAGCACCAGGGCCGTTCGTAGGCTCACCAGTGGTTCCGTGTCAGGAGGTGATGGTGTCGGCGTGGGGTCGGCCTGTGATGCCGTCCCCGGGTGGGGAGGGGGCTGTGTGCTCATGCCGGTTCCTTTTCGCGGCCGCTGCGGACGGTGTAGGCGTATCGAGGCATGGCGAACAGCTGATTGAGGATCCACTTCCACCGGTCGCTGAGCCTCGGGAGGTCAGCCAGGTAGCCCGCCTGCTCCTCCAGCCATTCGGCCCGCTCGGCCGCCGGTAGGAGCAGGGCCCCGAGCTGCAGCACCCGGTCGGCCGGCTCGCCAGGGCCACTCTTCCGTTCCCCGTGCCTCATGGGGATCGGGACCTCATGCGTTGCGTCGGCTCTTGGAGGCCGGACCGTGCTTGCTCTCTCCTGAGACTCTGGAGGCGGCAGGCCGAGGGAGGGGAACGGGGTGCTCGGGCCGGCATGCCTTCCGAACCGGCTTGGAATCCGGCTGCGACCGGTCACGTCCCGGCTGTTGAAGATCAGTCCGCCCTGGTGGCGGTTGACGGTCGACTCAACGTCCAGCCACCGGCCGTCGCCGGATCGGAAGCGGTAGTCCAGCAGTGTGGTGGGTTCATCCGCGGGGCTGGCGGCGAGGAAGCGACGGGCCTCGTGGAGCAGAGCGCCCAGGTCCTCGGGGTGGACGAGTGTGGCCAGTTCGCACCCGATGAGATCCTCGGCGTTGCGTCCGTAGACCGCGCGGGCGGCGGGGCTGACGTACCGGAGTACGCCGCTTGGCGCGGTGACCATGATGACGTCGCTGGAGCTCTGGACCAGGGAGCGGAAGTGCTGCTCCTTCTGCGCCAGCTTCTGGGCGAGCGCGATGTTGTCGAGGAGCATGATCCCTTGGCGGAGCACGAGCATCATGACGACGCTGCAGCTGACGAGGACGACCACGCTATCTACCCGACGGCCGTCGATGACGGTGGCAAGGATCCCCAAGGTGCACGTGGCTGCGCCGAGGTACGGTGCGAGCGCCTGCAACGAGTCGTTGTGCGGATGGCCGGAGATCCGGGGGCTCCGCAGCCGTCCAGGGGCATCGGATGTGACAGGTCGCCAGGGACCTCGGAGAGCGCGCACGACCAGGAGCGAGCCACCGACCCAGGCGACTCCTCGCAGATGCACAGGCAGGAGCAAGTCGCCGGCCGCGATCAACGCCAGCGCTGTCACGGTTGCGAGGCCTGGTCGGCGATCGGCCCCGGTGGCCCTGCGGTGCATCACCATGGCGGTCGATACGAGGGCGATCTCCAGCAACGCGCCAGTGAGGGAGACAGCGGTGTGCTGCGTGGCGTCGGTCGGAGACAGAGTCCAGAACAGCGTGAACAGGGAGCTGCCAAGCAGCCAAACGTCGATGGTCATGCAGACCCAACCGGCTTTGCTCGTAGGCCATCTGGTCAGAAGGAGAAGACCGGAGGCGGCAGGCGGGACGAACAACAGAAAGATCAGCCGGGTGAAGTCGTGACTACCGGTGCTGCCGCTCGCCATGACCGTATACCAGCCTGAGAGGCAGTGACCGAACGTCGCCATCGTGAACGACAGCGTGAACAGCATCCAGGCGCGTTGGGATCGGTGACGGTTCCGCCCCTGGCGGTGGCAGGCCGCTGCTGCGGCAGCAGTGGCGGCACCTAACGCGAAATCGCTCATCACCAGCGCGAGGCGCCCGGATCCCCAGCTCACGACTGACCCGGCGACACAGGTCGCGTAGACGCCTGACAGGAGGATGGGCATGAGCCATCCCTCGCTCAACCTGTCGAGGATCGCCGTGTTTCCACGCTCACTCACCGGTACCTCCGGCCAGTCCTGGGCGGGCGGTGCCCGGCAGCGGCATTGCCGGTGCCCGAGTCCTCGCTTCGGCGAGAGCCTGTGGGGCCGTTGCGGCTCCCTTGGAGCTGATGCGGTAGAAGCGGCGGCGCGGGCGGCCCTCGGCTTCAGCGGTCTCGTCCCGTTCCCAGTACCGTTCGACCCAGCCCGCTTGGCGCAGCCGTTCAAGGATGGGGAACAGCGTGCCGTTGGGCAGGCCGGTGCGTCGGGACAATTCCAGCCCGTACAGCCCCTCGGTGAGTACCACAGACCGTTGCCCGGTGTCGTCGCCCTGGCCCAGGAGGGCGCGCAGCACAGTCTGTGTGTGCGGCGTGAGCTTCACATCCTGCATGGCAGGCAATCTACTTGGGTAGACACCGGCTCGTCTACCTAAGTAGACAATCACCGATAGCGGAACTGGCCTTCCCGATCGCTGATTTGGAAGACGGGCGCGGTGCTGGTCAGGCAGATACCCAAGGCGCGAGCATCGCACCTGCGCGAACGGGCGCAGCCTGGCCCTCCCAATCCAGAGTGGGAGGAGACGTCCTTCGGTGACCCCCGCGCGAGCCGCCCGAGGTCAACCGGCACGCGCGGTACATCAGCTGAACCAGGGTCCCAGTACATCCGCCTTGGGAGGAGTAGCCGTATGACGATCGAGATCGTGATCGCACAGACGACCACCGACGACGAAGAGAAGGCGAAGACGCTGGCTCTCGGGGCGGGTGGAAGGGCGAGATCGAGAAGGCGACGGAGTGGCGGATCTCGTACAAGACGACGGTGGATCGGCTTCTGGAGCTCCAGGATTGGGTGCACACGGAGCACAGCTACGAGGTGCCGGAGGGGATCACGCTTCCGGTGACTGGAGGATCCGAGGCGTACCTTTCCTGGGTGGTCGCCGAGTCCACGCCGGGCGACGCGTGAGCTGCAGCTGATCCGCCCGCAACACCGGGCTGCCGCGGTTCGGGCGGCGAGCCGTCTGGGGCGATCATGAGGTCGAGGTGTGCCAGGCCATCTGGGCCTTGGGCAGCACGTACGCGTGCATCGCTTTCTCGTACGCCTCGATCGCCGCCGCTGGCTCACCGGGGTTCTTCACGATGGCGAGGGCGAGTTCGGCGCCGTCCAGCATGGCGAGGTTGGCGCCGGCCCCGGCGAAGGGGGAAATGAGGTGGGCGGCGTCACCGATGAGGGTGACGCCGGGCCGGCGCCTCGACCCCGGGCCTGGTCAAACTCTTCGTCGACGTCGACGTCGACGCCGCCGCGGCCGTGGCCGAGCCTGACCACCCGGCCCACGACCTCCTCCAGGGCCGCTACGCCGACGGCCGGCGCAACATCGCCACCCAACTCGCCGCCCACACCGAAGACTCCGAGCCCCCGCAAGCCCCCGGAACCCCGACGGAGATCGACGCCGAATGGGCGGCCCGGATCCTGCCTGCCGCCACGGACGGACTCCAGCTCCAGTGGCTGCTGAGGCCGGAGATCGACATGCCCGCCGACCTGGCCACCTTGTACGGGGTGCTGATGGACGCCCTGCGACGCGGACGCGCCTGATGTCCGATCAGGCCAGGCGGCTCAGTGCCGCCGAGACCAGCGTCCGCACCCCCGGCACGAGCACCGACAGGTCGGGGGCGAAGAGCGGGCTGTGGTCGCCCGGGACGTTGCCGAACTTCTCGGCGAGGTCGGCGCCGGAAGCCGCCTCCCACACGTCGGCCGGGGTCGACGTCACGTACCAGTAGTCGTACGGCACCCCCTCGGGCGCGAGGAGGGAGAAGTCCTCGCTTCCCATCGCCGGTCCGAAGTCGCACACCGTTTGCGCGCCGAATATTTCGCGGTGCACGGCGGCGATCGACTCGTCGAGGGAGGCGTCGTTGACGGTGTTCGGGTAGCCGGGCTGGACGGTGACTTCGGGCGGGGCCGGACAGCCCGCCGTACGGCACTCGCCCTTGACGATCCGGTGGACGGCGTCGAGGACCCGTTCGCGTACCCGGGTGTCCTGCGTGCGCAGGTTCAGGGACAGCCGGGCTTCGGAGGGGATGATGTTGTGCTTTGTGCCGGCGTGGAACTGTCCGACCGTCAGGACGACCGGTTCGCGCGCCGCGATCTCCCGCGAGACGACGGTCTGCAGCCGGGTGACGATGTACGCGGCGGTCACCACCGGGTCGACGGTCGACTCGGGGCGCGAGCCGTGCCCGCCGATATAAAACTGCCGGACGTTGGTTACACATGGGTCTCCGAACAGACGGAGATCTGCCATGCCCCCTTCGCTGGAACAGCAGCGGGACCGTCAGGCCCAGCATCGCCTGGCGGTCCTGCGCCACGCCGAGGAAGTCACCGGAAACGTCGCGCTGACCTGCCGCTGCTACGGCATCAGCCGCACGTGCTTCTACAAATGGCTGCGCCGGTATCAGGACGAGGGCCTCGAGGGCCTGCGGGACCGCTCCAGCAAGCCTCACCACTGCCCGCACGCCACCGAGGCCGACGTCATCAACAAGATCGTCTACCTGCGGCAGCACTACCACTTCGGCCCGATGAAGATCAAGATGTACCTGAAGCGGTACCACGACATCGACATCGCCTGCTCAGCCGTCTACCGCATCCTCGAGAAGCTCGGCATGAACCGCCTGCCGGCCTCCCAACGCTACCAACGGCACGACAAGCGCTATACCCGCTACGAGAAGCAGCTGCCCGGCAACCGCGTCCAGATCGACGTGAAGTTCATCGAACCGATCGGCCTGCCGGAGCAGACTGCGGCTGCGGCGCCGGTCACCGGCACCCTGCCCAAGCGGCGCCGCCGGGCGAAGTACTACCAGTTCACCGCCATCGACGACTGCACCCGGCTGCGCGTGCTGCGGATCTATCCGCGGTGCGACCAGAAGACCGCAGTCCAGTTCCTCGACTACGTCCTGGAGCGGCTGCCGTTCCGCGTCGAGGTGATCCAGACCGACAACGGCGCGGAGTTCCAGTCCGCCTTCCACTGGAACGTCCTCGACAAGGGCATCGCCCACACCTGCATCAAACCCGCATCACCGCACCTCAACGGCAAGGTCGAACGCTCCCACCGCATCGACGCGGAGGAGTTCTACCGCATGCTCGACGGCATCCTCATCGACGACACCGGCGTCTTCAACGACAAGCTGAGAGAGTGGGAGGACTACTACAACTACCACCGCCCCCACGGCGCCCTCGGCGGCCAGGCACCCTACGAACGCCTCAAGCAGAAGACCCAGACCCCGCTGTAATCAAGCTGCGGCAGTCGCACACCTAGAGCCTTGCATTCGCTGACGGCGGCCGGGTATGCGGCCAGGTGCGCCTCGAGTAGCGGCCTCACGCGGGCCGCGAGCTCCTCCGGCGTGGCGTTCGGGTCGTCGAGCACGGCGATGACGGCGTCCTGCTCAGCAGCCGTTGCGCGACTCATGATCGAGCGTACTGGCGCGACGATCTTCGCCACCCCGTAGGTGACGGCTCCGGACGCCAGGGTGATGGCTGTTCCGTTGAGGACCTCAACAGCAAAATCCGGAAGGCTCACGGCAAATGACCCCTTTGGACGTATGAACGGAGGGACACCGTGCTGCGGTGGACCGTCGCGGGAGTGCGGATTCGAAACGTGCGATCCATCACCTCCTCGGCCGAGCGGTCTCCTTTTTGTTGCCGCGCGAAGCGCGTTCTGGACCTCAGCCACGTGACGACCGGTTCACGGCGGCGGGTGCGGTGGACGGGGAAATACCGCGCACGACGCTCGTACGGAGGCTCTGAGCAACCGCGTCTTAATGGGGCTTGAGCGAGGACGGAGTGCGGGCCCCGTGCTCCGCCTTGCGTGTCGTCGGCGCCATCCCGGCACAGAGATGGGAGGAGGCCGGCCTGGTCCCCCGAGGTACTGGCCACGCCGTGCGCGCCGACCAACCCGTCGCACTGACCGATGTCGGCCGCGCCGCACTGTTCGCCGCGCGCCGACCGCCCACCGCCCAAGTGTCGAAGTCCCCAGATCCCCCTGGGGCTTGGCCGTCCACCCCAGCGCGGCGGCACTGAACTCCTCGAAAGGCCCCTGTTGTCCCCGAGTGGACCCACACCCGCGCGGAGGCCAGGCGGACGAGCTGGGGCACGCGGTCGTCGCCAGAGCCGTAGTAACCGAGGACATACTGGGTCTGGAAGCACACGTCCACGTTGTCGGAGACAGCGAAGGGCTCGGGGTGAGGCCGACGCGGGCGAGGCCGCTCAGGGGAGTGAGGCGGTGACCTGAGTGGGGGCGGCGGCGACGCCTCCCGCGGGTAACGCCGTGACCGAGGCCGTCAGGCCGACGGCGGGCCGCCGTCGGTCACCACCCCGCCGATGAGGTCGCGGACAAGTGCGGCCGCCTGAGCGCGGGCCTGCTCCGGCTCGTCGGTCTCCGTGATCGTGAGGGACAGCTCGGTGAGCGTGCCGTAGAACGCCCGGGCGACCAGGTGGGCCGGGTGGGGGCGCAGCCGACCGGCGTCGAGCGCGGCGTTCACGATGTCGAGGACCAGGCCGCCGAGGTACAGGTGGTCCAGCTCGCGCCACCGCTGCCAGCCCAGGGCGATCGGTCCTTGCTGGAGCACGATGTGGCGGTAGGCATGTCCGGCGCAGACGTCGAGGAACGCGTCGACACCCCGGTACGCGCGCTCGCGCGGATCGGCCACGGGCGCGATCGCCGCCCGGATGCGCTCGCTGGCCTGCCGTTCCAGTTCCTCGAAGACGGCCTCGAAGAGTCCGGGCTTGCCCTGGAAGTGGTGGTACAGCGCACCCCGCGTCAGCCCGGCGGTACGCACCAGTTCCTCCGCGGAGACGCTCGCGTAGTCACGTTCCGTGAAGAGCCGCAGCCCCGTGTCGAGCAGGGCGCGGCGCGTGTTCTCCGCGTATTTCTCGCGCAGTGTTTCCATACGCCATGGATACCACATACAGTGTGTATGTCAGATGCACTCTGTATGAATGGTGGCCGTGATGGAGAAGTCAGCGGACGTCGTGATCGTCGGAGCCGGGGTGGCGGGCCTGGTGGCCGCCCGTGACCTCGTACGGAGCGGAACGGAGGTCCTGGTTTTGGAGGCACGTGACCGGGTCGGCGGGCGGCTCCTCAACGGCGAGCTGCCCGGCGGCGCCCCCATCGAGGTGGGCGGGCAGTGGGTAGGTCCCACCCAGCACCAGGCCCTGGAGCTGATCGGGGAACTGGGCCTGCGGACCTACCCGACGTACGCCGACGGCGAGCACATCAGCGAGTTCGACGCCACCCGCCGCCACTACACGGGGCGGATCCCCAAGATGAACCCTCTGGTCCTCGCCGACATCGGGCAGACCCAGTACCGGCTGGACCGGATCGCGCGCCAAGTGACGGCGACCGATCCCTGGCGAGCGCCCCAGGCCGAGGGGCTGGACCGCCAGACCTTCGACACCTGGCTGCGCAGGACCGCGCGCACACCCGGCGGCCGTAACTTCTTCCGCCTGATCACCGAAGCGGTCTTCTCGGCCGAGCCCGAGGACATGTCCGCGCTCTGGGCCGCCTTCTACGTCGGCGCCGCCGGCGGCCTCGACCCGCTGATCAACGTCGTCGACGGGGCCCAGCAGGACCGCGTCGTCGGCGGGTCGCAGCGCATCGCGCTCGAACTGGCCGCGGAGCTCGGTGACCGGGTCGTCCTGGACGCGCCCGTCACCGAGATCGAGTGGCAGCCCACGGCGGCCTCCGGCGTCCGTGTCACCACGCGCGGCGGCCCGACCGTCCGCGCCCGGCGGGCCGTGGTCGCGGTGCCGCCGCCGCTCGCCGCCCGCATCCGCTACACCCCGGGCCTGCCCGGCGACCGCGACCAGCTCGTCCAGCGGATGCCGATGGGCCGGGTCATCAAGGTCAACGTCGCCTACGACGAGCCGTTCTGGCGCCACGCGGGCCTCAGCGGACAGGCGAACAGCATCCACCGCCCCTTCGGCACCGTCTTCGACAACACCCCTCACGACGGCTCGTGCGGCGTGCTCGTCGGCTTCCTCGAAGGCCGGCACGCCGACACCGCCTCCCGCATGGAACCCGATGAGCGCCGCGCCCTGGTCATCGACGACCTCGTCGGCTACTTCGGCCCCAAGGCCCGCAACCCCCTCGCCTACATCGAACGCGACTGGGCGGAGGAGGAGTACAGCCGCGGCTGTTACGGAGCCTTCACCCCGCCCGGCACCCTCACCCGCTTCGGCCCGGCGCTGCGCCGCCCGGTCGGCCCCCTGCACTGGGCCGGCACCGAGACCGCCACCCGCTGGCCGGGCTACATCGACGGAGCCGCCGAATCCGGCCACCGCGTCGCCAACGAGATCCTCCCCAAGCTCTCCTGACCCCGACGTGAGCGAGACCCCACCATGAACACCGCCCCTACCGCCCCCGGTGCCGATCACGCCCTCGACGCCCTCATCGCACGACTCGCCACCGGTGAACACGCCTGGGCCCGCACCTGCCTCGCCGAACGACGCGAGCTGCTCCTCGACGTTACGGCGGCCACCGCGGCCGTGGCCGACGAATGGGTCCGCACCGCGGCCGGGATCAAGCAACTGCACCCCGCCTCCCCGCTCGTCGGCGAGGAATGGATGAGCGGCCCGTACGCGGTCCTCACCTACCTCCAGGCGCTCCAGGAGACCCTGCGACGCCTCGACGAGGGAGCCGACGTCCTCGGCGACACCAGGATCACTCCGGCCCCGGGCGGCCGGCTCGCCGTCCAGGTCCTCCCGTACGACACCTACGACAAGCTGCTCCTGAACGGCTTCCACGCCGAGGTCTGGACGACCCCCGGAGTCACCGAGGACCAGCTCCGTGCAACGGCCGGCCTCACCCAGCGCACCCCGCGACGGACCAGGGGAGTGGCCCTGGTCCTGGGCGCGGGCAACATCTTCTCCATCCCGCCCCTGGACGTGCTGTACCAGCTGTACGCCGAGAACCGCACCGCCGTCCTCAAACTCAACCCCACCACCGACCCGCTCGCCGACGTGTACCGGGCGGTCTTCGAACCGCTCACCGCCAGGGGCCTGGTCGAGATCGTCACCGGCGGCTCCGGGGTGGGCGCGGCACTCGCCGAGCACCCCGGAATCGCCGCCGTCCACATGACCGGCAGCGCGACCACCCACGACGCCGTGGTCTGGGGAACCGGCGGGGACGGGGACGCCTCCCGGGCCTCGGGTACACCGAAGCTGACGAAACCGATCACCAGCGAACTCGGCGGCGTCTCCCCGATCATCGTCCTGCCCGGCGCATGGTCCGACGCGGACCTGCGCTACCAGGCCGAACACGTCGCGACCATGCGTCTGCACAACAGCGGCTGCAACTGCATCGCCGGCCAGATCCTCGTCATCAGCTCCGACTGGCCGCAGAAGAACGCCTTCCTCACCGCCCTGCGCCGGGCACTCGCGACCGCACCCGCCCGCCCGGCCTGGTACCCCGGCTGCGAGGCCCGCGTCCAGTCCGCGCGGGACCTCCACCCCGGTGCGGAGAAGCCCGGCGGCACTCCCGAACGCACCCTCCTCACCGGTCTCGACCTCACCGACGACAACGAGTCCGCCTTCACGACCGAGTACTTCGGCCCGGTCCTCGGCGTCGCCGAACTGCCCGGAACCGACGCCCGGTTCCTCGACGCAGCGGTCGCCGCGGCCAACGACAGGCTGCACGGCACCCTCGGAGCCAACCTCATCGCCCATCCCGACACCATCAAGGCGCTCGGCACGTGCCTGCGCGACGCGATCGCCGAACTCCGCTACGGCACCATCTCCGTCAACGCCTGGACCGGCGCCGGCTACGCGACCCCGCGCGCCACCTGGGGTGCCTTCCCCGGCCACACCCTGGAGGACGTGCAGAGCGGCATCGGCATCGTCCACAACGCCCTGCTCTTGGACCACACCGAACGCACCCTCGTCACGGGCCCGTTCAGGCCCGCACCGCGATCCGTCCTGCACGGCGAGTCGTCCCTTTCCCCGAAGCCGCCGTGGTTCGTCACCAACGCCACCGCCGCCCGCACCGGCCGCCTCCTGACCGAGTTCGCCGCCCGCCCCCGCTGGCAGGACCTCCCCGCCCTCTTCGCCTCAGCCCTGCGCGGCTGACGCCGTTGCCACGGGCACCGCGACCGACACCGTACTCACCCCCGGGGCGCCCGTGACGCGGCCCGCTCACCTCACCGATCCCCGAGCCGATCCGTCGTCCCAGTGCACCACCGCCGCAGAAACGAGAGGTCCTTCCATGTCTCCGTCACCTCACTTGCCCGCGCCCATCTCCCTGGCGACCTGGCAGCAGGGCCCGCACAACCGATACACCGCCGGCAGGATGCGCGAGGTGGTGCCGACCGCTCGGGTCGCCGCCGGGTGCCACCCGATCCCGCTCCCCGACGGCGAGCCGCTGACCCTCGACCTCCCGGTCGCCTCGCCCTCCTCGGGGACCACGACGGTGGCCGACATCGTGGCCCGTACCTGTACCGACGGCCTGATCGTGGTCCACCGCGGCACGGTGCGGCACGAGTCGTACCCCGGCGACCTCACCCCCGATCGCCCGCACATGCTGTACTCGGTCAGCAAGTCGATCATCGGCGTGGTGGCTGCCGGCCTGGTGGCCGACGGTCACCTCGACGTGGACGGGCTGATCACCGCGTACGTACCGGAACTGGCCTCTTCGGGCTACGCCGGGGCGAGGGTCCGTGACATCCTCGACATGCGATCGGGGATCCGGTTCTCCGAGGATTACCTCACCCCCGGCTCCGATGTGAGCCAGGTCGACCAGGCGGTCGGCTGGGCACCGCGCGGGGACGACCGGGCGCCCGCGAGCCTCTACGAGTACCTGACGCTGCTGCGGGCCGAGCGCCCGCACGGGGGCCCGTTCACGTACCGGTCGTGCGAGACGGACGTCCTCGGATGGGTGTGTGAACGCGCCGCCGGTGAGCGGATGCCCGAGCTGCTGTCCCGACGGCTGTGGTCCCGGGTGGCGGAGCAGGACATGGACGCGGCCGTCGACCGCGGCGGAGCCGTGTTCTTCGACGGTGGGCTGGCCGCCACTCTGCGGGACGTCGCCCGCTTCGGCGAACTCGTCCGGCGCGACGGAGGCCCGCAGAACCGGATCGGCCTGGTGCCCGCCCACTGGATCGAGGACTGCCTCACCGGCGGACCCGACTCCCGGCAGGCGTTCGCGGACGATCCCAGCGACATGGGACTGCTCCCCGGCGGGATGTACCGCAACCAGTTCTGGGTGCCGTACGCCGAGCGCCGGGTCCTGTTGTGCCTGGGCATCCACGGCCAGATGCTCTACATCGACTTCGACAACGAAGCGGTCGTCGCGCAGCTCTCGTCATGGCCGGTACCGATCCAGGAGGACCACCTCCAGGACGCCTTCGCGGCGGTGGAGACCGTCATCGCTGCGCTCTAGATTCCGTCCGTACCCGCTGGTGACGCGGCCGGATCCATGAGGTGACGCTCGTATGGAGGTGCGCGCGCAGCGCGGCGTCGGCCGCATGCGGCTGTGACCCGCCTGCCAGCTCGGCCGCATGACGGTCTTTCGCCGACTCCGCTGACGGGCTGCCGTGCCTCGTCCCGGACCAGAGTCACGCGATGCCGTAGTTTCTCCCCGGTCGGTAGCCGATCGCTCCAAGGAGATCGCCCGTGCAGGAACGTGCTCCCCGACGTGCCGGGAACCGGTGGCTCTCCGAGCGGCGTCGGGCGTCGGTGAGCCTCGCCCTCGCGCTCGGAACCGCAGGCCTGCTCATCGGCGTCGACAGCGGCTGGACTCGGACGTCGGTGGCCGATGTGGGCGTGTTCGTACTGCTGTCTTATCTGGTTCCCTACCTCCTGCTCACCGCGGTCGCCTTCTCGACCGCGCCGCCGGAGCGGGTGCGCACCTGGGCCCGGCGCACCGAGCGCGGGACCGTGCTCCAGCGGTACGTCCTCGGCACGGCGCCGGGACCGGGGGTCTCCCTCTTCATCGCGGTCGGCGCCCTCGTCGTGGCGGTGGTGTGGTTCCCCGGGCACATCGGCTCGGCGCTGCCCACGGTGGCGCGCGGAGCGACGGCTCTCGTCCTGGTGGTCGTCGCCTGGATCTCGGTGGTCGTCGCCTTCGCGACCGTCGCGGCGGTGACGTTTACCATGAAGTCCGCTTCATTCTTGGGGAGTTGGATATAGGAGAGGACGGCGAAGACGATGGAGGTGACACCGCGCGGCCCGAGCCAGCCGATCGCGACGCGTTCCGAGCGGGTGAAATCGGTGCCGGCGAGCGACGCCGTCACCGGAACGAACCGGGCCACGGTCAGGACGGAGAACGCGTAGGCGAGGACCTGGAGCGCGATCCCGTCGGCGAACACCTCGGCGGCCAGCGCGCCGAAGGCGTACCAGACCGCCAGGGCCAGCAGGTGGCTGATGTCCTGCACCAGGTCGAGGGAGCCGCCGCCGATCACGGAGACGGTGCGCGCGTACCAGAGGCCCGCCACGAAGGCCGCGACGAAGCCGTTGCCCTCGACGAGAACGGAAGCCGCGTACATCAGGAAGGGCAGGGCGAGGCCGGCCATGCGCAGGCCCGAGGGCTCGGCCCACCCGGAATCGAGCGCCCGGCGCACCATCTGGGAAGCCAGGAACCCGAGGACGCTGCCGACGATCGCGGCGTACACCGCGCCCTTGAGGGCGTTGAGGAGGAGGTCGCCGAAGGTGTCGCCCCCGGCCGAGACCAGGTTGGCGACGCAGAAGACGAAGAGCGGAGAGATCAAGCCGTCGTTGAAACCGCCTTCGATGTTGAGCGCGGCCCGCACCCGCAGCGGCACGCGCTCGTCGCGCAGGATCGTGAGCACCGGGGCCAGGTCCATGGACATGACGACGAGGGCCGCGACCGCGAGGAGCCACCAGCTCCTTCCGGGGAAGACGAGGGCGCCCGCCAGTGTGGCGAGCACGAGGGAGTCCGGCAGGGCGATCCCCAGCAGCCTTCCCTCCCCGACCGGGCCCTTCAGACGGGCGTAGCCCCGCGCCTCGGTGGCGTCGGTGAACAGCATGACCGCGAGGACGAGTTCGATGGCCCGCTGGAAGGTGTGGGTGTCCATGTCGAGCGGTACGACCGGGTGTTCCTGACCGCTGAGGAGGATGCCGGCCGCGGCGAAGGTGATCGGGGCGGTGATGCTCCACCGTGCCAACCGGCCGGACACGACGGTCCACAGGAACAGCAGGGACATCAGGACGAGGAGAGCGATCACGGCGACTCGCAGAGCGGGAGCGGGTAAAGACAGGGAGGGGGCTCCGAAACCGACGGTGACATCCTCACAGGCGGGAGAGGGCGTCGGCCTCGGACACTCCGCGTGTGCCGCACTCGGCCCGGGGGTCGGGATGCCGGGGCCGGTCCTCCTCCCGGGCACGAGGGGCAGTGGCCCAGGCTCGACATTCCCGCGCTGATGACCACGACGTCGCAGGTTTCCTCCTCACTGTGTTGCCCTGCGGTCATGACTCGTGATTCCCTGCGCCTGTTTTCGTCGTCGAAACTAAAATTCGAATCACTTTCGATAATTCTTGAGTCGGCGACTCCGGGACACCGGGACGTCGCGCGGGCGCTACGCCGCGCGGAACCGCCCTGGTTCGACCTCCGCGACCCGGCCCGTGCCGACCAACCGGCCCAGGTGCTGCACCGCGGTCCGTCGCTCGACCGGCAGTACGTGGGGGCCTTCGACGTGGGGGCGGTAGACCAGACGCCGATCGGCGATCTCGTCGACGGTCCGGGGTTCGGAGAGGAACGCCAAGAGGCTCGCGTCGCGCTTCGCCATCACGCCGGCGAACGCGTCGAGGCGTTCCGAGAACTCGGCGGCGCCCTCGATCACGCCCTTCTGGTGGGCCGTGCCGTACCAGCGGGCCTCGATCTCCCGGCAACGGCGCATCGACGCCTCGAAGTCGATGAGGCTGCTGCCGACGTCCCCGTAATAGGGGCCGAACGACGTCAGGTCGATGTCCGCCACGAAGAGGAAACCGTCCGGCTCGATCAGGAAACCGCAGTGGCCCGCGGTGTGACCGGGCAGGTGCACGACGGTCACCGTGCGACCGCCGAGGTCGAAGACGGTGCCGTCCTCGAAGTCCGTGGCCCCGGGGCGGTCCCGGACGTGGAAGCGGTCGCGCAGCATCAGGTCGGCGTGCCCGGCGGCCTCCGGAGGGAGTCCGTAGCCCTCGACCATGACGGCGCGGGACCGCAGCGCGGCCAGGTCCTTCACATGGACGTGGACGGGGCTCTCGTAATCACCCAGAGCCGCGATGTGGTCCTCGTGGGCATGGCTCACGAGGACCACATCCGCGGGTGGTGCCGTTTCGACGAGCGACAGCGACGGGTCGATGACCAACGTCTCGGCGATGCCGCGCACGAGGATCGAATTGGCGTAGGGATACGCGCCCCGCTCCGCACCGACCATGACGGTGACTCCACCGCCGTAACTCGTTTCCGTGTATCCGGTGCTGAGCAAGGGTGAGCTCCTTCGCGTGCGCGCGGACCATGGTACGCCGCGCCGGTGAGACGGGTCAGCCTCGCAGTGCGGAGGTGAAGGTCTTCGGCAGCGCGGTCCGGCGGGGCGCGGCGGTGAAGTCGACGAGGAGGCGGCCCGCGGTGGTCGCGGTGCGTTGGGTGACGCACCACGGGGACTTGAGGGGGGGACAGGGTGGTCTTCCCGTGGAGAAGAGCCCAGGACGCAAAAGCCGTTTCGGGAAGGCGGCCTCGTCGCGGAGGTCGATTGCTGGTGTTCAGGACGCGGGCGTAGCGAGCCAGCCGTCGTAGAACGGCGGCATCGTGGAGGCCTGTTGCGAGAAGCGAGGGGAGCGCTTCTCGCGGAAGGCGGCGACGCCCTCGCGCCCGTCTCCGATGCTGCTGTAGAACATCGCGAGGGACTCCACGCGGTGCGCGTCCTCCGGGTGTTCGAGGGTCGCGTTGCGGACTGTCATCTGCCGGGTGAGGGCGGTCGCGACGCGCGAGCGGCCCAGAGTCCATCGGTCCGCCAGTGCTCGGGCCTGCGGGTACAACTGGTCCGGGGCGTGGACCGCTTGGGCGAGTCCGGCGGCGGCCGCGGCTTCCGCGTCGAGGATCTCCGCGGAGTACAACAGGTCCAGGGCCTTCGGCATGCCGACCAGACGGGGCAGGAACCAGGTGGAGACGGCCTCGGGCGTGATGCCGAGCCGGCCGAAGACCAGACCGAAACGCGCCGTCGTCGACATCAGCCGCGCGTCCATCGCGAGCGTCATGGTCGCCCCGATCCCGACGGCGGGGCCGTTGATCGCGGCGATCACGGGCTTCCGGCAGGCGTGGATCGCCAGCGTGACCCTGCCTCCGGTGTCCCGAACGCGGCAGACGTCGGGGCTGTCCAGGTCGGCCATGTCGGCCAGTGTGGGGGTGCGTGACTCGTCGAGGCCGAAGACGTTGCCCTCCGAGCTGAGGTCCATGCCGGCGCAGAAGGCCTTCCCGCCGCCGGTCACGATGACGGCGCGTACGTCGTCGTTGTCGTTGACCTCGGTGAACGTCCGCTCGAGCTCCGCGGCCATGGTGGGCGTGAAGGCATTGAGGTGTCCGGGCCGGTCGAGGGTGACGGTGAGGATGCCGCTGTCGACGCGGTGATGGAGGGTGGTCCAGGTCATGGTGTGCTTCCTGTCGTCGTCTGTGGTGTCCGGGGTCATCCGCGCAGTCCGGCGAGCTGGTCGATGATCTTCTCGGCGTCGGTCACGATGCCGCTGACGATCTCGTCGCAGGTGGCGATGGACTCGATGAGCCCCTGGGCCTGTCCGGCCCACCACAGGCCGTCGTCCATGTGGCCCTCCTGGAGCACACGGGTCCGTCCCCGAACGCCGGAGGCCAGTTCGGCGACGTCCTCGAAGGCCGCGCCGGGACGCTTCGACCGGGCCACGATCTCCTCGGAGATCGCGTTGCGCGCTACCCGCCCGGTGTTCCCGAACTCCCGGAAGACCAGCTGGGTGGCCCGCTCGTCGTTGGCGACGATCTGCGCCTTGACGTTGGGGTGTACCGGCGCCTCCGCGCTGGCGACGAACCGGGTGCCCATGTTGATTGCGCAGGCCCCCAGCGCCAGCGCGGCGGCCAGGCCGCTGCCGGTCGCGAAGCCGCCGCTGGCGATGACCGGGATGTCCAGCTGTCGCACGGCGGCGGGGATGAGGACGAGGCCGGGAATGTCCTCCTCGCCCGGATGCCCCGCGCACTCGAAGCCGTCGACGCTCACCGCGTCGACACCGAGCTTCTGTGCCTTCAGGGCGTGCCGCACGGCCACGGCCTTGTGGATCACCTTGACGCCCGCCGCCTTGAAGGCGGCCACGTGCTCGGCCGGATTGCTGCCGGCCGTCTCGACCACCTTGATTCCGCTCTCGATGATCGCAGCCCGATACTCCGCGTAGGGCACCGGCTTGAGGGTGGGCAGGATGGTCAGGTTGACGCCGAACGGCTTGTCGGTCATCTCACGGCATCGCGCGATCTCCCGCGCCAGCGCTTCCGGAGTGGGCTGGGTCAGTGCTGTCAGGAACCCGAGCGCACCGGCCTCGGCGACGGCGGAGATGAGATGCGCCGTGCCGACTCCGGTCATCCCGCCGCAGACGACGGGGTGGTCCACCCCGAACGCCTCGGTGAAGCGAGTCGCAATCATGTGAGCCCTCTCAGTTCTGGTGCCGCCCTCGATACGTGAGCGGCAAGGGTGGTGCGGCGGACGAGGCGGCCGCGATCCATATAATTTGATATCGAATCTAGGTTGAGTTTTGACTTTAAGGGTCTTCGCCGAGACCCTGTCAAGCTCCGTCCGGCCGGTGGGACGTGGAGGTGGGCCGGTGGCACCGCGGTCAGTGCCCTATGCCTTCACGCTGTCGACGAGTTGGGACTTGCTCACGGCCCCTCCTGGCGATCTCGTGCTGCCCAGCCAGCCCAGGAGGAACGCTGCCGGCACTGAGATCGCACCCGAAGTGTGGAACGGGTACCAGCTGAAGTCCGCCTTCGGCAGTAGTGCGTAGTCCGTCCCGGAAACGGTGGGGGAAAAGGCCGTCAGCACGATGCAGACGAAGAGGCCTCCGTAGACGCACCACAAGAGCCCCCGGCGATTGAACCTCGGCCAGAAGAAGGAGTAGACCAGTACGGGAAAGACGCACGTGGCCCCCACGCCGAGGGAGAAGGTCACCAGGAACTCGACGGGATACCGGTGGAAGACGGCGGACAGCACCATTCCCCCGATGCACAAGAGGACGACAGAGAAACGAACGGCCCGTATCTCTCCGGCTTCGGTGAGAGAGCGTCTGGTCCGGGTGAGGACGTCGTGGGTGAGGGCGACCGAAGCGGCGAAGGTCACGCTGGTCACCGCGGTGAGCACCGCGAGGAAGGCGACGCACGCCACGAGGGTGATGAGCACCACGCGTGACGTCGACGCGCGCCCGATCACGTCGGAGGCGAGTAGGATCGCGGCCCCCTGACCGTTTGCGTCGACCGCGCCGATCTCCCTGCTGCCGACCACGGCTGCGGCCGCGAACCCGGTCGTGGCCAGGAGGATGTAGAAGGCGCCCGCCAGTCCCACCGAGAGGCTCGTGGAGCGCCGAGCCGACCTCCCGCTGCGCGATGCGGCGATGCGGAGGACGAGGTGCGGCATCATCGCCGTGCCGAGGATGACGACGATGTGGTCGCTGATCGTGTTCATCGGGCCGAGGCCGACGGTATGAGCCCAAAGGCCGGGGCTCAGGTACCTTTCCGGCGCCGTGCTCTGTTCCGCAGCGGTCGACAGCAGGTCGCCCGGACTCCATGAGAACGTGCTCAAGGCGAGCAGGGTGACCACCGCGAGCGTCAGGAGCGTGACGGGTACCTTGACGACCTGGACGAAGGTGGTGCCTCTGAGGTCCGCCACGGCGGCGAAGCACGTGATGAGACAGCCCATCAGCACCGTGCAGGCCACCTGGGCGGCGGGGCTCGACATGCCGATCAGGAGGGCCGCGCTGATGCCTGCGGCACGCAGCTGGACCATGAGCAAGGGCAGGGTGATGACGAGCGTCACCACGACGGCTGCCGTACGCGTCCCCGGTCCGGACGCACGCAGGGAGAAGAGGCCGCCGAGTGTGTAGCGACCACTGTCGCGAATCTTTTGGGCAAGAAGGAGGAGGACGCCGAGCGCGATGACGCTGTCGGCGATGACGGAGGCGAATCCGTCGTAGCCGAAGAGGGCGACAGCCCCCGGTGCCGCGAACAGGGTGACGACCGTGATGTGCTCGCCGGCCAGTGCGAAGCCGTTGAAGACCGGTGAGAGCGACCGGTCGGCGACGTACAACCTTTCGGGATGGTCATCCTGAGTGGCGAGAGTGAAGACCCACAGCAGGCAGAGGCCGATGAAGACCAGGAAGGCGCTGATCACCGGCCCCCGGGCGGCCGAGTCGACCGGGTCGACAGTGCCCCAGCTGAGGAGAAGCGGAGTCGTCACGGGTTCACCACCCGGACTGTCGCGAGAAAGGTGCTCCCGCGGTCCCAGCGGAGGGCAGGCGGTCCGCCACGCCTTCCTCCACGCCGTCGCACAGCCGGGTGGATCGGTCCTCGTACCACCACGTACTGAGGAGGAAGAGGCCGAGCTGCAGAGTGACCCATGCGACGCCGAGGGTGAGCCGCCCGTACACGGTGACGCCGGCGATCACGGGAGCGCAGGAAAGTACGACGCCGAGGGCCAGGGGCGCCGCGTTGACGACCAGGAACACTCGCCGGACACGCCGGCCGGCACCATCGGAGCCGGTATCACGTGACGAGGCGGACGGACCGCCTGGGGGAGTCGAGGCGAAGAGGGCGCGCAAGGAAACCTCCGGGCGCTGAAGGGTGGCGGGCGGGGGGCCGTACGAGAGTGGGGTGAGGCGATCTCCTGGCGGGCGTGTGGGCAGCCGCGATTCACCGCCATGGGCCGGGTCGCCGGGGGACAGGGCAGTGAGAGGAGAGGGATCACACCGAGAGGTATGAGATCGATCTGAAATCGACTCCGAATTTATGCACGGCCGACTGCGGGACGTCAACTGCCACGCCCTCTCACCGGTGGTCCGGGTCCAGTGGCAGCGTGCTGGCCCTGGACGGGCCGGTGCGCCAGCTCTCGCTCTTGGAGTTGATCGGACTCGCGGGCTTTCCGCGCCGTCTGGCGGGCTTGCCGCGTTGCGGGTTCGTCGAGTCGTCACGTCGCTTGCGACTCGGCCCCGGCCGGTGCGTCAGCAAGACACCGCATGCCTGGCGGATTCAGTTCTGTTCGGTGTGCCCTTCGGAAGCGTAGGCCTCCACGTACGCGATCACAGCGCGGCGCGCTTCGCGGATGGTGGCGTCGTCGCCCTCCGGTGAGCGCCGGAAAGCCGCTTCGAAGAGCCGGTTTCCCACCTGGAAGGCGAGCTGCACGACGAGGATGGGCAGGTCGGCGGGGGCGAGGCCGCGTACTGTCAGGAGCTGCCAGACCCGCTCGGCTTGGGCCTCGTCGAACGCGCGGACCTGTTCGCCGACCGCTGTTGAGTTCCCCTTGAAGCACAGTTCGACACAGCCGGGATGGCTGCGGAAGTAGTCGAGTATCGGGTCGATCACCGCGTTGGTCGCGCCGGAGAGGGTGTGCGGCCGCTGGTCGGCCAGCGCGGCACCGATGCGGGCGTCCAGCTCGTCGGCGTGGTACCGCAGCAGTTCGGTCTCGACTTGATGGCGGCGAGAGAAGTAGTGGTAGACGGAGGCGGTGGGGATGCCCGCTCGCTCTCCGATCGCCTTCAATGTGGCGGCTGCGTAGCCCTGCTCGCCGAGCAGCGCCTCGGCAGCGTCGAGGATGGCCCGCCTTCGTACGATGCCACGCTGCTGTGCCCTGGCCGGGCGCGGAGTTGCCTGCACGGCCGTTTGTTTCTCGAACACGATTCGAGATCGTATCAGTTGCGCCTGAACCTTGCCGCTCAGAGGGTTGACACGGCAAGCCCGTCACGCTCTAAACTCAAATTCAAGTTGATTTTGATTTTTGTACGGGGCGTGAGGCTCCACTTACGGGCGACTTCCTCCGACGGCCACCTCCGCAGTCCACTCCCAGTTCGAGGAGAAGCAAGGAATCATGTCCGACAGATTCGCGGGGCAGACCGCGATCATCACCGGCGCCAGCCGTGGCATCGGTCTCGCGATCGCCGAACGACTCGTCGCCGAAGGCGTGAAGGTCGTGATCACTGGACGCAGTGCAGGCGCACTGGCCGAGGCCGTCGCCCGCCTCGGCGGGCCCGACCACGTGCTCGGTGTCGCCGGCCACGCCGCCGACACCGCCCACCAGGACGAGGTGGTCGCGAAGGCGGTCGACACCTTCGGCAGCGCCGATCTGCTGGTCAACAACACCGGCATCAACCCGGTGTACGGGCCGCTGATGGAACTCGATCCCGACGTGGCCCGCAACGTCGTCGAGGTCAACGTCTTCTCCGCGCTGTCATGGGTCCAGAAGCTCTACAAGGCATGGATGTCCGGACACGGCGGCGCGGTCGTCAACGTGGCCTCGCTCAGTGGCATCCGGCCGGAGCCCGGCATCGGGATGTACGGCGCCAGCAAGGCGATGCTGATGCATCTCACCAAGGAACTGGCCGTCGAGCTGAGCCCGCGCGTCCGGGTCAACGCGGTCGCTCCGGCCGTGGTGAAGACGAGGTTCGCCGCCGCACTCTACGAGGTCCGGGAGGACGCCGTCGCGGCGGAGTATCCGCTGGCTCGGCTTGGAGCCCCCCGACGACATCGCCGGCGTCGTGGCGTTCCTGCTCTCCGGGGACGCGGCGTGGATGACGGGCCGGACCCTGGTCGTCGACGGCGGTCTCGCGGCGGCGGGCGGTGCCTGATGGGAGCGCACGAGGAAGACGCGACTCCGGGGCTCGACCTCGCCCGGCTCCGGCCTTGGTTCGCCGAGGCCGTGCCGACGGCCCGGGCCGACACGTTGACGGCCACCCTGATCACCGGTGGCAAGTCCCATCTGACCTACCGCCTCACCGACGGTGAGTCCCACTGGATCCTGCGCCGCCCGCCCCTGGGCCACATCCTCGCGACGGCCCACGACATGGGACGCGAGTACGCGGTGATGGCGGCGCTCGCCGGTACCCCCATCCCCGTGCCCGCCATGCGCGGCCTCTGTCTCGACACCTCCGTCCTCGGCGCAGAGTTCTACGTCATGGAGGCGGTCGAGGGCCGGCCGTACCGCACGGCCGCCGAACTGGCGCCGCTCGGCCCGCACCGGGTGCAGCGGTTCTCCGGCGCCCTCGTGGACTCCCTCGCCGCCCCCCACGCGGTCGAGCCGGAGGCCGTCGGACTCGGTGGCTTCGGCCGCCCCCAGGGCTTCCTCGTCCGCCAGGTGGCGCGCCGGCGAGGGCAGATGGCCGCCTCGTACTCCCGTGATCTGCCGACCGCCGTCACCCTCCACGCCGAACTGGAGGCACGTGCGCCCATGATGGACGCGGCCGCTCGCCTCGGCATCGTCCACGGCGACTTCCGGCTCGACAACGTTCTGGTCGACGGCGACGACCGGCTCCGTGCCGTCATCGACTGGGAAATGGCCACGGTGGGCGACCCGGTCACCGACCTGCCACTGATGCTGCTCTACACACGACTGGCCCGGCTGGTCGAGCCGAAGGTCGCCCCCGACTCCGGCGACGCGCCCGGCTTCCTGAACGAGTCCGAGATCATCACCCGTTACGCCGCCCGCAGCGGACGTGACCTCGGCTTCCTCGGCTTCCACCTCGGTCTCGCGGCCTTCAGGCTCGCCGCGATCCTCGAAGGCATTCACTATCGCCACCTCAAGGGGCAGACGGTCGGCCCCGGCTTCGACCGGATCGGTGACGTGGTTCACCCCCTTCTGGACGCCGGACTCGCCGCACTCAAGGAACACTGACCATGCACTTCGCGTTCGACCGCCGCACCGAGATGCTCCGCGAGAACCTCCAGGACCTGATGTGGAGCCACATCCACCCTGCGGAAACCGTGTTCGAGCAGCAGCTCGGGTTCCTGGAGGAGCGCTGGGCGTGGGACTCGGTCCCCGTGCTCGGCGAGCTGCGCGCCGAGGCCCGCCAACGCGGCCTGTGGAACCTCTTCCTGCCCGGCGAGGAGGGAGCCGGGCTCACCAACCTGCAGTACGCGCCCCTCGCCGAGATCACCGGCCGCTCGCCGGAACTCGCGCCCGCCGCCCTCAACTGCGCGGCCCCGGACACCGGCAACATGGAAGTGCTGTCCATGTTCGGCACCGAGACGCAGCGCAAGGAGTGGCTGGAGCCGCTCCTCGCCGGCGAGATCCGCTCCGCGTTCGCCATGACCGAGCCCGACGTCGCCTCCTCCGACGCCACCAACATCGCCACGTCGATCGTGCGCGACGGCGACGACTACGTGATCAACGGCCGCAAGTGGTGGATCACCGGCGCGATGAACCCCAACGCCCGGGTATTCATCGTCATGGGCCGGACCGACCCCGAGGCCGACCGACACCGTCGGCAGTCGATGATCCTCGTCCCCCGCGACACCCCAGGCCTGGAGATCAGGCGTTCCATGGAGGTCTTCGGGTACGACGACCACGACCACGGCGGCCACGCCGAGCTCGTCTTCCACGACGTCCGCGTCCCCGCCGAGAACCTCATCGGCCAGGAGGGCGACGGATTCGCGATCGCCCAGGCCCGCCTCGGCCCGGGACGCATCCACCACTGCATGCGCTTCATCGGCGTCGCCGAGCGGGCCATCGAGCTGATGTGCGACCGCGCCGAGGAGCGCGTGGCCTTCGGCAGGCCGCTCGCCCGCCAGGGCGTGATCCGCGACTGGATCGCCGAGTCCCGGGTGAGGATCGAGCAGTTGCGGCTCCTGGTCCTCAAGACGGCCTGGCTGATGGACACCGTCGGCAACAAGGGCGCCCACACCGAGATCCAGGCCATCAAGATCGCTACACCCCGGACGGTGCAGTGGATCCTCGACAAGGCCATCCAGGTCCACGGCGCCGGCGGCCTCTCGCAGGACTTCCCGCTCGCCCGCGCCTACGCCGGCATCCGCTCGCTGCGATTCGCCGACGGCCCCGACGAAGTGCACAAGAACGCCCTCGCACGCACCGAACTCGCCCGGAGGGCCACCTGAGCGGCGGGCGTCGGCCCCGCGCATTCCTTCACCTCCGCGGCCAGGAGGCACCAGTGACCAGAACGACCACCAGCCGGACGTCCTCCGGGGCAGCCACCCACGACAACGCCGACGTACTGATCATCGGTGCCGGGATCTCGGGCATCGGCATGGGCAGTCACCTCCGTGCCCATCGCCCCGGCACGTCGTTCGCGATCCTGGAGGCGCGCGACGAGATCGACGGCACGCGGAGCCTGTTCCAGTACCCCGGCATCCGCTCCGACTCGGACATGCTGACGTTCGGTTTCGGATTCAGGCCCTGGACCCACCGGAAGTCGATCGCCGACGGACACCTCATCCTCAGTCGTGGACGGCTGGCTGCACACCGGCGACATCGTCCGGGTGGACGACGCCGGACGTGTTTACATCGTCGACCGGATCAAGGACATCATCAACCGCGGCGGTGAGAACGTCTCCAGTGTGGAGGTCAAGGCGGCCCTGCTCTCCGCTCCCGGCGTCACGGACGCCGCGGTCCTCGGTGTGCCCGATGACGTGATGGGCGAGAAGGTCGGGGCCGTCCTTTACGGAGGCCGGGGCGAGATCGACCTCACCGCCGTCATCGCGCGCTGTCAGGACCGACTCGCCGACTTCAAGGTCCCCCAGTACGCCACCGTCGTCACCGAAGCGCTCCCACGCAACGCGGGGGGGGGCAAGCTCCTCAAGAACCGGATACGGGAAGAGGTGCGGTGGGACGCCCCACTGCGGTGACACACGCCAAGGGCGGGCAGGCCTCTGGAGGGCCCGCCCGCCCTTGGCTTCCGGCGCCACAGAGGGACGCGTGAACGCCGCTCGCGGTGTCCGGAAGCATCATTCGGCCCGATGGGCCGTGCTCTTCTCCGCGTAGGTCTCGAGGTAGGCGGTCACCAATCGCTTCGCCTCGGTCATCGTCGCCTCGTCCCCGTTCCGGTCCTGCTGGAACGCGATGTCGAAGATGCGCCCGCCGGCTTCGAACGCCAGCTTCATCACGAGAAGCGGCGTGTCGACGCGCAACAGTCCGCGGCCGATCCCCAGTCGCCACAGGCGTTCCGCGACCTGGTCGTCGAACTCCTGGAATTGGGCGCTCAAAGCCTCATGACGACCGGAGAACCAGAGCTGGACACAACTCGGGTGTGCCCGGAAGTACTCGACGATAGGGTCGAACACCAGGCCTACGACGTCGGAGATCGATCGGAACTCCTCGCCGTCGATGCCGTCGAGCACGCCGAGCAGCGCGTCACTGTGACGCCTCATGATGGCCGCGTCCACCTGGTAGCGGTCATTGAAGTAGTGGTAGACGGACGGCGTCGGGATGCCGGTCCGTTCTCCGATCGCCTTGAGGGTGGCTGCTTCGTAGCCACCCTCCGCCAGGATCTCCTCCGCGGCGTCCAGGATCGCCTTGACCCGGGCAACCCCACGACGCTGCAGTGCCGCTTCCGGCCGGGCAGGTGCCTGAGGCGCCCCCGCCGTGGCGGCTGCCGAGCGGCCGCGTTTCGGCTCGTCCGCACTTTCCCTAACCACGTGAGCCCCCAGCCGGACAAGCAAAGTCGATCATGAGTCAACAGTTTAGCAAGGGGCGATCGGGAGGGATCTTGTCCCTTCCCTTGACATTGCCTCGCGAAAATAGCGAACTCGAATCGACTTTGATCTTACGGATGCTCGCACCGTCGGTGCAGCACGCGTGAGGAACGGTGAGATGGCAAGCCACAGCATCGACTACAGGACCTTCACCGGACGGATCGAGGCACCGTCTGACGTGAGTCCAGCACTAGTACTGCAACGGTGTTTGATGTGACTGATGGCCAGGTCAGGGACTGTGTCCGCGTCGTTTGTGGTGACTGGTGCGGGCCTGATGCCGACGTCGTCGGCGCCAGTGTGACCAGTGCAAAATGTGCTCGACGGGTGCGGGGCGTGGGTTGGTGAGGCGAGTGATCAGCCGTCGTATCTCGGCGAGGCCGAGGTGGATGAGCCGGGGGGATCCGTTTCTGCTTTGTCGGCGTCGAGCTCGCGGGCCCGCAGGATCGTGAGGCAGGCGTGGACGGGGTGGTCGATCGCCCACCGGGTGACGACGGTGTCGTGCCGGGTGGTGGCCATGACGTGGAAGAGGTCCGCCGCCTCCAGCTCTGATCGCCAGCCCTTGGAGAAGCCGTAGGCGGCATCCGCGGTCACCCACCGGAACGGGGTCTTGTCCGTGATCGCGCGGCGGACCATCGCCTTGGCCATGGCCACCTTGGTCTCGAAGGCAACCTCGTCGCCGATGCCGGCCCGGCGGCACCTTTCGCGGTCGTCGGTCCAGGAGGCGGGCAGATACAGACGCCGGTCGATCAGCGTCCGCCCGCGGTTCGTTGCATAGACGAGGAAGACCCCGATCTGGCAGTTCTCCGTCCGCCCGGCCGTGCCGGAGTACTGGCGCTGGACCCCGGCCGAACGCGTATCCCCTTCTTCAAAAAGCCGGTGTCGTCCACGATCAGCACCGCATCCGGGTCGCTGAGGTGCTCGACGACGTATTCGCGCACGTCGTCCAGGACCTCCTCCGCATCCCACTCGATCCGGTTCAGCATCCGGTGGAGGCGGTCCGGGCCTGCGTGGCCGGCTTCCTCCGCCAGCGTCCATCGGTTCTTCCGCTGCAGCGGAGCGATCAGGCCCCGCATATAAGCCAGTGCGGACTCCCGGGGCTCCGACCTGCTGAAACGGTGCATGAACCGCCCATGCACAGCTTCCAGTTCGCCCGTCCACCACCTGACATCAGCAAGGTCCCCACCCATGACCACACCAACGACCAACCTGGCCATCAGTCATGGCAAGCACCGTTGCAGTACTAGAACTCAAGTCCGGGCCGGGGCTCTCGCGCCGTTCTCCATCCGTGCCGATCCGAGGAAGGCCCGCCGCAGGGGTCCGGGCTGTAAGCGGACCGGTGCGGGTCAGTCGGACGGTGGCGGGACGAGTTCCCGCTTGAGGATCTTGCCGGTCGCCGTCATGGGCAGGGCTTCCCGGAATTCGACGAGCCGGGGGTATTTGTGGCCCGCCATGTTCTGCCGGCACCAGGCCACGATGTCCTCCTCAGTGACCGTGGCTCCGGGCTTGCGGATGACGAAGGCCTTGACCTCCTCGCCGTGGCTGGGGTGGGGGACGCCGACGACGGCGGCGAGGCTGATGTCCGGGTGGGTGAGCAGCACCTCTTCGACCTCGCGGGGGTAGACGTTGAAGCCGCCCCGGATGATGAGGTCCTTGGTGCGGTCGACGATGTAGAGGTAGCCGTCGGCGTCGCGCCTGCCGATGTCGCCGGTGCGAAACCAGCCGTGCGGATCGATCGCCTCCGCCGTCGCTTCGGGGCGGTCGAGGTAGCCCTTCATGACGTTGTGGCCCCGGATGTGGATCTCGCCGGGTTCGTCGGCGTCGGCCTGGGTGCCGTCGCGGCGGGTGACCCTGACCTCCACGCCCCACACCGGAAGTCCGATCGAGCCGGGTTTGCGGGGGCGGTCGACGCGGTTGAATGTGGCGACGGGGCTGGTCTCGGACAGGCCGTAGCCCTCGAGGATGGGCACATTGAAGCGTTCCTCGAATGCCTTCAGCACCTCCACCGGCAGGGCTGATCCTCCAGAGACGCTGATCCGCAGGTTGGCTGCGATGCCGGCCAGGTCGAACCGGTCCGTGTCCTCGAACGTCAGCAGGGCCCAGTACATCGTCGGCACCCCGGCGAAGAAGGTGACGTGCTCGCCCTGCAGGAGCTCCAGGGCCGACGCGGCGTCGAAGCGTGGCATCAGCACCATGGTGGCGCCGGTGGCGAATCCCGCGTTGAGCTGGACCGTCTGGCCGAAGGAGTGGAACAGGGGCAGGGCGAGCAGGTGGACGTCATGCGGTGCTGTCCCGAACAGACGGTTCGCCAGCAGCGCGTTCTGCACCATGTTGCTGTGGGTCAGCTCCGCGCCCTTGGGTCTGCCCGTCGTACCGCTGGTGTAGAGCACGACCGCGGTGTCGCTCTCGCGGGTCTGCACCGTGTCGAACGTGGCGGGCAGGTCGCGGGTGAAGTCCTCCAGCGTCGGTACACCGGTCGGCTGCGCCTCGCCGGAGGGGGCGGCGGTGAGGAGGACGAAGTGCTCGCAGGTCGGTGTGGACTCGTATGCCGCGAGACCCGCCTTCGCCATCGGCAGCTGGGCCGTGCCCTCGAAGCAGAGGTACGCCTTCGCACCGGAGTCCTGCAGGTGGTAGGCGATCTCCCGTTCGGTGAGCAGGACGTTCAGCGGTACGACCGTCGCCCCGGCCTTGAGGATGCCGTAGTACGCGATGGGGAAGTAGGGCAGGTTGGGGCAGCTCAGGGCGACCCGGTCACCGGGGCCGACGCCGCGCGCCGCGAGCGCCGCCGCGACCCGGTTCGCCTCGGCGTCGACCTGTGCGTACGACAGCCGCGTGTCGCCCAGCACCACGGCGTCGCGATCGGGTAGTTCGCGTGCGGTGTGTTCCAGCAGTACAGCCAGATTGAGCATGGGTGGTCTCCAGGGAGGGGTCGGGTGGGGAACCCGGCAGAGGTGGTCAGCCGCGCGGCGCGGAGGCGAAGATCCTCGGCAGCGCGGACCAGCGGGGTGTGGCGGCGAAGTCGGTGAGAAGCCGGCCCGTGGTGTCCGCGGTGCGGTTGGTGACGAACCACGGGGGCTTGGGGGACATGACCATCTCCCTGTGCACCACCGACCGGGGCGAGGGGCGGAACGGACCTCGTACGACCGTGCGTCCCGGCCCGTCCAGCAGGAGGGCGTTGTGCACGACGTCGATGCCGCTCTGCACGTCGTCGAGGGTGTGGCTGGGGTAGGCGCCCCAGGTGGCGGTCGTGGTCAGATGGCCGACGCCGGTCCAGGCCAGGCGCCCGGCGGACGCCCTCGGCATCGGCACCGAGACCAGGACCTGTCGAAGCCGGCCCAGGCTCCCCGCGTGACGGATGTGATCAGCGCTGGTTGGAGGAACTGGCGCCAGCCAGGCTCGACAGCACCTCGAGGGCGGCCCGCTCACCAGATGCAGCGGCGTCGGCGAGTGAGGGGACGTCCAGCTGGTAGTCGCCGGCGAAGTGGACGGGTCCGATGTTCTCGCGGAGCGTGGCCAGCGAGGCCCGGCCGCCGGGAGCCCAGAACGGCACCACCCGCGGGTGACGGCGGAGGATGCCCGGCTCGAGCTTCCCCTGCAGCTCCGGATAGAGCTGGAGGAGGTCGGCGGTGAACCGAGCGACGATCTCCTCGTCGCTGAGCTCGAAGAGCTTGTCGGCCTCGGCGCCGCCCGCAAAGCAGGCGAGTGCGCCGCCGGGCTCGCGCACGCCGTCACGGCGCATGGCAGCGGCGTGGTTGAAGACCGCCTGGAACGACAGCTCCGGCGTGGAGACGGCGAGGAAGTCGTCCCACTGCTGTGGCCCCTCCTCGTGGGTGAAGAACCCCACCACGACGTACCGCCCATAGCGGATGGCCTCGAAGGCGCTCCGGTACTCCGGGGGCAGGTCCGGCAGGATCTTCACCGCGACGTCCGCAGGCACGGCGACGATCGCGCGGCCGGCCCGGATCCGCGCCGGTCCGTTCGCATCTTCGAAGTCCACGACGACGCCCTCTGCGGTCCACTCGACCGTGCGGACCGGGGAGCTGAGCCGGATCCGGTCGCCGAGGTCCTCGGCCAGGATGTCCGTGAGGGTCTGGTTGCCACCCCGGGGCAGGGTCAGGTTGGGGACCTTCTCGGGGTCGGTCAGCAGGATGCCCATCGAGAACACGAACTGCGTGGCGGCGGTCTCCTCCGGCTCACAGCCCATCCACTGGCCCGACCAGGAGCGGACCATCTCGCGTGCGAGCTCCGACTTCACGCCGCGCAGCACGAAGTCCGCTCGCCGGTCGTCGAGCTTCGCGCGGACCCGCTTCGCCCACCGGTTTTCGGGGTTCATCTCGAGGAAGGGCACGTTCGCGAGGATCCGTGTGCCGACGGCCGCGAGGCCGAAGCGGTCGCGCCAGGTCATCTTCGACCGGAACATCAGACTGAACGGGTTCGAGGTGTCGACCTGCTTGCCGTCGAGCGACAGCGCGACGGACTTGCCCTCGAGCGTCCCGAGCGGGACCTGGTGGCGGTGGAGCGCGTCGATCAGGGGGCCGGTGCCCTCGGTGAACTGCGTGCCGACGTTGATCCAGTAGTCGCCCTTGCGGACGGTGTCGACGCGTCCGCCGGCGCGGTCACTCGCCTCGAGGACGACGACGTCGCGGTCGGCGAGCGTGGTCGCGGCCATGAGTCCCGCGATGCCGGCGCCGATGACGACGACCTCGTGGGTCTCCTCGCGGACTTTCTCTGCTCTGGTCATGGTTGTCAGCTCGCCTTCGGGACAGAGGGGGTCGTACGGTCGAGTGCTGTGGAGACGGAGGCGACGAGGCGCTCGGTCGCCTGCCGACAGCTCGGGCTGATCGCGGTGTAGGAGAGGTAGCCGTGGACCTGTCCTCCCTCGCGGGTGACCTCGGCGGGGACCCCTGCCTGGAGGAGGGCGTTCGCGTAGGCGAGGCCGTCGTCGTGGAGCGGGTCGAAGCCGGCGAGGTTGACGATCGCGGGAGGCAAGCCGGCCAGCGAGGTCGCCCTGAAGGGCGAGACACGTGGATCCGCAGGGTTGGTGCCGGCCGGCAGGTAGTTCTCGACGAACCAGGCGATCTGCTTGGCCGACAGCGCGGGCGATCCGGCGAACTCGTCCTGCGAGGGGCGGTGCTCCACGAGGTCGGTCACGGGCTGGATGAGGACCTGGAGCATCGGCTGCACCGCCTCGTCGCGCAGCTGCTGGCACAGGACCGCGGTGATGTTGCCACCGGCGCTCTCGCCGGCGACGACGATGCGCTGCGGGTCGACGCCCCAGTCTGCGGCGTGGTCGACGACGTACCGCCAAGCGGCGAGCGCGTCGTCGTGCGCTGCTGGGAAGGGGTGCTCGGGGGCGAGCCGGTACTCGACCGACAGGACGTCGGCGCCCGTGCCGTGCGCGAGCATCCGCGCCGGGGCGGTGTAGCTGGCCCGGCTGCCGATGACGAACCCACCCCCGTGGAAGAAGAGGACGACGCCGCGAGCGCGTGTGCCGGAGCTGTAGCGCGTGGCCGGCAGGCCGTCTCCGATCTCGATCTCCTCCTCGACGGCACAGGGCTGGATCCGTGCGGCGAAGAGCGCCAGATCGCGCTCGGTCGTCGCGCGGGCTTCCACGGCCGACATGTCGCTGAAGTCCGGACCGGACTCGACGAGCTTCATCAGCAGGGCCAGGTCCGGCGCCATGCTCTCGCCGGCGCTGTTGACCGGGGGTCGTGCAAGCAGCCGCTGGACCCCCGCCGGCAGGCGGCTCAGGGCGATCAGGAAGGCCCGCTGCATCCGCTGCGCCACGGTGAAACGCGCCGCGCTCATGACGCTGCTTCCACGCTCGTGACCCGCGCCGGGGTGCCGGCCCGGGTCGAGAAGCGGATGTCCTCGTGGATCAGTCGTCCCTTGAAGAGTCGGTTGTCCCGCA
This sequence comes from Streptomyces sp. TLI_105, assembly GCF_900105415.1. GTDB lineage: Bacteria > Actinomycetota > Actinomycetes > Streptomycetales > Streptomycetaceae > Streptomyces. The sequence continues at coordinate 851,137 of NZ_FNSM01000001.1, read as the reverse complement.
CGAAGGTCGTGTGCATCTGCCACGGCAACGCCCTGCCCTGGTGCGGCAGTTCGTCCTTCGCGCGCTGCATGTAGCCGGACGAGAGATCGAAGAGCGCCTGCGTGGGCATTCCTTCAGGCGGAACGGGCACGGCCGTGTCGTAGCCCTTGCTGTCCATCTCGCGGATCACGGCCGCGGCGAGGCGGCTCACGTTGCTCACTCGCAGGGTCCAGGTCGCCTTGGTGTAGCCGAGCATCATGGCCCAGTTGGGCACGCCGGAGATCAGGGCACCGCGGTACAGCACCGCATCTGACATCTTGACCGGGACGCCGTCGACGGTGGGCTGGATGCCGCCCAGCATCTGCATGACGAGGCCGGTCGCGGTGACGATGACGTCGGCCTCGAGCGTCCGACCTGACGTCAGCAGGATGCCCTCGCTGGTGAACCGCTCGATCCGGTCGGTCACCACGTCGGCGTTCCCCTCACGGATCGCCGTGAAGAACTCGCCGTCAGGGGTGGCGCACAGGCGCTGGTCCCAGGGGCTGTAGGGCGGCGCGAAGTGGGTGTCCACGTCGAACCCTGCCGGCAGCTGCTTGGCCGTCCACTTGCGCAGCAGGTTGCGCCCGAAGTTCGGGAACCTGCAGAGCACGGTCACGATGAGGTGGTCGGACCAGATGTTCTTGAACCGCGTGGCGGCGTACCCGCGCTTGACGCCGAAGAGCTTCATGAGCCGCTGGGCGAGCTGGTCCACCCTGGGGATCGACGCGACGTAGCTCGGGGTGCGCTGGAGCATGGTGACGTGGGCTGCCGCGCCCTCGCCCGTCAGCATCGCGGGGAGCATCGTCACGGCGGTCGCGCCGCTGCCGACGATGACCACGCGCTTGCCGCTGTAGTCGTAGTCCTCGGGCCAGTGCTGCGGGTGGAGGATGTCGCCCTGGAAGTCGTCGCGACACTTGAAGTGGGGCTCGTAGCCCTCGTCGTAGCGGTAGTAGCCGGTGCTGCTGAAGACGAATCCGGTCCGAATGGTCTTGCGCGCTTCGTTGCCCGCCTCGTCGGTCACGGTGACCTGCAGCGACCACTGCGCCGTCTCGCTGGACCAGTCGGCGGCGGTGACCCGGTGACGCAGCCGCAGGATCTTGTCGAGTCCGAACTCCTTGACGGTCTCGACCATGTAGTCGCGGATCAACGAGCCGTCGGCAATCGCCTCCTTGTGCAGCCACGGCTTGAACTCGTAGCCGTAGGTGTGCACGGAGTCGTCGGACCGGATGCCGGGGTACTTGAACAGGTCCCAGGTGCCCCCGACCGCGTCGCGGCCCTCGAGCAGGAGGATCCGCTTGTCGGGAAAGTCGGCCGTCAGGTACTTCGCGGCACCGATGCCGGAGAGCCCGGCGCCGATGATGACGATGTCAGCGACCTCGGTCGGCTTGTCGTGCTCCATGTCTCGGGCTCCCCACAAGTTAAGCATCTGTTTACGTCGGATGACTAAATATCTGCAGGCGGGGTCTGGCCGTCAAGTGGTTGACGACGCCCGTCCGAGCCCTCACTATCCTAATCAGCCATTTGAAGCAGATGATTAAGTTGCTTGCTGGAGCCGGAGGGTCAAGGAATGACGGACAGCACAACGATGGACACACCGCGTGTGCGGCAGTCCGAGACACGGGTCGTGGTCGAGGACGACGCGAGCCCGCTGGTCCGGCTCATCGGGCGCACGCTGCGCGATGCGGCCCTCTGCGGCCACGTCCCGGAGGTCCTGGCACGCACCACCGGCGTCGTGGCCGTCCGCTCCCACGACACACCCCAGGCCGCCACCATCTCCTTCCGCGAAGGTGCCATCGAGGTGGAGAGCGGGGTGCTCGTCGAGCCCGATGCGACCGTCGTCGTCGACCTGAACGCCCGCTTCTCGGCGGTGGAGGGTCCTGAGGGTGACTCTGGGCTGGGCGCGAACGCCCTGATGGCACTGACGCCGCCGCTGCCGCACTGGCGAGCGGCGGGCCAGCGGTTCTGGGAGGTGGCCCGGGGGATCCGGGGCATCCCGGATGTGCTGGTTGTCGACGCGCATGGCCCCGACGGCGCGGAGCGCGCTCGCTTCGGTGTCGGCGAGAGCGAGTACCTCATCGTCGGACCGGCTGACCTCCTGGCCGGTGTTTTCTCCGGTGCGGATGACTTCCTCGCCTCCCTTGCCGCAGGTGTGCAGGTCAAGGGCTCGTTGTCGCAGCTGTCGGTCATGACGGCCGCTTCCTGGAAGGTTCGTTTCGATGTCTGACCACCCGCAGTCCGCCCGCCGGGTCCGCCTCGAGGCGACCAATCACGAGGGCAGCCTTCTCGGTAAGAACGTGACCCTGGCGAAGTTCGACGCGGGCAAGGAGTCCGGCTTCGCGTTCGCCGACATCCTCTTCGCGATCGACCTCAGCAACGAGATCGTCCTCGGAGACGCCTTCCCCGACTGGCGCGGCAACATCTACGACATCCACATGGTGCCGGACATGGCGACGCTGGTGGAGTGGAAGCCGGGCCTTGACTCCGTCATCGGCGACTACTGGCTCAAGGACGGCAGACCGGTCCCGATCTGCCCGCGAAACCTGGTCCGCCGGCTCGTCGCGCGACTCGCGGACCACGGCTACACCGCGACGGCCGCCGTCGAGATCGAGGCGACGCTCTTCGAGGAGTCGGTCCAGGAAGCACGCAAGGTCGGTTACCGCGACCTGACGCCACTCGGCGGCAGCGCCGGCGCGACGTACCACGTGGCGAGGTCCAGCGACTGGGTCGAGTACATGGAAGCCGTCGTCGACCGGCTCGACAGCGTGGGCATCAGCTGGGAGGCGTGGACGGACGAGGCGGCCCCGGGCCAGACCGAGCTGAACCTTGCGCCCACCGATCCCGTGACGCTCTGCGACGGCTGGGCACGGACCCGCCAGGTCATGCGGGAGGTGGCCTTCCAGCAGGGCCACACCGTCTCGTTCATGGCCAAGCCGACCGCCGGTTTCGGCCAGGGTGCCCACATCAACATCTCGCTGCAGCGCGACGGGGTGAACCAGTTCTTCGCCGACGACGGTCCCTCGGAGCTCATGGAGCACGCGGTCGGTGGCCTGCTCGCCACGATGGAGGGCGCGACCTCGATCGTGCTGCCACAGATCACGTCGTACCGCCGACTGGTGGACCTCACGGGCCCGCCGACGACCGTGAGCTGGGGCGTCAACAACAAGACGGCCGCCGTTCGCGCCATCACCGGCCACCCGAAGTACTCCCGTCTCGAGTACCGGCTGCCCGGGTCCGACGTGAACCCCTACTTCGCGCTCGCGGCGGTGCTGGCCGGTGTGCTGGCCGGCACCGAGCGGCAGATCGAGCCGCCGGCGCAGGTCACCGACATGGCCTGGTGCATGCCCGACGACGGCATCGTGAAGCGGATTCCCGACACGATGTCGAAGGCGGGCGCCGCCCTGGCCGCGGACCCGTTGCTGCGGGAGTACCTCGGCGACGAGTTCGTCGACTTCTGGGTCGCCTCGCGGCGCTGGGAGTGGATGGAGTTCCACACCAAGGGCGGCGACCCCTTTGCCGAGCTCTCCCAGTGGGAGTCCACCCGCTACTTCGAGCTCCCGTGAGCTCGGGTCAGGAGGCAGTGGTGAAGAAGCCCTTGATCGGTGTCACCGGCCGGCGATTCCGGTTGTCCCTGCTCCACGCCGCCGACCCGCGGTACGGCGACCGGTGCGTGGACACGGCCCTCGCAGACTTCGCGACCCGGATCGCCGCAGTCGGCGGACTGCCGGTCCAGCTCTCGTTCGACGCCGAGGCCGAAGCGGCCTGCGACTGGCTCTCCGGTGTCGTGATCAGCGGCGGCCAGGACGTGCATCCGGCGTGCTGGGGTGGCGACACATCCGTCGTCGGCGACCTCGACCCCCGGGCGAACCCGTCGGTGCACGACGTCGACCGGGACGCGTACGAGATCGCGTTGGTCCGGGCCGCACTCGAGCGCGGCATCCCCGTGCTCGGCGTCTGCCGAGGACTGCAGGTGCTCAACGTCGCACTGGGCGGCACGCTCATCCCCGACCTCCCGGCCGGCACGGTGAGCCACTTGTCCGCCGAGACGGCGCCCAGTGACGGCGCAACCGACCACGTGGTGACGTTCGCCGACGGCTCGCTCGCGTGGGATCTGTTCGGCGAGCAGATGACGACCAACTCCTGGCACCACCAGGCCGTCGACCGCTGTGGCTCGGGCCTGGTCGTCACCGGACGGACGAGCGACGGCGTGGTCGAGGCAGTCGAGCTGCCCGGATCGCCCGTGCTGGGCGTCCAGTGGCACCCGGAGTGGATGGTCAGCGCCGATCCGGCGCTGACCTGGCTCGTGCAGGCCGCCTCGACGCATCTGGCGGAGCGCAGCCACATCGAGATCGAGAGGTGCACACCGTGACCCCGGCAGTGAAGCCTGACCAGGCAGCCGAATCCCCGTCGATCACGACCTTGACAGCTCTGCTGGCGCAGCGCGCCGAGGATGCGGCTGAACGTGAGTTCCTGCGCTTCGGCGAGCGCTCGTGGACCTTCGCCGAGATCGACGTCTGGACCTCCCGGCTCGCGCGTCGTCTGATCGACGTCGACGGCATCGAGGCCGGCGACCGCGTGGCGATCATGCTCCCGAACGTCGTCCAGTGGCCGGTCTTCTGGCTGGCCGCGCTGAAGGCCGGCGCTGTCGTCGTACCGGTGAACTCGTCCTACCAGCGAGGCGATCTCGAGTTCGTCCTGCGTGACTCCGGGGCACGCCTCGTCGTCACCGACGCCGAGCGAGCGGGCCTGGTCGCGGACGTCCTGGCCGACAGCGACGAGCTGGCCGGCGTTCGCGTCATCGACATCGCCGACGACGGCTCGGAGCCCTTCCCCGTGACCGCCCCGGTCGTGGCGGTCACGGGGGAGTCCCTCGCCAACCTCCAGTACACCTCCGGAACGACCGGCTTCCCCAAGGCCTGCATGCTCACGCAGGACTACTGGGTCCGGCTCGGCCGGCTCTGCGCCGCGGCGACTGGAGTCGGAGACGAGGATGTGCTGCTCACCTCGCAGCCCTTCTCCTACATGGACCCGCAGTGGAACGTCGCCCTCGCTCTGACTGCCGGTGCGCCACTCGTGGTCCTGCCACGCTTCTCGGCGTCGACCTTCATGGCCGACGTGCGCCGCCACGGCGTGACCTTCTTCTACGTCCTCGGCTCCATGCCGACGTTGCTCTTCAAGCAGCCGCCCGCTGCCGAGGACCGGGAGAACGACCTTCGCATGGTGTTCTGCTCCGGCATCCCGGTCGGCCTGCACGCCGAGCTCGAGGAGCGCTGGGGTGCGCCGTGGCGCGAGGTCTACGGCATGACCGAGACCGGGATCGACCTCTTCACCCCGTTCGACGACACGACGGTCGTGGGCAGCGGCAGCCTCGGCCGGCCGGTGGCGACCAAGCAGGTCCGCGTCCTGGCCCCCGACGGCACCGACGTACCGGACGGCGAGCCGGGCGAGCTCGTCGTGAAGGGCGTCCCGTTGATGCGCGGCTACTGGAACCGCCCCGATGCCACGGCCGACGTGCTCCGCGACGGCTGGCTGCACACGGGCGACCTGGCGGTCCGGCGTACCGACGGCGGGATCCAGCTGGTCGGGCGGATCAAGGACATGGTTCGCCGCGGCGGCGAGAACGTCGCATGCGTCGAGGTCGAGGCAGCACTCGAGCGCGACGAGCGCGTGGTCGGTGCGGCCGTCGTGGCCGAGCCCGATGAGACGCTCGGCGAGGAGGTCAAGGCGTTCCTCCAGCTCGCGCCCGGCGTACCGGCCGGCCGGGAGACCGCCGAGAGCATCGTCGGGAAGGCGGGCGCCGAGCTGGCCCGCTTCAAGGTGCCCCGGTACGTCGAGTTCGTCACGGACTTCCCCCGCACCCCGTCCGAGCGCGTCTCGAAGCCCGCCCTCAAGGCGCGCGCCGCGGCCGCGCCCGGCATCACCCACGACGTCCGTCGACGAAGGAGCTAGACCATGTCATCCCCCACCAGCGGCACGGATCGTCTCACTGTCGACATCATGCGCGGTGTCGCCGTGCTCACCCTCGACCGTCCCGAGAAACTCAACGCCCTCGACGTGACCACTCGGCTCCGGCTGGCGGCGCTCGTGCGCGAACTCGGCACCGGGGAGCCCGTGCGCGGAATCGTGCTGACCGGCAAGGGACGCGCGTTCTCCGCGGGTGAGGACCTCAGCGCCGTTCCCGCCACCGACGAGCAGTTCAAGCAGGCCTTCGAGAGCTTCCACGACATCACCCGGGCGATCCTGGAGACGCGGGTCCCGGTGATCGCCGCCGTGAACGGCCTCGCCGTCGGAGGTGCCTCCGAGATCACGCTGTGCTGTGACGCCCGCATCGGCACGCCTGCGACGGAGTACTACCAGCCCGAGAACTCCCGCGGCATCACGATCTCCAACGCCTCCAGCCTGCTGATCGGCCGGCTCGTCCGTAACCACGCCATGCGCATGGTCCTCGGGTCCCCGCGCATCGGTGCCGACGAGGCGCTGCGAATCGGGCTCCTCGATGAGCTCGTCGAACCTGACCAGCTGATCGACCGGGCCATCGAGACGGTCCACGCGTGGACGCCGGAGGGCGGCACCACGGCCGTCCACCTCGCGCTGCTGCGGCCCCGACTCGAGGAGATCGAGGACGCGTTCGCCCGTGAGGACGTGGCCGCGTGGGAGTCGTGGAAGAGCGGCCTGCTCACCGCCGGCGTCGCTGGCTTCTGGACGACCAAGGAGACGACATCATGATCGAGACCACCGCAGCGGTGTTGACCGCCGTCAACGAGCCCCTGGAGCTTGCCACCATCCGGGTCGACGATCCGGAGCCGCACGAAGTCCGGGTCTCGGTCATGAACGTCGGCCTGTGCCACAGCGACCTCCACTACATGACGGGCAGCGTGCCCATCGACCTCCCGGTCGTCCTCGGTCACGAGGTCGCCGGCGTGGTCGAGTCGGTCGGGTCGGGCGTGACCTCGCTCCGGCCGGGCGACCGCGTCACCGGTGCCCTCACCCCTTCCTGCGGCCGCTGCCGGAACTGCGAGGCCGGCCACGCGACCCAGTGCCTGCGGCTGGACGACGTACGCCGTCGGCAGCGGCCGGCGTTCCAGACCACGGATGGTCAGGCGATCGAGCGCCTCGGCTCCATCGGCGCCTTCTCGCGGCACGTCCTCATGCGCGAAAACGCGCTGGTGAGGCTCCCCGACGACGTACCCCTGCACGTGGGGTGCCTGCTGTCGTGCTGCATCGTCACCGGCGTCGGCGCGGTGTTCCGCGGCGCGCAGGTGCGCCCCGGCAGCACCGTGGCGGTGGTCGGCTGCGGGGGCGTGGGCTCCGCGATCATCCAGGGCGCCCGGCTCGCCGGGGCCTCCGCCATCGTGGCCATCGACCTCGACGACCTGCGGCTGAAGGCGGCACGTACGTACGGCGCCACGCACGTGATCAACGGCGGTGACGGTGACACGGTGGAGGAGCTCCACCGGCTGCTGGGTGACGGCGTCGACTACGCCTTCGAGGCGGTCGGTTCGGCACGGACCGCGCAGACCGCCCTGGCGCTCGTGCGTCCGACCGGCACCGCGTGCCTGGTCGGCATCGCGCCCATGGGCACCGAGATCAGCGTCCCGGCCCTCGACTTCTTCTTCCAGGAGAAGCGGCTCATCGGCTCGTACATGGGATCGGGGCAGGCACGGGAGGACATCACCCAGTTCGCCCGGCTCTACCAGCAGGGTCGCCTGCTGCTCGACGAGATGGTCACCCGGGTCATCCCATTCGCCGAGATCAACGAAGGCTTCGAGGCGATGAAGGCGGGCGATGTCACCCGCATCGTCGTCGACCTCGACTCCTGACCAACCAACCGCAGAGGTGAGCCTGATGACCAGCTACGACATCCCGATGCCCCAGCCGGTGAACTACATCGCCGACGCGTGGAGCGACTGCGTGACGGTCGACGACGCGTGGAACGTCGACCCCAACACCCGCGAGCCGCTCCACCGACTCGTCACGACGACGCCCGACGACCTCGAACGCGCTCTCCAGCACGCCGAGCGTGCGTACGAGGGTCGGGCCTGGGGCGAAGAGGAGCGACGCGAGCGGGCCGAGGTCCTCGAGCGTGTCGCGGCGATCATCGAGACCCGCACCGAGGAGATCGCGCGCACCGACGCGATGACGAGCGGTACGCCGATCAGCACCACGCGCACGGTGGCGTCGTTCCTGCCGTTCCGCATCCGGGCTGCCGCAGCCGACCTGCTCAGCACCCCGCGCATCACCGCCCTGGAGGCCGACGCGCGCGACGTACGCCTGCACAAGGTGCCCTGGGGTCCGGCCGCGATCCTCACGCCGTGGAACGGGCCGAGCTTCATCCCGGCAGCCAAGGTCGTGAGCGCAATGGCGGCCGGCTGCCCCGTCATCCTCAAGCCGTCCGAGCATGCGCCCGGCAGCGCCCAGATCGTCGCCGAGTGCTTCGTCGAGGCGGGCCTGCCGCGCGGTGCGCTGCAGCTCGTGCACGGGACCGGCGACGTCGGTGCGCGACTGACCTCGGACCCACGTGTCAAGGTCGTCTCCTTCACGGGCGGACCGGAGGCGGGGCGTGCCATCGCGCGGTCCGCAGCGGAGGACTTCAAGGTGCTCCAGCTCGAGCTCGGCGGCAACAACCCCGTGATCGTGCTCGACGATGCCGATCTCGACGTCACCGCCGACGGCATCCTCGAGGGCATGACGAAGCTCAACGGCCAGTGGTGCGAGGGACCGGGCAAGGTCCTCGCACCCCGCGCGCTCGTGGAACCCCTTGCCGAGGCCCTCACCGAGCGGATCTCGAAGTTGGTCGTCGGTCACAGTCTCGACGAGGGAACCGAGGTCGGGCCGATCTCCAACGCTCCCCACTTCGCCACCCTGCGGAGCCGCGTGGACGGACTGCGGGAGCTGGGAGCCACCGTTCACCAGCCTGCGCAGCTGCCGGGGCTGGGCGGCTTCTTCATGTCCCCGACGGTCGCGGTCGGTGCCGACCCGGCCAAGGCCACCGCCGAGCTCTTCGGCCCGCTGGTCTCCCTGCACGCCGCGGACACCACCGACGAGGCGCTCCGCATCGCGAACGCCGCCCCCTCGGGCCTGGACGCGTACGTGTTCGGCCGGGACACCGACCGCGCGATCGACATAGGCTCCCGCATCACGGCGGGCGAGGTGCGTGTCAACGGCGCGAAGGTGGCCGACCTGGGCGCCGGCTCCGCGCAGAGCTTCTGGGGGCCGGCCGGCCTCGGCGGCCACGGTCCGGACGAGGCCGTGCGCGTCTTCTGCGGCGACCGGGTGGTGGGTGTCGACTCGCCTGACCTGCCGCTGTGACACGGGAGCCCTCCCGCCTGCGTGCCGCCGGCGACGTGGGCGGGAGGGATCGCGGCTGGGTCAGCTGCCGGCGCGCTGGGGCACGCGGCACCCGGCGAGCCACGTGTCGAAGACCGACAGCGTCAGCTCGATCTGGGCCTCCGCCCTGGCCCTGTCGCCGTAGGTCAGCCAGTTGACGGCGAACCCGTCGGCCAGGGTGCCGAGGACGTAGACCATCTCGTCGAGCGTGTCCGGATCGACGGGATCTTCGGCGGCCGCCTCCTGCAGCGCCGTTCTGGTCGAGGCCACAGCCTCATCGAAGACCGCAATGCCGCGGTCCTCGTGCTGGCGTCGCGCCCACATGACCAGCTCGAAGGTCGCGGCGGCGAAGTTGGGTGAGTCGAGGTAGTGGGTCATCAGGCCGCGAAGGATCTGACGGGCGGACTCCGCGAGCGTGGAGTGCGGATCGCTCTGCTTGACGATGTCGCCGTACGTCGTGGCGACGTGCGCGAAGACGTCGGAGAAGAGCGCCTCCTTGGAGTCGTAGCAGTAGTGCACCATCGCGACGTTGGCCTTGGCCTGGTCGGTGATCCGCCGCGTCGTCGCACCGTCGATCCCATGGGTCGCGATCACCTCGATCGCTGCTGCGATGAGGTCTCGCCGCCGGTCGGCGAGGGAGATGCGTGCCATGACGACTCCTGTTCAGAGGAGCACCCAGAAGTTAGGTGCTTGATTAAGTCAAGACGAGCGTAGCAGGGCGGCCTCGCCGGCTGGAGGGTTCGCTGCGCGCCCCGCGTCGACGGTAGTGGACGCTTCTTGAAATTAGTCATTCATTTTGAACACGCATCTTGAACGTATGATTAAGAAATGCGTACCGTCATGAGCCGATCGCATGACTCGATCTGCGGGACACGGATCCCCGTCGGATCCGGAACGGAGAAACCTCATGACAGAGACGCACGAGCGGAGCCGGGGCGCCCTCTCGGGAGCGGGGACCAACGCGAGCAGGGCAGCGCTGATCGGAATCGGGTCGCTCCTGGTCGTACTGACCAACGCGGTGATCTTCATCCTCCCGCCGCTGCTGCCGGTCATCCAGGCGCAGTACGGGCTCGCGACCGTCGCCGAGACGACGTGGCTCTACACGGCACTGACCCTCGGTGGCGGAGCGGGCTTCATCCTGCTGCCCCGTCTGGCCGACCTGCATGGTGACCGGAACGCCAACGTCGCGGCGGCGACCTTCCTGACCGTCGGCGCCCTCGTGCCGGCCCTGGGGGACAGCTACCCGACCCTTCTCGCCGGCTGCATCCTCATGGGCTTCGGCGGAGCGGCGCAGGTGCTCCCCCTGGGATTCCTGAGACGTGGCCTGGGGGACGGCGGCATCACCGTCGCGGTCGCGGTCCTGGTCATCGGCACCGGCCTCGGCATCGTCGCCGGCATGATCGGCGGCGGCCTGATCGTGCAGAGCCTGTCCCTGCGGAGCTTCTTCGTCATCCTCACCGCGGTCGGCGCTGCCACCACACTCGCGTCGTACCTGTTGATCCCGCACGCCCCGCCCGTCGTCCGGACCGGCCGCATCGGCGTCGTCGGCACGGTGTGGATGATCGCCTGGGTCGCGGCGATCCTCTTGACGCTGACCCAGGGCCTCGTGTGGGGCAACGCCGCGCTGGTCCCGTTGGCGCTCGGCGTCGCCGGCGGGATCGCCTGGGTGAGCGTCGAGCGCAGGTCGCCCACGGCGGTCTTCGACGTCGCGATGATGAAGGCGCCCCTCGTCACGGCCTCGTGCATCTGCATCGCCTTGTTCGCGACGGTGAACTCGGCCTTCCTCCTCCTGGTCAGCACCTACGCCCAGATCATCCCGGACGCACTGCGTCCCGCGGACGCTTACGGCCTCGGCCTCAGCGCGCTGGACACTGGTTGGCTGATGGTGCCCTTCGCGGTGACGTTCGTCGTCGGCGGAGCCATCGTCGACCGCCCCGTCAACAACGGCCGAGCAGTTCCGGTCTTCGTGATCGGAGCGATCATCAGCGCCGCCGGACTTGCCTGGCTCGCCCTCGCCCACGACCAGCAGTGGCACTACCTCGTGGGCGCGGCCATCGTCGGCCTCGGCTGCAGCATGGGCTTCGCGGCCGGTTTCACCCTGGTGCAGCTGGCGGTTCCGGCCGAGAAGGCGGGGATGGCGACCGGGGTTGCCGGCACGTTCCTGGCCGTGGGCTTCGCCTTCGGTACGGCGCTGGTCAGCGCCGACCTGAGCGCGTCCCTGGTACCGGTGCCCGGAACCAGCCTCGAGGTTGCGGCCGAGGGCCTCTACGGCACCGGCTACTGGATCTCCGGAGTGCTCGCGCTCCTGGTCGTCGTGACCGTGCTCGTCTCCCGTGCCCGGTCGGGACGGCGTGCTGCCGCCATCGGGTCGTAGCCGGAAGCGGCACGAGCCGGACCGAACAACACCGATCACCTGAAGGAAAGAAGAGAGACATGAGGGACGACATCTATTCACTGGCGTTCTTGGTCGGCGACGTGATCATGATCGTCGCCGGCTACTGGGCCGGCTGGAAGTTCATCAAGCGGTACCGCAACTACCTGCTCGGCATCGAGTGGTTCATCATTGCCACCTCAGGCGTGAACTTCCTGGTCTGGGCGCTCCGCTTCCCCGAGGACAAGGAAGCCGGCGCGGCCAGCCTGCAGTACTCCGCCGCCTTCTTCCTCGACGCCTTCTCGCGCTCGGTCGGCGTCACCCTGCTGCTCGTCGTCGGGTTCCTGGCCGTGACCCACCGCCACAAGTCGAGCATGGCGGTCGACATCGCCATCTTCGTCCTCGGCATCGGCGCAGGTCTCTACCTGGGGCAGCCGAAGTTCCAGGACCACGTGGACGACTCGGGCCACCACATCCTTTACACCGGTCCGGCGACGATCTACCTCGTCGTGAACCTGCTGACTCTCGTCTTCCTCGTGTACGTCACCAAGCGGCTGTGGGACATCGGGGCGACCAAGGTCGCGGTCGCCACCCTGCTGGTCAGCGTGGCGTCGACCGGGATCGCTCTCTCGTACGACTTCTTCCCGTTCCCGAACTCCGTCGATCCGCTCGAGAATCGCCCGCTGTTCTACTCGATGGCCCTCACGGTGTGGGGCCTGCAGCTGTTCACCTACCTGTTCGCCTACCGCGCGCTGCACGAGCACAACGAGCGCATCAGCACCCGGGAGGCCAGCCATGCCCTCAGCCACTGACCACGTCGAGTAAGCCACCTTCACCGGCTGGGGCGACCCGCCCGCGGACTTGGAGCCCGACCTCGCCGATGACCTCGACTGCCAGGTCGCCGTCATCGGCGGTGGCATCAACGGGATGTCGACCGCGCTGCGGCCGGCCGAGCGCGGCCAGGACGTGGTCCTTCTGGAAGCCGAGTTCTGCGGCCACGGGCTAGGGGGTGTCTTCAAAGCTGATCAAGTGATGAGAGATCATGTCGGCCATGGTGCGTCGTCATGAGCTCTCGGATGCCGAGTGGGCTGTGCTGTCACGGTTCCTGCCGAGTTCGGGGACCGCGGGCCGGCCCCGCACGGACGACCGGTTGGTGCTGAACGGGATCGTGTGGAAGCTACGGACCGGCTCGGCCTGGCGGGACGTGCCCGAGCGGTACGGCTCCTGGCAGACCCTGTACACCCGGTTCCGCAGGTGGGCCCTGGACGGCACGTTCTCCCGGGTACTGCGGCAGGTCCAGGCGGAGAAGGACACGGCCGGGGACCTCGACTGGCTGGTCTCGGTCGACTCCACGATCGTGCGGGCCCACCAGCACGCCACCGGCGGCAAAAGGGGGCACGAGACGGGGACGAAGCGGGTGATCACGCCCTCGGCCGATCCCGTGGCGGACTGAGCACCAAGCTCCACCTGGCCTGCGACGGGCGAGGGCGCCCGCTCGGCTTCGTCCTCTCGGGCGGCAACGCGAACGACTGCACCCGGTTCGAAGCCGTCCTGGAGTCGATCCGCGTTCCCCGCAACGGGCCGGGCCGTCCGCGCACCCGGCCCGACCACGTCATCGCCGACAAGGGCTACAGCTCCCGGAAGATCCGCCGCTACCTGCGACGACGCGGCATCACCCACACGATCCCCGAACGCGTCGACCAGGCCCTCGGGCGCCTCAACCGGGGCTCGCACGGCGGCCGGCCACCCGCTTTCGACCGGCGGATCTACCGCCTCCGCAACGTAGTCGAACGCTGCTTCAACCGGTTGAAGCAATGGCGCGGCTTGGCCACCCGCTACGACAAAACCCGCGAGTCCTACCAGGCTGCCGTCACCATCGCCTCAATCCTGCTCTGGATCTGACCCCTTTGAAGACGATCTCTAGTACTGCAACGGTGTTTGCCGTGACTGGTGGCCAGGTCATTCGTTGGTGTGTTCATGGGTGGGGAACTTGCTGATGCCCGGTCGGGGGCGGGTGAACTGAGGGCTCTGCATGAGCGGTTCGTGCACCGTTTTGCCAGGTCGGAGCCGCGTGAGTCGGCGCTGGCGTATATGCGGGGCCTGGTCGCTCCACTCGAGCGGAAGAACGGCTGGACGCTTGCCGAGGAGGCCGGGCATGCGGGCCCGGACCGGATCCACCGGCTGCTGAACCGGATCGACTGGGACGCGGACGAGGTCCTGGACGATGTCCGCGAGTACGTCGTCGAGCATCTCGGCAACCCGCAGGCGGTGCTGATCGTGGACGACACCGGCTTCCTGAAGAAGGGGATCCGGTCGGCCGGGGTCCAGCGCCAGTACTCCGGAACCGCGGGCCGGACGGAGAACTGCCAGGTCGGCGTGTTCCTCGCCTATGCCGCCGGCCGCGGCCGCACCCTGATCGACCGGCGTCTCTACCTGCCGGCGTCCTGGACCGACGACCGCGAACGCTGCCGGCGGGCCGGCATCGGCGACACGGTCGTTTTCGAGACCAAGGTCGCCATCGCCCGGGCCATGGTCCGCCGGGCGATCGAGGAAAAGATTCCGTTCCGGTGGGTCACCGCGGACGCCGGCTATGGCTATTCCAAGAGCTGGCGGACCGAGCTGGAACGGGCGGACGTCTTCCACGTCATGGCCACCACCCGCCACGACACCGTCGTGACCCGCTGGGCCATCGATCATCCCGTCCACGACCTGTTCCACGAGCTGCCGAGGCAGAAGTGGAAGCGCCGATCCTGCGGGAACGGGGCCCACGGGCCGCGGGTGTTCGACTGGGCCAGGGTCGAGGTCCGGCCCTGGCACCGGGAGGACCGGCGGCACTGGGTGATCGCCCGCCGCAGCGTGAGCCGGCCCCAGGAGATCTCCTACTACATCGCCTACTGCCCCGCCGACACCACACTTGACCAGCTGATCTGTGTCGCCGGGGCCCGGTGGGCGGTCGAGGAGTGCTTCCAGAGCGCGAAGCAGGAATGCGGCCTGGACGACTACCAGGTCCGCCGCTACCCCGGCTGGCACCGCCACATCACCCTGGCCATGGCCGCCCACGCCTGCCTCACCGCCCTGCGGGCCCGCGAACTCGACGCCGACAAAGCAGAAACGGATCCTCCGGCCTCGTCCCCCTCAGCCTTCCCGAGCTCAGACGGCTGATCCACCACCTCACCCACCGCCGGCCGGCCTCGGTCGACCATGTCCTGCACTGGTCGACCTGGCGACGCCGACGCCAATACCAAGCTCGTCTCAGCCACTACCAACGACGCGGCCACACACCACCAGAAACTGCCCAACCATCAGGTCAAAGACCGTTGCAGTACTAGTGATCGCCGGGAACGACGTCCGCGTGGCGGCGGGTGTACGAGGTGCTCCCGGTACCTTCAACGTACTCCGCGGCGGAGCCGGACGCGCCGGGTCCCCGTCACCCCCGTCCGCGCCACTCGCCGAGGACGAGCGTCGCGTCGTCGGTGGTGACCCCGCCGCGGGCCCGCCGGAGTATGTGGGACAGGTCGCGTGCCACGGCCCGTACGCCCCGGTCGGTTCGGTCCAGTCGGTGGACCCGGTCGATCAGCTGCTCCTCGCCGAACTCCTCTCGCCCGTTCTCGTGTTCCTCGATCAGGCCGTCGGTGAAGCAGAGGATCCGGCCCCCGGGCGCGAGTGCCGCCTCGCTGACCTGCGGCTGGTCTCCGCCGAAGCCGACGGGCAGGGTGGTGGGGCTGTTCAGGCGGCGTACGACGCGGTGGTCGCGGATCAGCACGGGGGCGGGGCGTCCGGCGTTGACCCACTGGAGGCGGCCGGTGCCGGTGTCGAGCCGCAGCATCTGCGCGGTGACGAAGTGGTCGGGGGCGAACTGTTCGGCGACGGCCCGGTCCATGAAGAGGTGGATCTCGGAGAGCTCGACGCCGGTGCGGCGGGCGTGCCGGTACGCGCCGATGGCGACGGTCGCCATGGTCGCGGCGTCCAGGCCGTGACCATGGCGTCGATCATGGCGAGGTGGAGGACGTCGCCGTTCAGGGCGTAGTCGAAGCTGTCGCCGGCCACGTCGTAGGCGGGTTCCAGGACTCCGGCGACCGCCACGCGCGGCATCGACATGGCCGGCGGCGGCAGGAGCGACCACTGGATCTCCGCGGCGGGTGCGGGAGAAGAGGTCGGTGTAGTCGTTCTTGGTCTGCAGGAGGCCGGCGAGCACGCCGGCGAGCCTGCGCAGGATACGGCGGTCGTCGTCGTCGATCGTGTCCGGGGTGACGGCCAGGACACCGGCCTGGTCGCCGCCGTCCAGCAGCGGCACGTGCACCCGCGTTCCGTCGGCCGACGGAACCTCGACCGGCCGTGCGGTGAGGAAGCACCGGCCGGCCGCCGAACCGTCGATGGGCAGGGGCTCGCCGTCTTCCAGCCCTTCTCCGGCGAGGGGGCCAGCTTCTGCTGCCTGTAGTCCTGGAGCAGGATCTGCGTCCCCCGGCCGTCGATCTGGGCGACCGCGTCGGCGAGGGCCGGCCCCACCCGGTCGGGCGGCAGCGCGTGGGCGTGGTCCAGGAGCCCGCCCAGCAGCATCTCTCCGAAGCTCTCCGAGCGCTCGTGGCCCCGGTCCTCATGGCGTCCGAGGGTCATCCGGAGCCTCCAAGCGGCCGACGGGCCAGCGGCCTGGTCCGGGGCCGTCGTGCGCCCGGGCCCGACGGCACCGCGGTGCGGCTTCCAGGATGCGCCGCAGCGGCGGGAGCCGCCACGCGTGCCCGCCGGGCGGAGGGCCGGTCAGGGTTCCTCGGCGTGGGGCCCGGTGCCGCTCGGGGGCCTGCTGGTGGACAGCCAGGACCGGGCCGGTTCGGCGGGGTGGGCGGTGTCGACGGTGAGGTGGAGACGGGTGCCTCCGCCCGGGGCGGGATAACTGCGCTGCTCCTCGCCGGCGAAGCAGCGGCGGAGGACCTCGGCCACCCTGCGGGCGGTGTCCGGGGTGGCGGCCACGACGCGGATCTCCGCGTGGCCCGGCGGAGGCAGGGCTTCTGGTTCGTTGCGGTCCAAGGCGGCACCGTCCTTTCCGCACCGGGGGACGCGTCCGCGAACGACCCGAGCGGGATGGACGCGTCCCGGTACGTCCACCGTACGTCCGACGAGGCCGGTGCCGAACGGCTCCGCACCGGGAGCGGCGCGTCCGCGCGCCCTGCCGGAGTACGGTGAAAGAACGGGGCCGCCGCCCCGCCCGTCGGCCCGGCGCCCGCCGCCACCGAGGGACGGCGGCGAAGCACCCCGTGGACGGGCGGACCGATCATGACCGACGCAGGCATTTCCCCTCACGGCCCCACACCTCCGCGCCTCCTGCCGGACGAGGTCCACCGGTCCGTCGGCCCCGGCACCGCCCTGCTCCGACTGGAGACCACGGGGTCCCGGCAGAGCATCCTCGACGGCGCGTGGTGGCCACGCTCGCGTGACGTCGAGCAGGAGGTCCCGCCGCTGGTCACCGCCCTGATCGAGCACCTCGGCCCCGTCACCCGGGTCGGCCTGGATGCCTCCGCCTGGAACGGCATTCCGGCCCGCCTCATCGTCGACGGCCGGGTCGTACACCTCGACTCCTTCCCCGTCGGCGACGACACCGTCCTGATCACCCGGGGCGACAACGACCACTTCGCCCTCATGGTCGTCCCGCCGAACACGACGCCCGAGGCCGCCCGCACGGCCATGGCCCGCGCGGTCCGCGCCGACAACGTCACCCAGGCCACCGAGATCCTCCTCGCCGAACTCCCCCATCCCGCGGGCCCGTAGGCCGGCACCGCCCCGGACGACGACGAAGCCCCAGGTCGCTGACCCGGGGCTTCGTAAGAAGAGCGGATGACGGGAATCGAACCCGCGCCATAAACTCGGGGATCACCCGGCACCTGAGGCCTTCCATGCCCTCTGACCTGCGGGAACACTGGTTCTGGGCGTGCTCCTCGTCGTCCTTGGAGAGGTTGCTGCGGATCAGTTCTGCGTTGCCGGCCGGGAGGGCCTCGTGGACGCGGTCGAGGACGGCGTCGGAGGTGAGGAGGAAGAGGGCGGAGGTGCCCGGCTCACCTCGCCCCGGACGCTTCCGATGAAGTCGTCGTCGATGCCGACGTCGGCGAGGGAGCCGCCGAGCGCGCCGCCGGGGGGCGTGACCCCGACCCTGTGGCGCAGACTCGCTCTCGGCGTCCTCTTCCTGCTCCTGGGCGTCAAACAGTGGAAGGACCGTTCCAGGGAAGGTCGTACGAGCCGGCCGCCCGGCTGAATGAAGGCCATCGACCGCTTCAGCCCCGCCAAGGCCGCCGGCCTCGCCGTCGCCCTCGCCGTCGCCAACCCCAAGAACCTCGTCCGAGACGACGGCCTCACCAGCGACGAGAACAGGACAATGGCACGTGCGGCGCGCGTCAAACGCTTCCTCTCCGTGCTCCACCAGATGTGGTGAACTCCGCAACTCCAAGGAGTGATTCGCCCGAATCATCCCCCATGATGGCGTCGTCCGACCCACCACACACATCAGGAGGATGAGCATGTCCGAGACGGCCGAGCCCAACGTCGGTTCGTTCACTCTCGCCGATCCACTGCTCGCCGAACCCGCCGGGACGATCGCGGTGCCGGAGCACGAGGAATGGATCCTGCCCAACGGCTTCGCCTGGGTCTTCCGCGGTGAGGGCAGCAACGGCGGCCTCGTACGGCCCGTGATCATGGCCGACGGCTTCAACCTCGGCCGGAGCAAGCTCGACGTCCTCTACCACGGGCTGGAGAACGGCGCCTTCCCGTTCGTCAGCGAGCTTCGCCGGCGCGGCAGGGACGTGATCCTGCTGGGCTTCGACGAGCGCAGCGCGTCGATCCTCGACAACGCGCAGGCGGCCGAGGCCGCCATCATGCGGACCATCGCCGAGCAGCACGGCGACGCCCGCCTGGCCGTCGGCGGCTTCAGCATGGGCGGCATCGTCACCCGCTACGCGCTCGCCCGCCTGGAGATCCAGCGCATGGACCACCGGACCGGGCTGTACTTCTCCTACGACAGCCCGCACCGCGGCGCCTCCATTCCGGTCGGCGTGCAGGCGTTCTCCCACTTCATCCCGTTCCCGAACGACTTCGCACGACAGATGAACAGCCCGGCCGCGCGCCAGATGCTGTGGCAGCACTACGACAAGGACACCGGCAAGACCGGCGTCGCCCCGGAGCGCACGGAGTTCCTGGCCGCCCTGGAGCGGCTCGGCGGGTGGCCGCGGATCCCGCGGCTGATCGGTGTGGCGAACGGCCGCGCCGACGGCATCGGTCTGCCGGACGTGAAGCCCGGTGAGGTCGCGCTGCGGATCGACGGGATCTACCCGGGCACCACCTTCTACACCCAGGCCCAGGGCGACGACGTGACGGCCGCCTACCTCAACCGCCGGTTCCCCAAGGCCGACAAGACCATCACGACCGACGGCTTCCCGGAAGTGGACGGCGCGCCCGGCGGAACCCTGCACACCTACAGGATCCTCGCCGACACGATGGAGAAGCTCGGCGGCACGGTGGACCTGCGGCACGAGGACGTGTGCTTCGTCCCCTCGGTCAGCGCGGTCTCGGTCCGCGACATCGACAAGCAGGACGACCTGTACGCGAACATCGACCAACTGAGCCCGGACGAGAGCGAACTGGACGACTTCCTCTGCTCGTCCACCACCACCGCGCACACGGCCGTCACCGAGGAGCTGTGCACCTGGATCATGGACCGGCTCCCCGACTGATCACCGCCGCGCGCCGACCGGGGCCGCCGCCCGCCCGCGCGGGCGGGCGGCGGCCCCGTCCCGCGCCGAGGCCCTGAGCGTCCCTGTGCTCGGCCTCGTCGAGGCACCGGATGAACTCGACCTCTCCGCCCTCCTCACGGTCCCGGCCACCATGGCCGCGGTCCTCGCTCTTCGGGTCGGAGTCGCCCTTGCCGGTCTGCTCGGCGGTTGCGGTGGCCGGCTCCTCCCCTGAGCGGAAGCACGTTCGCGGTGGCCTTCCTGGTGACGAGAGTCGCTACCCGAGAGAGGGCCGGGCCTACCGGAGCCCGATCTCCACGAGCGCTCGACACAGTGCGGCGGCATCGCCGACCGCCTCTCTGCAGTCGGCTTCCGAGATCACGAGCCGGTGGCTGACGGAAACTCTGGAAGCAGGTGCTCGGAGCGGATGTCTCTCGTCGACGACACCGTCGTTGTGGGGGAACACATGACGCGCCGCCGGGTCCGGAGCAGTCGCTGCCAGGCGGACGGCTCGACCGAACTTCGTACGTCAGGAAAGCCGACCGAGACGAAGAGGGCCGCCATGTCGTCCAGCCGCTGGAAGGCGTTCCCCTTGCCACGCAGCCGTTCTTCCACGTCCGTAGGGAGCCTTTGCCGGCCTTTTCTGGCGCATAATCAACATGCGGTTCCGGGTGCTGTCGTTGCAGGCGGGGATTTGACGCTTGTGGCTGGGCGCGAACGGTTTCACGGTCAGGGCTGGTCGCCGTGGTCGCCGACGGTACGGGGCCAGGTCCAGGCGTACCGCACGATGAGGGCGAGAAGGATCAGTTCCAGTGCGATGCCAAGGCCGTAGAAGTACAGCCAGGACGCGCCCACCGCGTTGAACGCCGTGACGGGGACGTAGAGCGAGGCCACGACGAGGTTCGTGATGCGGTTCGCCCGGGCGGGCAGCGTCGTCGACAGGACGACCATGAAGATTGGGATGGCCACGAGGGCCAGCGCCGTGGTCGAAAAGGTCTGGGAGAGGTCGAACTCGAAGACCTTGCCGTCGAGGATGTCTTTGACGACGCCGGGCGTGAAGAAGTTGAGAACGTCCACGTAGGCGTAGAGGAACATGAAGGCTGTCCACGTCGCGGCGAGCTTGGCCCTCAGCGGGATCCGCTGGTCTTCCAGTGTGGCGGTGGTGGGTTGTCGTGTTCTCATCGTGGGCTCCGTCGTTGCGGTGAGGATCGGTAGGTCCACGATCGCCGAGCCCGGCGGCGGGCGCCTCGGCCCGGGGGCTTCGGTTCGCCTGGCCGATGGCATGGTCTCTCTCTCGTTCTTTCGGCGGATACGCCGAGGCGCGACGATGCCTAGGCTGGAGCCGTGGTCACTTTCCGGCGCTCCGTCTGGCATGAGCCGCGGCCTGCTGACGCCCCACCCGTCGGTCGTCCGGACCGGCTGCTGGTGGGCGTGTTCACGGCCGCCGCCTTGGTCGAGGGCATCGTTCGGCCGGGCTTGGCCTGGCGACCACTCGTGACGGTGCTCGCCCTGGCGCTGGTGCCTGCCCTGCTCTGGCGGCGGGGCCGCCCCCTGACGGCCGTCCTGGTCGGGTGGGGCGTCGCCGGGCTGCTCTCGGTCCTGCAGCTGACCGCGCACGCCGGGGACCTCGGCCTCTACTCCATGTCGGCCGCCCTGATCCTGCTCTACTCCCTGGTGCGGTGGGGCTCGGGACGGGAGATCGTCTCGGGGACGGCGTTCGTGACGCTCGTCGTCGTGCTGGGGATGTACGCCTCCTCCGCGGGCTGGGACGACATTTTCGGCGGGAGCGTCCTCTTGCTGTTGGTCGTCGCCCTCGCGGTGGTGTTCCGCTACCGCGCGGACCTCTGGCATCGCCAACAGCACGAGATCCGCAATCAGGAGCGGGTGGCGCTGGCGCGAGAGCTGCACGACACCGTGGCCCACCACGTCTCGGCCATCGCGGTGCAGGCACAGGCCGGTGGCGTGGTCGCAGGCGTCCAGCCCGAGAAGGCTGCCGAGGTCCTGGCCGCGATCGAGTCCGAAGCATCGCGAACCCTGGCGGAGATGAGGTCCATGGTGCGGGTGCTGCGTGAGGAGGAAACCGTCGCCTACGCACCGCAGCCGGGTGTCGCGGACCTGCCTGCTCTGGCGCGCGCCGACGCGACGCCCACCGTCGAGGTCTCGCTGGACGGTTCGTTCGCCCGGCTGGCACGACCCGTGGACGCCGCGCTCTACCGGCTCGCGCAGGAGTCGCTGACCAACGCCGTACGGCACGCCCGGAGCGCGACCCGCGTCGCGATCGACGTACGCCGGGAGGGCGACGCCGTCAGGCTGCGTGTCAGCGACGATGGACGGACCGAGCCGGGGCCGGCCCCGGAGCCCGGGTTCGGCCTGCTGGGCATGGCCGAACGCGCCCAGCTCCTCGGCGGATCGCTCTCCGCGGGGCCGGGGCCCGAGGGCGGCTGGGTGGTTGAGGCCGTGCTGCCGGTGGCGGCGTTGGCATGAGCATCCGTGTTGTCGTAGCCGACGACCAGGACTTGGTCCGGACCGGGCTGGTGATGATCCTCGGCGCGCAACACGACCTCGAGGTCGTGGGGGAGGCGGCAGACGGGCTCGCAGCGCTCGACCTGGCGACCCGGCTGCGTCCCGATGTCCTCCTCGTCGACATCCGGATGCCCGGGCTCGACGGCATCGAGGTGACGCGGCGCCTGGCCGGGCCAGACGTGACGGACCCGATGGCGGTCGTCGTGATCACCACCTTCGACCTCGATGAGTACGTCCTCGGCGCCCTGCGCGCCGGCGCCCGCGGCTTCCTGCTCAAGAACGCCGGGCCGGAGCTCCTCGTGCAGGCCATCCACGCGGCGGCCAACGGGGACGCGCTGATCGCCCCCGACGTCACCCGCCGGCTGCTGGCGACCTTCGCAGGCCAGGCGCCGGTGGTACCGGTCCAGCCGAGCAACCCGCTCACCGAGCGCGAGGAGGAGGTGCTCGCGCTGGTGGCACGAGGCCGCACCAACGCCGAGATCGCCACCGAGCTCTTCGTCAGCCTGAGCACGGTCAAGACCCACGTCGCATCGTTGATGACCAAGCTCGACGCACGCAACCGCGTCGAGATCGCGATGTGGGCGCACGACACCAGACGCGTGAGAGCCGATTAGCGCGGATCGCAGCATAGGCACCCGGGGTTCGGTGGCCCAGCGATGAGCGCGGCCGGTCGTGGTCGTCCTCCTCCTTCCAGTCGCCGATGGTGACCCTGGCGTGGGTCAGGGACCAGAACAGGTGGACGTTGAGGCATTCGTCGCGCAGGCGACCGTTGAAGGACTCTATGAAGGGGTCGCGCCACGGCTCTCCGGGTGGGATGAACAGGCAGCCGCGCACGCCCACCTGCGGCTCGCCGGGCCGCTTGCCGAGGACATTCGCCGGCCTTGGGGCCGACCGCTGGAACCGAGCAGGCTCACCCCGGCCCGGGGCCGCCGAGGTGGTGGCCATGCTGGTTGACCCCCGGGCGTCTTGCTGACCTTTTGCCGACCCCGGATGGTCGATCAAGCCCCTGAGCCGGGATGAAACGGCAATCCCGTGCTATGTGGCGGAACTTCGTCGGCCGATCCGGTGACGAGATCGTACAGGCGCGAGAGGACTGGGAGAAGGGCTCGCGGTTCGGCGAGGTGCACGGCTACGACGGTGCCCGCCTGACCGCCCCGGAACTGCCCGCCACCCCGCTCAAGCCGCGCGGACGAGTACGCTGACCTGGACAAACGTGTGAGCGGGCGGGCCGTGCTCCTCCTCGCGCCCGCGATGCCGGGACCCCCGATCCGCTGCCGGTCCTGTGGTCGAGGGGCGGGGGTCCACTGGGCTCGCGAGGAAGCGTGTCGAGTCTCGTCTCAAGTCATGTGTGTCAGGGTTCATTCGGATCGATGCTGACCTTTTGCTGACTTACCTGACCCACAGTCAGGTGCTGAGTCTCGCTGCTGCCGTTGCAGGCAGGGGGCGGAGCGGCGGGATGCGCCGTCTTCAGGGAGATCGTGGCTGTACGCGACGGCTTTGCTGAGGTGATCTGAGGGGCAAAGCAGTGCACCCCATAGGTGGTACTCCCGGTCGCTACGGTCTGGCAGCCGATGCGGGACGTTCGGCACCGCTGAGGGATTGTCGGCGCACCACCTGAGCCGGTCCGGAGGGCGGGACGACTGCTTGTGCGGATCGTCGTTCAGAACATGCCGACGTAGTCGGCGGCAGTCTCCGGAACGTCCTGAATGACGTCCCAGCGCTCGACGATCCTGCCGTTCTCCAGGAGGAAGAAGTCGGCCAGGGTGCGGCCGGGCTTGTCGGGTTCGAGGATGAGGTGGCAGTGGGTGACGACCCTGTCGCCCTCGGCGATGACGCGCTTGGTGTCCAGGCGGAGTCGGCAGTTCCGTAGCCCGGCGCCTGCCGAGCCGAAGCAGACCTGATTCTCGGAGACCTCGAATGTGATCGACCGGTTACGGAGTGCGTGGGCGCTGTGGTAAGTGTGGTGATCTTCCGCCGTTGGCCCTGAGGTCGTGCCTCCAATGGCGGGGTGGGGGGATGCGATGACAGCTGAGGCTGAAGCAACAGAGGATGCAGAGTCCGATGAAGGGTTCGTGCACCCGATCTTCCGCGTTGCCCCTCAGGAGGACAGTGGGGCGGACACCCTGGGCAACTACCGCTATCAGGCGGAGGTCGCGGCCCAGATCTGCGTGGCGCTGCTCACGCAGGATTCCGTCGAAGCAGTGGTCTGCGAGTGGCACGAGGACTTCGTCGTCTCGTACGCGGACGGTTCGGTCGAACTCGTATCCGTGAAGCACCGGGGAAAGCGGCGCAATCCCTGGAACGTGGCGGATCTTTGCAAGGATGGAGGGCTGGCGCACCTTTTCGACCGCTGGCGGGCGTGCGATGGCCTGAGCAACGTCCGACTGCGACTTGCCACGAACGCAGGCCTCACAACAGGCAAGGGTGGCGCTACAACCCTGAAGGCGATGTGCGGTGCCGACCCGCGTATCACATTTGGGGTGGACGACATGGTCACTGCGGTCGCCCAGTACTTCTTGAAGATTCGTTGGAAGCACCCCTACGCCACCATTCCCGAAGTCCCGCAGGTTTCCAGGCTCGCCGACATCGCCATCCCGGACGGCTTCACCGACTCCGTCAAGCTCTTCTTCGGCGTGCTGCACATCGACGATGAACTTCCGTCCCGTCGGCACATCACTGACGTCAATCTCCAGCGCCTTCTCATTCCTGCGATCGCTACCCTGCAGCGGGATCACGTGGATGTCGAGGCAACCTATCGCGCATTGATCGAGCGTATCGAGCAGTCGAACCGTGACGAGAGCGACCGTGGACAGCTTGCTGTCTATATCGCCGACCCAACGAGGGTTTTGTACAGTGTGCAGATCCAGCAGCGCATCGCGCGGCGCCGGCTCACCAAGGCCACGGTCCTCGACACCTTCGTCTCCAGCCGCTCCGTCGTGCCCACCTTCGCCCGCGGTCAACTGCCGATCGTTGCCCCGGGCGGGGGCAACCTGCGCAAGAAAATGGCCCGTGGTCGGATTCCGGCGGACGAGGCCGCCCACGCCGAACGCCTGCGATCGGCCTGGTATGTCGCCTGGTCCCAGCACCGGTCTGGCCTGGCAGGAGACACCACAGAGCTCGCCAATGCGAGCTTGGAGGTCCTGGACGCGGTCTTCGCCTGTCGCGAGCAGGCGGAAGACGAGGCGCCGGACGGCGCACCCTACGGGCGGCGCATGAACCAGCTGATGGCACGACACCTGGCACCAGATGAACTTGGTGTCGGGCTCCCGTTTCCCGTCAATGGCCGGCATCTGCGGGGTCTGGCCTACCAGCTCTGTGACGACTGCGACTTCTACTTCTCCGACGTGTTCGACCCCTCTGAGGAGGAGGCGTCGTGACAAGCGCCGGGGATCGTCTGGTGGCGACCACGCGCCTCAGGGAGCGGGCCCGTAGACAGGAGCAGCAGGAGGCGCATTACCACGAGGCCCGTGTGCTGCTGCTGATCGACCGTTTCACCGGACCGAAAAGAGGTTTGGACGGTCTCACGAAGCTCGCCAAGCTCGACTTCCTGCTGCGCTACCCGGTCATGCTTGAGCGGCTCCTGGTCGAGGACGGCGTCGCGTGGCCCGCCGGAGCCGAACCCACCTCCGCTGAGCGCCTGTCCGTCGAGAGCCGGATGACCCGCTACAAGTACGGCCCCTGGGACCACCGCTACTACACCGTCCTGGGGTCCCTGGCCGCACGCGACCTGATCGCATACGGCGCGACAGACCGGGCCGAGTTCCGCATCACCGCATCCGGCGCGGTCGCAGCGGCAATGCTCAGCGAAACGGACGAATGGGTCGTGGTGGCGAAGCGCATCGCTCTCCTCAAGAAGCATTTCAACAAGTCGGGAACGACGCTGAAGACCCTCATCTATAACCGCCTGCCGGACGCGGTCGACAGGCCCTGGCGGACGGAGATCTGAAATGGCAGTTCACCTTCGATTTCGGTCCCTCACCGTCACCACCGCCGACACCGAGAAGACCTACCGTTTCGACGGGCCGGCCACCGTCGTCAGCGGCCCCAGCGGCACCGGCAAGTCCAGCCTCCTGATGCTGTTGAAACACGTGGTGGGTGGCAAAGCCGTATTGACCCCGGCTGTCCGCGATCACGTCCTTTCGGCCCAGGCTGAGGTCGTCATCGGAGAGCAGCACGTGATCCTCAAAAGGACCGTGAACGACGCTCGCTCCGGGCAGGTCGACGTTCTGGACCCGGGAACCCTGGTCACACGCAACACCTTCGCCGTACAGGCAGACGGCGACCTGCCACCCTTGTCGGACTATCTTCTGGCGGCCCTGGACTTTCCCCGCGAGACCATCCCGTCCAGCCGGGACGGTAAAGCCACCACCCGGGACCTGAAGTTCACCGACCTCTTCGCCTACGTGTATCGGGAAGCCCGCAACATCGACCGTGAGGTCGTGGGACACCTCGACACCTGGTTCAACACCAAACGCACCGCCCTGTTCAAGCTGATGTTCGCGCTCACCGACAGCACCGTGCTGGAACTCAGCAGGAAGCTGGGCGAGCTCAAGGAAGAACTCCGCAAGAAGACCGACGAGTACGAGGCTGTCAAGAACTTCCTCGGTGCGACCGACCCCCGCACCGAGGACCAACTGCGAGCCGAGCTCGCCAGCCTTCGAGACATGCTGCAGCGAGCCGATGCCACGCTGGCCTCCCTGCGACACGAACTGGAGGAGAGCACCGCAGCCGACGCCGTCCTTCGCCAAGACCTGCGTGCGGCAGTGGACAGCGCTCGCGAGGCAGCCCAGGAAGTCCAAGCGGCGCAGGAGCTCGTGGAAGCTCGGGCCGCGGTCGTCGCCCAGGTCGAGCTCGACCTGTCGCGGCTCGACCGCTCCACCACGGCCATTGAGAAGCTGTCGCCCTTCGATTTCGTTGTCTGCCCTCGTTGTATGCAGCGCCTCAGCACCCGGCCCGTTCCTGAAGACCACTGCGTGGTGTGCCTGCAACACGACCCGCACGACCAGGATGTCGATCCTGCTGCTGTCGCCCAGACCCGAAGGACCCTGGAGCTTCAGCTCCAGGATGCCCAGGCCGTACTCGACGCCGATAGCGGTGTCCTGGAGGCCGCGCAACAGCGCGCCCAGCAGGCCGACTTCCTCGCACACAGCCTGCGCCGCCAACTCGACGCTCAGACGCGAGACCTAGTGGCGCCCCGCT
Source organism: Streptomyces sp. TLI_105 (assembly GCF_900105415.1). Lineage (GTDB taxonomy): Bacteria > Actinomycetota > Actinomycetes > Streptomycetales > Streptomycetaceae > Streptomyces. The sequence continues at coordinate 823,993 of NZ_FNSM01000001.1, read as the reverse complement.
TCGACGCCATTGCAGACGCCAGTGCCCGCGCGGCTTCGCTCGGGGCGGCCATCGACGCCGTGACCCAGCTACGGGACTCCTGGTCGCGGGCACACGCCATCGAACGCGACGTTCGGGTCATCAAGGCGCAGCGGGCCAGCGCAACGGCCGAAAGGAAAGCCCGCACAGCCGAACTCGCGGCGCGACAGACGCTCGTGAGCGACCTCAGCCGGGACTTCAACACGATGATCTCCCAGCTGCGCCCCGCACCGTGGATCCAGTCCGCGACCATCGACCCGTCCTCGTACCTGCCCGTAGTCGACAACGTCTCCTTCGAGAGTCTTCAGGCCGACGGCGGGGGCATCGTGACCTGCATCAACGTTGCATACAGCCTCTCCCTGCTGGAATTCGGCATCACGCACTCCGACGTCCGAGTGCCGTCGATGCTGATCATCGATTCCCCGCGAAAGGCATCCGGCAGCAACCTCGACGACCAGGCACGGGGCCATCGAACCTACCAGCGCTTTCAAACACTTGCGGAGGCCCACGGCTCCCAGATCCAGCTGATTATCGCCGACAACGACTCGGCGCCGGTTCAGGGCGCGGCCTTCGGCAAGATTGAACTTGACTACGACAACCCCTTCGTCCCAGGCGTAGCCCACCCCGGGCCGGAGCACGCTCATCGCGCTGAAAACGAATCGTGATCCACGGTGTGCGCAGGTCCTGAACGGTTCCTGAACCTAGTGCTGTGACCGCATAGGTTCACCGGGTTGCTCGTTGTGCTGGTTGGAAGCGATGTCGCTTCCAACCAGCAGGGGAGGCGGGATGGCACCACCGGTCAAGGTCCGCAGGCTGACGGAGCAGGAGGGACAGAAGCTCCAGCACATCGTTCGGCGGGGCAGTACCAGCTCGGTGCGGTTCCGGCGGGCGATGATGCTGCTGGCCTCGGCCGGCGGCAGCACTGTCCCGGTGATCGCGCGTCTGGTCCAGGCGGACGAGGACACCGTCCGCGACGTGATCCACCGCTTCAATGAGATCGGGCTCGCATGCCTGAACCCTCAGTGGGCGGGAGGCCGTCCCCGCCTGCTGAACCGTGACGACGAGGACTTCGTCATCCAGACGGCCACCACCCGCCCGACCATGTTGGACAAGCCCTTCACCCGCTGGTTGATCCGCAAACTCGCCGACCACCTGCGCCGCAACATCGCCAGGCCCGTCCGCATCGGCCGCGAGACCCTACGGTGCTTACTCGCCCGCCGCGGGATCACCTTCCAGCGGACGAAGACCTGGAAGGAATCCCCAGGCCCGGCCTTCGACGCCAAGCTCGCCCGGATCGAGTACGCGGTCAACGAGCGGCCGGACCGCACGTTCGCCTTCGATGAGTTCGGGCCGCTGGGCATCCGCCCCACCGCCGGCTCCTGCTGGGCTGAACAAAACCGCCCCGACCGGCTGCCGGCTACGTTCCGCCGCACCCACGGCATCACCTACTTCCACGGCTGCTACTCCGTCGGCGACGACAAGCTGTGGGGGATCAACCGGCGCCGCAAAGGCATCGATCACACCTGGGCCGCCCTGCGAACGATCCGAGCCGCCCGCCCGGACGGCGCCCCGATCTACGTGATCCTCGACAACCTCTCCGCCCACCTGAACTGGAGAATCCGCAGATGGGCGGCGAAGAACAAGGTCGAGCTGTGCTTCACACCCACCTACGCGTCCTGGGCCAACCCCATCGAGGCCCACTTCGGGCCGCTTCGGCAGTTCACCCTGGCCAACTCCCACCATCCGGACCACACTGTCCAGACCCGGGCCCTGCACGCCTACCTGCGCTGGCGCAACCAGAACGCCCGCCACCCCGACGTCCTGGCCGCCCAACGACGCGAACGCGCACGCATCCGCAGCGAACGGGGCATCCGCTGGGGCGGTAGACCACTACCGACCGCAGCCTGACACTCCGACTCCAAACCTTCCGAACCCCAGGCTTAGCATCCCTGTCATGAGCGATTCCGGACATGTCCTTGGCTGGCTGCAGGACTGGTATATGGAGCAGTGCGACGGTGACTGGGAGCACGAGTGGGGCGTGAAGATCGACACGCTTGACAACCCAGGCTGGATAGTTCGCATAGATCTAGAGGAAACGGACCTCGAAGAGCGCGAATACCCGCGTCAGGATGTCGAACGCACCACGCACGACTGGGTCTCGGCATGGACATCCGACAAGGTTTTCCACGTTGCTTGCGGCCCCGGCAACCTCACCGAGGCCCTCACGATGTTCCGCTCCTGGGCGACCGAGAAGACCCCGTGCAGGACAGCGGGAGACCCTCAACTCGGTGAACCTTCCCGGTCAGAGCACTAGCCGTTGCCAAGGCAAGTTCGGGTCGCCCTCCACCATCGTGAACGGCGGCGACCTTCAGTCGTCCGCCAGAGTGAAGGTCAGCGGCAGTCGAACCAGGCCCTCTCTTTCGGACCACGTCGGGCCAGCGGGCGGCGTCGGGGTACGGGACAATGTGGCGACCGGTCGGCCGTTCGCGGAGGGACAGAGAGCGGAACTGACGAAGAAGGGTTTCCGCCGCATCGTCGTCGACGGCGTCGAGTACCGCTGGCGGGTGAGCAGGAACCGCCGGTGCTGCGAATACCACCTCGGTACGTTGGGCTACGTGGTCGAGGAAGCTGTCTGCCCCGGGACGGCACTCGTCGTGGAGACCGGTCGACCGGTCGCCATGGAACTGGACTCGGTGCCGGCCGAGCTCGTCCTGCCGAGCGAGGTCGCCGCGGGAATCCGGGCCGCGCGGTCGAGCGGCTGGATGTCCCGCTCCGACGGCTCGTCGTTCGAGCTGCGCCTTTCCGCCGCCGGTTGACCGGGAGGGAGCGCCGGAGGGTCCAGGAAATGGTTTGCCGACCTGGTGCCCGTGTGTCACCGTTCGGCCTGGACCGGCAGTTGATCATCGGCGGCCGGTCGATGTCGACATGTCGGCGGCCTCTCGGGGATCCACCGGAGAGGTGACGAAACGACGGGAACCGGTGCCGTGGGGAACAGTTACGAGGACGAGTGTCGCCGGTCGTTGGCCGAGGAGCAGGCGAGGAGCCTTGCCCAGACCAATGACTGGGAACATGTGGACAGGGAGCGGGTCCACCAGGACTGGGACGTCCTGTACCGGGAGATCACGGCTTTCCTGGACGGCGGCTCCCTACCCGGAGACCAGCAGATCCAGGAGCTCGTCCGCAGGCACTTCGACATCGTCTGCCGGTTCTACACCCCCTCCAGGGAGGCGTACGTCGGCATGTCGCTCTTCTACGCCGAGGACGAGGCCATGAGGGCGTTCCACGATTCCTACCACCCCGGGCTGGTGGAGTTCATGGGCGCCGCGATCAAGGTGTTCGCCGAGCAGGGAAGCGGGTTCGCCCCCAGCGCAGGGGCCGAGGCTTCGGTGTAGTCGGGCGACACGGGCCAGGACAACGCATGGGCGGGTGCGCCCGGACCGGGGTCCGGGCGCACCCGCCCAGGGGGGCCAGCGGTCCGGGCCGGTCGCAGTTGGTGGAGGCCGCGAGGATCAGCCAGGTCCAGCGGTCCGCCGCCTCGGGGGTGCGGATCAACGTTCATCTGGTCCGCCCGCTGATCCGAAGGAAAGGCCCTCGGCCTCGCCGTAGTGGACGCCGTGACCCGTGCCCGCGACGGCCGGGCGACGGTCACCAGCCGACCCGGCCACACCTGCTTCGCCCTGAGGCTGCCGGCGCGACGCGATGACGGCGCCTTCGGTGGTGGCAGCGGCGAAGCCCAGATGTCCTGACCCGCAGCCTGGCGGAATCGATCCCGCACCGCGGCCCGTTCAGCTCGCCCCGCACTATGAGTTCGTCGAAGATCACGCGGTGGAGCCCGGCCCGCACCAGGCCGCACGTTCACCGTCGACAGTGGGCTGTACCGGTCGTCGTGCCCGGCTGTTCGGGGGATCCGAGGGCGGCACCCGATGCTTCTCCGCCCCAGCGAGGGCATGCGTGGGGGAGGAGAAGGAGGAGACCCGATGCCGCTCCGTCCATCGAGGTTCAGCCACAACGCACGGGACGCCCTGCGCAGCGCCGGTCACGTCCGGTACCGGTCTCCCGGCACGGAGCGGTGAGCCGCAATAGCCTCCGTTCGGATCCTCTGTGCCTCCGAGCACCACTCCACGCAGGAGATCGCCGACCGGATCGGTGAGCGATTGTGCCTGAACGGACACCGTGTGGAGATCCAGGCGCTGCGCGCATCCTCCGAGGGGCAGGGGCCCTTGCCGGGCGACGCGCTCGTGCTGGGCAGCGCGGTCCACGACGGTGCCTGGCTGCCGGCGGCGGAAGGCTTCGCCAGGAACAACGCCGATCGCCTGGGCGATCAGCCGACGTGGATGTTCAGCGTCGGCATGGCCGCGGCCCTGCCGGGACCGTTGCGCCGGCTTGCCGAACGTATGGTGCAGCCGCGCATCGCCGCTCTCGTCGAGCTTGTCCGCCCTCGGGACCATCGGAGTTTCTCGGGCGTGATCCGGCGCGAGCACCTCGATCGGAAGGGTGCCTTGTTGTTCCGTTTGCTCGGTTGCCGCTACGGGGACCACCGGGACTGGGCGGCGATCGACGCCTGGGCGGACGACATCGCCCGGTAGCTCGACGCGTGACGAGGAGGCGGTGCGCCGGGAAGCGGATCTCGTGACGGCGGTGCCTCAGCACCGGGGTGGGCGAGACGAGCCGCCCTGGCCCCTCGTCATTCGGTGACGCGGACCGCGAGGGCCGGACGGATGGCGGCCGCGCGCCGGGCCGGCCCGATCGTGGCCAGGAGCGAGGCGACGAAGGTGGCCGCGGCCAGGCCGCAGATGCTGGCCCATTCGACCGGGAATCCTCCTTCGAGGCCCTCGAACGCGGCGCTGTTGCTGTACATGAGCCAGGTGGTCAGCACGCCGAGGAGCGAGCCGAGCACGATTCCCTCCCCGGCGACGAAGGTGCTCTCCCAGAGGAAGGACCGCTGGACGGTCCGCGCCCGGAACCCGAGGCCCGCAGGATGCCGATGGTGCGTCGGCGTTCGCGCACGGCACGGACCATGACCACGCCGAGGCCGGTGATGCCCACGCCGAGGCCCAGCACGAGGAAACCCTGCATGAGGCGGAAGAAGGCGGTGCTGGAGTCGAACTGGCGCCGGATGTCCGACTCGATGGGCGTGGCGACCAGGCTGGACGAGAGCTGCTCGCCCTGCAGTCGGGTCGCCAGGGCGTCGGGTGCGGTGCCGGGGCCGGTTCTCACCAGCGCGGAGGCGTTCTGTGCCTGGGTGCCGAACAGCTCGCGCGTCGCCTGCTCGCTCATCACCACGGGGTAGGTGGTCGAACTGGCGCCGGTACCCGGGTAGAAGACCATCCCGTTGCTGAGCACGCCGGCGATGACCTTCTGTTCGCTGCGGCCCGTCCGGGGATCCGTCAGGCTGAGGGTGTCCCCGGGGTCGTAGTAGTCGCCGGCCGGGCCGCCGGTGCTGCCGAAGAAGCCGTCGAGAACGACGTAGCGGGGGTCGGAGGCGAGAGCCCGCCACACCGCGGGGTCGTCGGCCAGGCCGGGGAGCCGCTCGCGGAACGTGATGCCGGTGATCGCCCCGTCGGGTACGCCGACGACGGCGGTGTCCAGCGGTCGAGGGCTGCGGCCACCTGGATCGGTGGCCCGCCCGATGGCGTTGAGCAGGGGTGTCACGGCGGAGATCCCGGCGGACGACGGGCCGTCACGCAGATCGGAGACGAGGCGATCGCCCGCGACCTCGGGGTTGTAGTCGAGCCGCAGGGAGTATCCGGTGGTGGCGTCGGCGACGACGCCGTCGACACCGGCGCGGAGGATGCCCGAGATCTCCGTCAGGAGCACGAGGACGAACACGATCAGGGTGTACATCACCAGCGTCGCGCCGGTCCTGAACCGCTTGGCCAAGGGGTACGCGACCGCGAGTCGCGCCGCGAGACCGCCTTCCGTCGGGCGCTGGAGGAGTCGTCGTACGGGGCGGAGCAGTGTCTTCTGGTTGTCGCTGACGAGCACCACGGCGGAGAAGGCGGCCAGGGCGCCTTGGATGACGTACACGGACATCGACGGCGTGTCGAAGATCCGAGGGCGTATGACGGGTGCCAGGAGCGTCCAGGCGAGCACGGCTCCGGCGACCAGGGTGGTGACCGTGTGACGGGGGAGAACGCGCAGCAGTGCCGGAACGGAGAAGGCGAGGACGAGCGCCGGCATGAGGTACGTCGCGTCGGACTGGCTGCGCGCCACGGCCGGGACGGCCACGAACGCGCACAGGATGGCCAGGGCGGTGGAGACCGCGAGTAGACGGCGGCGCGGCCCTTGTCCGGGCGTGGCGGGGAGGTCGCGGATCGCGGCGATGATGTTGAACCTGCTGATGCGGACGCTGGTCGCGAGGATCGCCGCGAAGGCGATGAGCAGGCCCATGGCCAGCCCGTTGAGGACGCTGGTGGGTGTGATCGCGAACGCGATGCGGATGCTGCTGCCACCGACCGACCAGCCCTGGAAGATCTGCGCCGCCACCACGGCGACGCCCCAGCCGACGGCGACCCCGATGGCCGCGCCCGGCAGCGCGGACAGCAACGCGTACGTGGCCCCTTCGAGTGTAAAGGATCCGACAAGACGCGAGCGCTTCATACCGACGGCCCACACCATCCCCATCTGGGACTTCCGCTCCTCGCCGAGCATCACGAAGATGTTCACCAGCAGCAGGGCGCCCGCGATGATGCTGAAGCTGCCGATCATGAGGAACAGGGCTCCGAGGGAGTCTCCGGCTTGTCTGGCATCCCGCAGGACGGTGTGCTTCGGAGTGTCGATCGCCGTCTGCTCGGCGAGCGGGCCCAGTGCCTGCCGGATGTCGGCCGTCACCCGGTCCGTCAGGGCGTCGCCGCCCTCGACGCCGCCGCGGTTGGACACGAAGGTGACCGAGCGCGGCTCCGCTCCGGCGGCCCGGGCGGCGGAGTCCAGGGCCTCCGGCGGCAGGAACACGTCGCGGTTCAGCCTGCCGCCCAGACCCACCCCGGCAAGGCCCCGCTCCGGCACCACGCGCTCGACCCGGTACGTCCGGGGTGCCCCGAACAGGTACACCGTGATCGGATCACCGGGATCCACACCCAGGGACCGGGCCAGCGGCTCGTTGACCACGACCTGGCCGGGCTTCGGGTTCGGTCCGCCGAGACCGGAGTCACCGCCCGGTGCACCGAAGCGCGACGCCTTGGCGAAGTCCATCTGCCAGGCCAGTGGCGGAGTGGATGGGGCACAAGTCCATCGAGGAGACGTACCGGACCTACCGGCACCTGATGCCGGGCAGCATCACCAAGGCTGCCCGGACCCTGGACGCTGGCCTATGGGAAGTAGCCTGACTTCACCGCTTCTGGCGGAACAGCAGGTTCTTCGTCTGCTGGCGGTACAGGCGAGACACCCTTCTGACCAGCAAGGACGGTGATCCTGGGAGCCCATCGCGGGGTCTTGGACCGTGTATGGTCCGGATCTCAGCGAGGACGGCGACGCCTGCGTCTGAGGCCGGGGCGAGTGCTGCGGCAGCGGTTGCGAGCCCTGCCCCCGCCAGGCACGAAGACCCGCCCGTGATTGTGCCGGAGTGGGGGATCCGGGGGATCGCGGGCGGGAGTGCAGGGGTGGCTGGTTCATCCGATGACGGTGGCTTGCGGAGCTGTTCTGTTCGTCGAGCGGCGAGCCGGGCGGCCGCGTGGTGCAGCCGGCGGCAGGCGTCCGCGCGGGCTGCGGCGGGGCTGCCCGCGATTTCGGTGAGGGGCATCGCTCGTCTGTCTGTGGTTCCGCCGGCGACGACCTGGACGCGAACTCCTGTCCGGTCGGCTCGGGCGATGACCTCGCACACCGCCTTGCCAGGCAGACGCTGTCGCTGAACTGCGGTGATGCGCGTTAATCGTCATGTGGTGGAACTCCGTGGGCTGCCCGGACGAGGAGGTCCGCCAGGCGAGGGAGGACTGGGTGACCGGCTCCCGCTTCGGCGGGGGTGAAGGGCTACGACGGCGCCCGGCTGGACGCGCCCGAGGCCCCGGCGACCCAGCTGAAGGCGCGGGGTCGGGTGCGCTGACCTGTGTCCCTCTTCCGTGACCGAGGGGGAGGGCGCCAATCCCTCCCTTGCCAGGCCGTCCAACGTCCTGTTCGATCGCATGGACTCGACAGCCGCTCAGTGTACGGTGCGGAGGCTCTTGAGGGCTTCGGAGAGGGACGGACTCGAGAGCCGTGACCGGCCGCGCTACCGAAATCGGTTCGCCCGGTGCGTCGAGACGAGCGGAGTCCCAGGGGTCGGCTGGGTCACCTAGGGAGGCCCCTATCGGTGAAGACGCCGCGCAGGCTGGTACACGCATCCGCGACGGCTTCGGTGGCCTTCGTGAAGGCGTCGATCTCTGTGAAGAACCCGTGGTACACGCCGCGGTACCGGCGGTGCCGCACCGGGACGCCCTCTGCCCCGAGCCGGCGCGCATATGCCTCGGCGTCGTCGCGGAGGCAGTCCACTTCCGCGGTGATGACGTGGGCGGGGGCGAGACCGGCGAGGGTCGCGGCCTTGAAGGGCACCGCGAGTGAGCCAGGAGCAATGCCGCCGTCGCTCACGTACTGACGCCAGAACCACTGCGCGTCGGCGGCCCCCATCAGGGGTGCGTCCGCGAACTCGGTCCAGGACGGGCGTGCGAAAGAGTCGTCCACCGCCGGGTAGACGAGGATCTGGAGCGCGGGCTGGGGCAGTCCGCGGCTGCGCAGGTCGAGGCAGAGCGACGCCGCCAGTCCTCCGCCGGCCGAGTCGCCGCCGACCGCTACGCGGCGGCTGTCGATGCCGAGGCGGTCCGCGTTCTCGACGAGCCAGGCGTGGGCCGCCCTGGTGTCGTCGATGGCGGCGGGGAACGGATGCTCGGGGGCCAGCCGGTAGTCGACCGAGACCACGACGCACTCGGCGTGGTGGCTGAAGAGACGGCACACTTCGTCGACGCCGTCCAGGCTGCCGACAGTGAAGCCCCCACCGTGGAGATAGAGCAGGCAGGGCAGGCCGGCCGTATCCGCGCCCGGCGCATGGGGCCGATAGACCCGAACCGGCACGGAGCGGACCACCCCGAACGCGTCGGTCCAGGTGGCGTCCTCTTCCGTCACGGACGCGACCCGGGTCCGTCGGGGCGGAGGCTGCGGGGCCGCGAACCGCCGCACTCCCTCCAGGCCGAGGGTGTGCAGAGGCTGTGGGAGCACCTCGGCCAGAAAGTCGGCTGCCAGGAGTGATTCGGGATCCAGGAGCCCGCGCCACGCGGGCGGAGGTGCCGCCTCGGTGGCGGTGGCGGTGGCGGTGGCGGTGGCGGTGGCGCTCGGCCGGGCCGGCCTGCCGTCCGGGCCGGGCGCTGGTGTGGGTCGCTCGACGGGAGGGATGGGGGGATTGGTCACAGGGGTGCTCCGCGCGCAGGGATCTTGACAAGATCCAGCCGATTGGACAGGGTCAATCGACTGGATCATACGATCAACATGTGGAAATGAGCTAGGTGTGGGGCCCGGCGATACATTGGAGGCCACGGCTCCGTACCACCGGACACTCGGAACGGCCATGAGTGAGCTCAGCAACCCCCCGGACGCGGGACCCTCGCGAGGCGGTCTTTCCGCCGGTGTGGCTGCGGCCGATGACGCAATCATGGTGCTGGACGACGAGCGGCGGCTCGTGGGGTGGAGCCGAGAGGCCGAGGCGCTGTTCGGATATCGCCCGGACGAGGTGTTGGGACGCCCTGCCGACGCGATCCTGGCCGACGCGGACACCGGCGCCGGCGTGTTCGCCGACGGGAGGCGTCGTGGGCGGACGCCGGACATCCGGTCGGTACGCCACCGTGACGGGCACCGCGTCGACGTGGCCGTCGACTGCCGTCGACTGTCCGACGGCGCATCCGGGGTTGCCTGGCTCGTCCGGGCGATGCCCGCGAGAGAACTGCGCGAGCGGACCGTCGATCGGGCCGTGACGGCCGGGATCTATCACCAGTCGCCCGTCCTGCTCACCATCTACGAGACGGACGGCCGGATTCGCTGGTTCAATCACGCGGTCGAAGCGCAGTTCGGCGTCCGCGTGGAGGAATGCGCAGGGAAGTTTCAGAAGAGCCTCCTCCCGGAGGGGATGCTCCTGTACGACGAAGGCCGTGAGGTGCAGGACGTCGAGGAGATCATCCGACGCGTCGCGCGGACCGGCGAACCGGTGATCGACATGCGCTACCGGAGCGTCACCCCGCTGGAGCCCCTGCGTGAGCACGTCTGGACCGCCTCGTACTTCGTGCTCAACGACGAGGAAGGGGTGCCCGTCGGGGTCTGCGAGACCGGCGTGGACATCAGCGAGCGTTACGTGGCGCAGCAGCGCCTGGCGTTGCTCAGCAGGGCGGGGGCCAGTATCGGTGGGACTCTGGACATGCGGCGCACGGCGGGTGAGCTGGGCGATCTGGTGGTTCCGGAGTTCGCGGACGCGGTCGTGGTCGGCCTGTTCGCGTCGGTCCTGAGCGGGCAGGACCCCCCGGTGCCGGCGAACGGCGGCAAGGCCGGTTCCGAGCTGTGCGAGGTGGCCCGGAACGCCCGGGCCGCGGCGGTCGGTGACATCGCGGCTGCGGCCCTGGACGAGGCAGGTCCGAGGTGTCTCGCGGACGCCGCGCCCGTCTCCGACCCGGCGTCCGGCGCTCTGGTGGTGCCGTTGGAGTCCCGGGGCGTGGCGATGGGGGTGGTGGCCTTCGTACGGTCCGCGCCGCGTGATCCCTTCGATGCCGAGGAAGTCGCGCTGGCCGAGGAATTGGCGTCCCGCACCGCAGTGTGTGTGGACAACGCCCGCCGGTATGCCCGAGAGCACGCGACCGCGCTGACGTTGCAGCAAGACCTCCTGCCCCGCGCGCTGCCCCGGTCGGCCGGGGTGGAGCTGGCCCATCGCTATCTACCGGCAGCGGGGCCGGTGGGTGTCGGTGGGGACTGGTACGACGTCATCCCGCTGTCCGGGGCACGCGTCGGGTTCGTGGTCGGGGACGTGGCGGGCCATGGCATGAACGCGGCTGCCACGATGGGGCGCCTGCGTACGACCGTGGCCGCCCTTGCGGCGCTCGATCTCGCACCCGAAGAACTTCTCGCCCGCCTGGACGACCTGGTGATCCAGGCCGGTGCCATCCGGACGGCGGACGAGGAGGAGGATCAGGCGTTCGGCGTCACCTGCCTGTACGCGATCTACGACCCGGTCTCGCGGCGCTGCGTCATGGCACGAGCGGGCCATCCTCCGCCTGCGCTGGTCACGCCAGGCGGACGGGCCGAACTCCTCGACCTTCCCGCCGGGCCGCCGCTGGGCCTGGGCGGCCTTCCCTTCGAGAGCGTGGAGGTCGAGGTTCCGGAAGGCGCTGTGCTTGTGCTGTACACCGACGGACTGGTGGAAAGCCGGGACCGGGACATCGATGCGGGGATTCGTGCCCTGTGCGAGGCGGTTTCCCGCCCTGGGCGCGACCCTCTGGAACACCTCTGCGACAGGGTCACCGCCGCGTTGCTGCCGCGGCCGCCGGAGGACGACGCCGCCTTGCTCCTGATCCGGATGCACGCCCTCGCGGAGGACCAGGTGTCCACCTGGGGCATACCCGCCGACCCCGGCGAAGTGGGCCGCGCGCGGTCGCTGGTCGGTGAACGGCTCGAACGGTGGGAAGTCGACGAGAGCGCCTCCTTCATCGTGGAACTCGCCGTCAGCGAACTGGTCACCAACGCGATCCGCTATGGCCGCCCACCGATCCGCCTGCGGCTGATCCGGGAACGCGGACTCATCGTCGAAGTCTCCGACGGCGGCCACACCTCCCCGCACCTGCGGCGAGCCGCGATGGAGGACGAGGGAGGCCGCGGCCTCTTCCTCGTCGCACAGCTGACGCAACGCTGGGGAACCCGCTACACACCGACCGGCAAGACGATCTGGACCGAACTGTCTTTGGATCCCCACGAGCTCACGCCCCTGGCGTTCGGGCTGTGACCCGCTGGTCGAGACCTTCGATCCGGTGAAGAGCTGACCTCTGTCTGCGGAGCGGAGCGCTCGCCCGCTCTCAGGTCCCTCCTGCCGGGGTTCCACGCACCGCCGTGGCCGGGACATGAATTTTCTCAGTCGTACGTCTTGAACGGATGACCGACTTGGTCCTAGCGTACGGGGCGGCGCCGCTCCCGAGCGCCGCCCCTGCGGCGGAGCGGTCCTGTCATGGCAAGAACAAGCTTGCCCTGCCTCCCTGCCGACGCCCTCGCGGGCGCTGCGACCGAGGTGATCACGAGCGATCGCGGCGTGATCACCGAAGGGCTCTCGACGGGCGACGACCTCGCTTTCCTGCGCCCCGAGGAAAACCCCTGCCGCCCATGCAGCTGCTCGGCCATGAAGGCCGCTTCGCCGTCGCCATCGGCGCCGGGCGCCCGGGCCCCATCTGATCAGGAACCGGAGAAACCCATGACAGAAATCCCTCAGCCCGACGCACTCGCCCGCGAGGTGCCTTCTCGCCCTGCGCCGCACAAGGGGGCGCTCATCGGCGTAGCCGCGCTGCTGGTCGTCCTGACCAACGCGGTCGTCTTCGTCCTGCCGCCCCTCCTGTCGGTCATCCAGGCGCAGTACCACCTCGCCACAGTGGCCGACACGACATGGGTCTACTCGGTGCTGACCCTGGGCGGGGGAGCCGGCTTCATCCTGTTGCCGCGTCTCGCCGACGTGCACGGCGACCGGAACGCCTCCGTGGCGGCCTCCGCGTTCCTCACGCTCGGCGCGCTCATTCCGGCCGTCGGCGACTCGTATCCGACCCTTCTGGTCGGCTGCACTCTCATGGGCTTCGGCGGCGCGGCGCAGCTGCTCCCGCTCGGTTTCCTGCGCCGCAATCTCGGTGAGAGCGGCATCTCGGTGGGAGTCGCGGTCCTGGTCATCGCCACCGGCGTCGGCATCGTCGCCGGCATGATCGGCGGCGGCTTCATCGTCGAGAACCTGTCGCTGCGAAGCTTCTTCGTCATCCTCACCGCCGCATGCGCGGCCACGACCGTTGCGTCCTACGCCACGATCCCGCACGCCCCGCCCGCCGAGCGCGCCCGCCGCATCGGAGTGCTCGGCACGGTGTGGATGATCGCGTGGGTCGCTGCCATCCTGCTCACTCTGACGCAGGGCCTCGTGTGGGGCAGCGCCGCGCTCATTCCGCTGGTGGCCGGCGTCGTCGGCGGCATCGCCTGGGTGCGCGTGGAGCGGAGGTCGTCCTCGGCGGTGTTCGACGTGGCACTGATGAAGGCGCCCCTGGTCACCGCTTCCTGTCTGTGCATCGCGTTGTTCGCGGCGGTGAACTCGGCCTTCCTGCTCCTGCTCAGCACGTACGCCCAGATCGCTTCCGAGGCTCTTCGCCCCGCGGACGCCTACGGCCTCGGGCTCAGCGCGCTGGACACCGCGTGGCTCATGGTGCCCTTCGCGGCTGCGTTCCTGGTGCGCGGTTCGGTGCTCGACCGTGCCTTGTTCAACGGGCGTGGTGTGCCCGTCTTCATCCTCGGGGCGCTCATCAGCGCGGCGGGACTCGCCTGGCTCGCCGTGGCGCACGACCGGCCGTGGCACTACCTCGTGGGCGCTGCCGTGATGGGTCTCGGATGCAGGATCGGCTACACCGCAAGCTTCACCCTGGTGCAGATGGCGGTGCCCGAGGAGAAGGCCGGCATGGCCGCCGGTGCCGCCGGCACCTTCATGGCCGTCGGTTTCGCCTTCGGCACGGCACTGGTCAGCGGCGACCTCAGCGCCTCCGTGGTCCCGGTGCCCGGAACCGGACTCGAAGTCGCCGCAAAGGGCCTCTACGGCATCGGCTACGGGATCTCCGGCCTTCTCGCCCTGCTCGTCGTGGTGACCGTGCTGATCTCCCGCGCCCGGTCCGGCCGACGGGCCGAAGCCGCCGCGTCCTGAACCGGCCCCCTCACTCCGACGGCATGCACGTCCGAGGCAGTTCGACGAATCCCTGTACAGATCGGCCCTCCGCTCGGCAGCGGAGGGCCTGGCCGAAGGAACCGTAAACCATGAAAGAACTGCTCCTCATGCTGGCCGACATCTGGATGATCTTCGCCGGCTTCTTCTACGGATGGAAACTCATCCGGCAGTACGGCAATTACCTGCTCGGCCTGGAATGGCTCATCATCGCCACGTCCGGCTCGAACTTCCTCGCCTGGTCCCTCCTCGGAGGCGACACGGGAAGTCCCATGTACGCCATCGCGTACTTCTTCGACGCGTTCTCGCGATCGGTGGGCGTCTCCCTGATCCTCATCATGGGTCTGATGCGAGTGACGCACCGGTACAAGCCGACGAAGGCGGTCGACATCGCCGTGTTCGCGCTGGGCATCGTCGCCGGGCTGTACCTCCGGCAGTTCCACGGTCATGGACTCCACGTCGTTCCGGCGGTGTTCTACGTCGTCGTCAACGCGATCTCCACCGTGTTCCTCGCCTACTTCTCGTGGCGGCTCTGGAAGATCCGCGCCAGGGGCCTGGCCGCCGCTGCCGCGCTGACCACCGCCGCGGCGGCCACGATCGCCGTCACGTACGACTTCTTCCCGATTCCTGGCGACGACGAATACGGGACGATCTTCTACATCCTCGCTCTCAGCACCTGGGGCACCCAGGCCTTCGTGTACTTCCTCTCGTACCGAGCCCTGCACGACCACAACGTGGCGACGGATACGGAGGGGGCTTCGAACGAACCGAGCATCGCTCGCTCCTGAGCCTCGCACCGAGGATTCGAACCGGGTGCTCTTCCGGGCCGGTCACGCGATGGGCACCGGCCTTCGGTTCCGTCGACAGAGAGGAAACGCAATGTCTGACACCACAGGAGCCAAGACGTACGACGTGGCCGTGCTCGGCTGCGGACCCATGGGCGCCGCGCTGGCCCGCAACTTCGCCGCAAAGGGCCGCAAGACGGCCGCGTGGAACCGCTCCCCGGCCAAGGCCGAAGCCCTCGCACCCCACGGAGTGAGCCCGATCCAGGACATCGACGAGGCCGTGCGGTCCTCAAAGCTGGTGGTCGCCTGCATCTCGACGTACGACGCGGCGCGCGAGGTGCTCGCAGGTGTCACCGACTGGAGCGGCACCACGCTGGTCAACGTCGGCACCGGCACCCCGGCACAGGCCGCGGAATGGCAGGCCTGGGCCGGCGAGCGCGGCGTTCCGTACCTCGACGGCGCGATTCTCTGCTACCCGCCGCAGATCGGCACCGAGGAAGGTCTGGTCCTCTACTCGGGCTCATCACAGGCGTGGGTCGAGCACGAGCAGACCCTGATGGCGACGGGCGCCAACTCGGCGCTGGTGTCGGGCGACGCCAAGGCCGCCAGCGTGCTCGACGCCGGCATCATGGGCGCGTTCTACGTGCCGGCGCTGAGCGCCTATGTCGAGGCGGCGACCTACGCCCTGGACCAGGGCGTCGTCCCGGATACCTTCAACGCGCTGAGCGAGATGCTCTTCCAGACCTTCGCCGTCATGGCGAAGGAGTCGGTCGCCGCGATCGCGAGCGACCAGCACGAGACCGACATCGCCCATCTGAGCGCATACGCCGAGGGCTGCCGTGCCGGGCTCGACGTCATGCAGGCCACGGGCTTCAAGGCCAGGCTGCTCAAGGCCACCGTGGAAAACCTGAACGAGGCCGAGAAGGCCGGCTTCGGAGAACTCGGCTTCTTCGCCCTCACGAAGGTGGCGCGCACCGGCGGCTGAGTCTCCACGCCGGGGCGGGAGCTCCGGATGGCCCACCCCACCGGGGGTTCGCGCGCACGACAGTGCGCAGGGACGGCGGTCCGGGGCTACGGGGACCCTTGCTCCGGGGCCGGTGGGCAGTCGGCACTTCGAAATCTTCAGGTGGCACCGACCGCCGACGCCACGCCAGAACTTCGAGCGCTGCCCCGCAAGGCGGACCGAGACCGCAGCAGCGCAGGGAAGTGACCACATCGTTCCCCGGAGTGGATGGTTGGACCATGATACGTTTAAGTGGTTCAAATGACTGAGTCAGTTCCTCTGGGAGTGTCGGATGGCGTACGTGTCGGCGGAGGCGCGGCGGGAGCAGTTGATCGAGGCGGCCGTGCGGGTGATCGCACGCGAGGGCGCCGACGGAGCCACCACCCGGAAGATCGCCGATGAGGCGAAGGCACCCCTCGCCTCCCTCCACTACTGCTTCCAGAACAAGGAGAACCTCCTGCTCGCCGTCTTCGCGCAGCTCTCCGAGGAGATGCCCGTCGCCGCCGATCTGCCGGAGGGCGAGGGCGCGAGCCTGGGGGACGTTCTCGAGCTGTGCCTGACGGGCGCCATGCGGTGGAGCGTGGAGAACCCCGTCAGGGCGCGGGCCATGATCGAGGTCACGCTGTGGGCGGAGCGCTACGACCCCGAGCTTTCGGTCGGCTTCTACGCCACCTTTCTCAGGTCGTCGGAGGCCGTCCTGCGCCAGGTCGACGTGTCGCTCCCGGACGAGGAGCTGCAGTCCGTGCTGAGGGTCACGATGTGCCTGGTCGACGGGCTCTCGCTGCAGCTGTTCTCGGACGGCGACAAGGAGCGCACGTTGCGTGACACGGCGACCGCCTGCGCGATGCTGAAAGCCTTCCTGAAGGAGGGTGCGCGAGAGACCGCCTGAGGGGCGGCGTTTCCGGACGCGCGAGCGGGTGCCGGAAACGCCGTCGTCACGAGCGCACCCCGACGAGTCCGGCTCGCCCCGCGAGCCGGACTCGTGCATTTCCGGAAGCACCGGTGGGCTGTTGTCCCCGACGGCCCGGACGCGATGGCTCCTAGCTCCTGTCGTCAAATGTCAGGCCTGCATCAGGAGTGACGCGAGGGCGGCCGCTTCGTAGGACTCGGCGGTCTCGTCGTAGCGGGTGGCGATCTCATGTGCCACGCCGTCATGGATCGGGCGCCACCCCAACCTTCAGGAGTCCCTGCGCCTGCTACGACGGAGCGTCCGCCGGGCCAGCGTCCTGCTGCCATTGAAGAAATCGTTGAAACGGTCCAGCCCCCAGATGGCTCGGAGGACGAACGGCTGCATCAGCAGCGACATCGACGGCGAGTACTTCGTGGCGTCCGACCAGATGCCGGTGAGGTCCTCCGGCATCTCACCGTCGACGATGTAGTCGGCGAGCTGGTGGGCCACGTACGGCACCTGACAGAGGCCGTGGCCGTTGCAGGCCATCGAGTAGAAGACGTTGTCGCCCACCTGCCCGGCGATCGACAGCCAGTCCGGGCTGATGCCGATCCAACCGCCCCAGGCCCGCTCGATGGCCACGTCGGACAGCGACGGGAACCGGTTGGCCAGATCCTTCCCCATGTCCTGCACGACACGGGGGTCCGGGAGCCGGTCCGGGAGCGGGTAGGTCTGGCCTCGCTGCGCTTGGCGGACCCCGCAGACGATGGTGTTGCGCTCGGTGAGCCGGTAGTGGGTCATCAATTGGTGCTGGGTGATGATGCCGGACCGACTGGTCCAGTCCAGCTTCGCGAGCCGCTCCGGCGCGATGGGTTCCGACTCGATCTCGATGACGTACAGCGGCGTCGCGAGGTTCTTGGGCGTGATGTCCCACTCGCCGCCGTAGACGCTGGTCGCGAGCACCACCTTGTTGGCCCGCACGGTGCCGTGCGGTGTCGTGAGCTCGACGATGCGGCCTGTCCGCCGGACATCACTCACCCGTGACTGCTCGAAGACCTTGGCCGAGGAGGCGAGCAGCGCGCGACGCACACCACGAGCGAGCTTGCCCGGGTTCAGTATCCCGCCGATGGACTCCCGCATACCGCCCACGAAGCCGGCAGGGAGGCCGAGTTCCTCCCTGCTGCCGACGGTCCCCTGCCCACCGAAGGCGCGCAGGATCGCCGCCTGAGTGCGCACCCTGAGCATCATGAGGGGTGAGACCGCACCTCACACCAGGCCGTTCGCCACGTAGTCGCAGTCGATGTCGTGCGTCTTGATGAGGTCTTCCACGTAGTGGCCCGCGTGTTCCGCCAGTTTGACCATGACCGGCATCTTCTTCGGGGACTGGAGGCTGAGCATCCGCAGGTCGCCACCCGGCGCCCCGGCGATCTGACCGCCGTTGCGCGAGGCCGAGCCGTAGCCGCAGAACTCGGCCTCCAGCAGGACCACGTCCTGATCACGGTCCGCGAGGCGCAGCGCAGCCGCCATGCCACCCATGCCGCCGCCGATGACGGCGATGTCACAGGTGAGATCGCCGTCCAGCGCGGGCTGCACGTCGTCCGGCCGGTCGATCCAGCCGGTGAAGCTGCTGTATTTCGTGCCGTCGGTCCTCATGCTGTCCTGATCTCCTTTTAGGTGAGGTTTCCGGCCTACTTCATGCTCCGCGTCACGGCACCCTCGGCAGCGCGCCCCAAGCCCTCGTTCCCGTCCAGCAGATCGACCCTGACAGGCGTTTTCCGGCGAGACGTGTGAAAACGGCGAGCAGGAGGTTTTTCGTTTTCTGGAAGCAGTAGGGAGGGAGGAGCGAGGCGCCTGCGCCTCATCGGCGATCTTCCGGGTGGCGGCTCCGTCGGCACCTTCGCGGGCGATCACCCGCACAGCCGTCTCGACCAACTGCTCTAGCCGCGTGTCCGCCGGCGCGCACGCCGTCCAGCACTCCGTGAGACCGACTAAATCAATTGACCCACTTTTACGGTACCACGGCCCCACCACGGGCTTCGGCGTCGTCATCAGGGCTGCTTGCGGGCCGGCGGGCGGCCCCCTCGGCTGCCGTGCCGGGCCCGGTCACGGACCTGGTCGGCCCGCTCGGGAATCGTGTGCGGGATGCCGCGACGGCGGAGCCAGGTGTGGATCGCTTTCGAGCCGTAGCCCTTGTCGCCCAGGACGTGGCCGGGCCGGACACGGGGCGGCCCGGCCCGATGCGGGCACCCGGATCGCCTCCATCACGGCGGTGAACGGGGTGCAGTCGTTGGTGTTGCCGCCGGTGACGACGATGGCGAGGGGACGGCCCCGGCCGTCGCAGACCAGGTGGATCTTGCTGTTCAGCCCCCCTCTGGACCGTCCGAGAGCGGGGCCGCGAAGCCCCCTTCTCGGGCCCCGGCCGCGTGCTGGTGGGGATGCGCGACGGTCGAGTCAACCGCGACGAGCCGATCGACGTCACCTGCGGCATCGGCTCTCGCCTAGGCGGCCCAAAGCATCCGGTCGAGCGTTCCGTCCATCGCCCACCTGCGGAAACGGGTATGGAGCGTAGCCCACGGCCCGTACCGCTCGGGCACGTCCCACCATGACCCACCAAGCGAGATCATGTGAAGGCATCGCCTAGCCCAAGTGGACGAAGGCGAGCCGGCGATCGGCGTACTGGCGGCGCAGGACCTTCTTGTCGAACTTCCCCACGCTGGTCTTGGGGATCTCGGCGACGAAGGCCCAGCGTTCCGGGAGCTGCCACTTGGCCCAGCTCTCGGCCAGGTGTTCCCTCAGTGCCGCGGCGTCGGCCGGTTCACCCGCGCCGTTCCTCAGGACGACGGCCACGCAGGGCCGTTCGTCCCAGCGCTCGTCGGGGACGCCGAAGACGGCAGCCTCGGCGACGGCGGGATGCGCCATGATGTCGTTCTCCATGTCGATGGAGGAGATCCACTCGCCGCCGGACTTGATGACGTCCTTCGCCCGGTCGACGAGGGTGAGGAATCCGTCGGGACTGATCCGGCCGACGTCGCCGGTCCGCAGCCATCCGTCGTCGAAGGCGCCGGCTTCGACCGGCTCGTCGTCCGGGCTGTAATAGGAGCCCGTGATCCAGGGTCCCCTCACCTCCAACTCGCCGAGCGACTCGCCGTCGTGGGGCACGGGAGCGTCGTCGTCGCCCTTGAGCCTGAACTCGACCAGCGGCGCGAACCGTCCCTGGCTCATCCTGTAGCGCCACCGGTCTTCACCGGTCGCACGGGCCGGCGGGTGGGCCACTGTGCCCACGGACGAGGTCTCGGTCATCCCCCAACCGTGGACGACCTTGACCCCGTGGTGCTCCTCGAAGGTCTTCATCAGCGTGGGCGGCATGGCCGAGCCTCCCACGACGACTTCGCGTAGGTGGCTGATGTCCTGTGGGTGGGTCGCGAGTCTCGCGGCGAGCCCCGTCCAGATGGTCGGTACGGCGGCGGCGGACGTCGGTCGCTCCGCTTCCATCATGGCCAGCAGCGGCTCGGGCTGCAGGAAGCGGTCGGGCATGAGGAGTGACGCGCCGGAGAGCATGGACGCGAACGGCAGACTCCAGGCGTTGACGTGGAACATCGGCACGATCGCCAGACACGTGTCGCTCGTCGCCAGCCCCATCGCGGCCGGAGTGGTCACGTGCATCGCGTGCAGGAAGAGCGAACGGTGGGAGTACACCACGCCCTTGGGATCGCCCGTGGTGCCCGAGGTGTAGCACATCGCCGCGGCCGAGCGTTCGTCCAGCACGGGGAAGTCGTACACGGCGGGCTGCGCCTCGAGGAGGGGCTCGTAGTCGTGGACCTCGACCCCCCGAGGCGCGCGGAAGCCGGCCGCGTCACCGTTCACGACGATCACGTGACGCACGGTGTGGAGCCGGGGGAGTACTCCTTCGAAAGCGGACGCGAGCGTCCCGTCCACGAACACCACGCGGTCCTCGGCGTGGGTGGCCGTGAACACGAGCTGCTCGGGGAAGAGGCGGATGTTCAGGGCGTGAAGAACCGCGCCCATGGCGGGGACCGTCGCGTAGACCTCCATGTGCTCGCTGTTGTTCCACATGAACGTCGCCACGCGATCGGAAGGCCCGACGCCCAGGCCGCGCAGAGCGTTCGCCAGCCGGGCGGCCCGCGTGCCCAGTTCACCGAACGTGCGTCGGCGTGCCGCCCGGCCCGTCCAGGTGGTGACGGTGGCGTCGGCGTGCACGGAGGTCGCGTAGCGCAGCAGATTGGCGAGCGACAGTGGCCCGTCCTGCATCGTGCTCAGCAATTCATTGCTCCTTGGGTCGGGCGGTTGCCGTGTCGGCGTGCGGGTGCGCGGCAGCGCTGATGCCTGGCCGCGGAGGACGCGATCGACTTCGCCGGGGGTTGACGCCGGGCCGGAGGACCTGGCTACCATCAAGTGGGACGAATGATCTAGACGTCCGATCTAGTCATGTGACTCTACTCAACTCCGCGAGGCCGTCGCAATGCCCTGTCCAGGGGCGATCGGGAACTCCGCGCACGTGGTGCCGGGCCGGTCCGACGTGCCGGACGCATCGTGCGAACAAGGCGGGAAGTGACCCTTATGGATCAGACCAATGAGCGCGTCGACGTGGTGATCGTCGGCGCCGGCCTCTCGGGCATCGCGGCGGCGGTCGAACTGACGGCGACGCATCCAGGTCGGTCGTTCGTCATGCTCGAGGCGCGGGACGACCTCGGGGGCACGTGGGACCTGTTCCGGTACCCCGGGATCCGGTCCGACAGTGACATGTTCACGCTGGGATACGGTTTCAAGCCGTGGACCGCCGAGAAGTCGATCGCGTCGGGCGAGGCCATCCTCGACTACCTGAGGGAGACCGTCGACGAGTACGGGTTGAGGCGGCACATCCGCCTCGGTCGCCGGGTCGTCGCCGCCGACTGGTCGCAGGACGACCGCTCCTGGGTCTTGGAGGTCGCGGGCCCCGCCGGTCGCGAACGCGTCGCCTGTTCGTACCTCTACATGGCCGCGGGCTACTACGACCACGAGGGCGGCCACAAGCCGGAGTTCCCCGGCCAGGCGGCGTTCCGCGGGGCGATCGTCCATCCCCAGCAGTGGCCGGCCGACCTCGACTGCACCGGAAAGCGGGTCGTCGTCATCGGATCCGGTGCCACCGCGATCACCCTGGTCCCGGCCCTCGCCCGGACCGCGTCGAAGGTCACGATGGTGCAGCGGTCGCCCACCTACGTGGCCATCGACTCCGATGTCGACGAGCAGGCCAACCGGCTGCGCGCGGAAGTGGGGGACCGGGAGGCGTTCACGCGGATCCGGCTGCGCAACCTCCGTGACCAGCAGGTGAAGTACCACTTCGCGCGCACCGATCCCCAGGCCTTCAAGAAGCACCTCTTCGACGAGATCGAGAAGATCGTCGGCCGCGAGTGCCGGGAGAAGCACTTCACCCCGGCCTACGAGCCCTGGGACCAGCGCGTGTGCCTGGTGCCCAACGGGGACCTCTTCCACGCCGTCCGGGACGGCAGGGCCGAGGTGGTGACGGGGCACATCGAGACGTTCACGGAGGGTGGCCTCCGGGTGGCGTCCGGCGAAGAGGTTCCGGCCGACGTGATCGTGACCGCGACCGGCCTGCAGCTCGTCACACTCGGGAAGATCCGGTTCAGCATGGGCGGCGAGCCGGTCGATTTCTCGCAGACCTTCACCTACAAGGGGGTCGCGTTCAGCGGGGTCCCGAACCTCCTCATGGCCTTCGGCTACCTCAACTCCTCCTGGACGCTCCGCCTCGAACTGGTCAACCGGTTCTGGAGCTCGCTGCTCACCAGGATGGACGAACTGGGTACGACGGTCGTGACGCCTGTTCTGCGCGACGAGGACCGGGGCATGTCGCGAGGACCCTGGGTCAAGGACGTCTCCTCGGGCTACCTCGTGCGCCACATGGACGACATGCCGGCCCAGGGCGACCGCGAGCCGTGGATCAATCCCCAGGTCCACGAGCAGATGAAGGACCTCCTGAGCGCACCTCTCGAGGACGGCGTCCTGCGCTTCACGTAGCGCCCGGCAAAGAGCGATTTCTTTGCCGCCATGTGATTGACACCCCCCTTTCACCGGGACTACGTTCAAGTCAAACGACTCAGTCAAATGAGCAAGTCATTTGATCGAGATTCTGAGAATGGCGTCGGCACCCCGTGTGCGGCCGCGAATGATTGAGGTGAGTGCCCATGAGTGGCGCTGTGAGAATCGAGGTCGAAGCGGATCCGACTCCGCTCGTGCTCTCGCTGGCGAGGGTCTTGCGCGAGAGTGCGGCGGTGCCCGAACTCCGTGATCTCCTCACGGGGTTGACCGGCACCGTGGCGCTGCGATCGCAGCTGGACGCCCAGGCCGCGACCCTGCTCTTCGCCGAGGGCGGCGTGGACATCCACCACGGCGTGGACGAGGGCGTCGAGGCGATCCCCCTCGTGCCCTATTCCGATTACGCGCTCGCCGCGACGCCCGACGAGCTCGCCTCGGCGGTCCAGACACTGCTGAACCCGCCGGTGCCCGCCTGGCGTGACGCCGCATCGTCCTTCTGGGCGGCGAACCATGGCTCGACCGGATTCCCCGAGGGGCTCCGCGTGGTCTGCCAGACCGAGGAGGAGGAAATCCGCTTCGGCGAGGACGCACCGGCGTACGAGGTGCACGGCCCCGCAGACGCGCTGGCGGCGGTGTTCAGCGGCCGCGGTGAGACTTTTCTGTTCGCCATCGCGACCGGCGTCACCGTCGTCGGCAGCGTGGCGCACCTGTCGGCAATGTGTGGCGCGCACTGGAAGGTGAGATTCGGTGTCTGAGATGACCATTGATGAGCTCGACCGCTGGCTGGATGAGCACGGCATCACGTCCGTCGAGATCCAGGCGACCAACCTCGACGGCACGTTCATCGGAAAGACCCTGTCGCGAGGCAAGTTCCTGGGCTGCGTCGAGCAGGGATTCGCCTTCGCGGACGTCGTGTTCGGCAACGACCTGAGCAGCACCCCGATCCTCGGTATCCCCTTCCCTTCCTGGCGCGGCGAACTCGCGGACATCTTCCTCCGCCCCGACCTCAGCACGCTGGTCGTGTGGAAGCCGGGCAAGGCGGCCGTCATCGGCGACTTCTGGACCCAGGACGGCACCCCGGTCTCCGTCTGTCCGCGCAACCTGCTGCGCCGCGTCGAGGCCGACGCCAAGGAGATCGGTTTCACGGTCAACACCGCCATCGAGATCGAAGCGACCATTTTCGAGGAGTCGGTTCGCGAAGCCCGCGCCAAGGGCTACGAGGGCCTCACTCCGCTCGGCGGCACCGGCGGAGGTGCTTACGTGCTCGCCAAGGACGCGGACTGGCGCGCGTACCTGGAGCGGGTGGAGGAGCGGCTGCGGGACATCGGCATCGACTGGGAGGCCTGGAACGACGAGGCCGCCGCAGGCCAGATCGAAGTCAATGTCGCGATGGGCAGTGCCGTCGAGGTCGCCGACCGGTGGGCCCGATGTCGACAGGTGATGCGTGAGGTGGGCCACGAGCTCGGCCGGACCGTGACGTTCATGGCGAAGTGGTCGGACGCCTGGGGCCAGGCCTCGCACCTGAACCTCTCGCTGGCGACGCCGGACGGGAACGCCTTCTACAGCCCCGACGGTCCGTCCGACGTGATGAGCCGGTTCATCGGCGGCGTGATGCCGGCGATGGCGGGTACGACGTCGATCTCCCTTCCCTTCATCACCTCCTATCGCCGGCTCATCCCCGCCGAGGGCCCGCCCACGACCATCAGTTGGGGAGTCGGCAACAAGACGACGGCGGTGCGCGCCGTCGTGGACCACCCGAAGCAGTCCCGCATCGAGTACCGCGTGCCCGGTTCGGACGCGAACATGTACCTGGTCACCGCGGCTGTTCTCGGCGCAGGCCTCTTCGGGATCCGCAACGAACTCGAGCCGCCCACCGCCCTGACCGGCATGGCCTGGTTCCGCCCCGACGGGGAGCCGATCCCGGCGAGCATCAGCCAGGCGGCCGCGGCACTGGAGGCGGACAAGATCCTGCCCGAGGCGCTCGGCGGTGAGTTCGTCGGCTACTGGATCGGCACGCGCCTGTCGGAGTGGCTGTCGTTCCACACCGGTGGGGGTGATCCCGACTCCGGGATCACCCCGTGGGAGCGCAACCGATACTTCGAGCTGGTATGAGCACCCGGATAACAGCCGCCGTCCTGAACACGGCACCGGGCCCCCTCGAACTCGAGGAGCTCCTGATCGACGATCCCGGACCGGACGAGGTCCTGGTGAAGGTGGCGTACGCCGGTCTGTGCCATTCGGACCTGCACGAGATCGACGGCACCTTCGAGACCCAGCCGCCGATCGTCCTCGGTCACGAGGCGGTCGGTCGGGTCGTGGCCGCCGGCACGGGCGTGTCGGAGTTCGCGCCGGGGGACACGGTCGTGACGTGCCTGTCCGCGTACTGCGGCAACTGCGAGTACTGCGTGGCCGGGAGGCAGACGCTGTGCGTGAACCGGGCACGGCTGCAGCAGGAGCGGTCCCGGCCGCGGCTGACCAAGCTCGACGGCCGGCCGGTACGGCCGACCGCCGGCATCGGCGCCTTCGCGGAGATGATCCTCGTCCACAAGAACAGCCTGGTCACCATCCCGGACGACATCCGTCCGGAGACGGCGAGCGTGCTCGGCTGCGCCGTCACGACGGGCATGGGCGCGGTCCTGCACAGCGCCTCGGTGCAGACCGGGCAGAGCGTCGCCGTCGTCGGCCTTGGCGGGGTCGGTTTCGCCGCCGTCCAAGCCGCACAACTGGCGGGCGCGGCGCAGGTCATCGGGATCGACGTCGTGCCGGGCAAGCTGGAGCGGGCCGTCCGATTCGGCGCGACGCACGTCGTCGACGCGAGGGAGACCGACCCGGTCGAGGCGGTGCGGGCGATCACCGGCACCGGTGTGCACCACGCGTTCGAGGCGGTCGGTTCGGCCGCCACGGCCGGACAGGCGTTCGCCATGCTCCGGCCGGGCGGGACCGCCACCGTGATGGGCATGATCCCGGACTCGCAGCCGATTCCGGTACGAGGGGCGGAGCTGTTCCTGGAGGAGAAGCGCATCCAGGGCTCCTTCATGGGCTCCAACCACTTCAAGGTCGACGTCCCGCTGTACGTGCGCTTCAACCGCATGGGCCTGCTCCAGCTCGACGACCTCGTGACCGCCCGGTGCGACCTGGCCACCATCAACGACGGATTCAAGGCCCTGGCGTCCGGACGGGAGATTCGTGTCGTCGCCCGGGTCGGAGAGGTGTGAACATGCCACCGCTGATCGGCATCACGGGCCGCCGCCTGAGCCTGGGCATGGTGAAGGGGACGTCCCGCCGCTTCCAATTCCAGTTCATCAACTCCTACTTCAGCGCGTTCGGCGACAAGGTGGCCGCCGCTGGCGGAATACCGGTCAACGTGCCGTTCAACTGTGACGCGGAACAGGTGGTCGACCGACTGGACGGACTCATCGTCACCGGCGGGCAGGACGTCCATCCTTCCCGCTGGGGCGGGAACGCCCAGGTCGACCCCGCGGTCGACCCGAGGTGGAACCACGACGTGCCGGACCCCGAACGGGACGAGTACGAGGCGGCCCTCCTCGTGGCCGCGCTCCAGGCGAACCTTCCGACCCTGGGCGTGTGCCGCGGTCATCAGCTGCTCAACATCGTCCTCGGCGGCACCCTCGTCGAGCACATAGAAGAGGGCCCGATCGTCCACTCGTCCCCGAACTTCGCACCTGACGACGGCGACGACGAGCACACCGTCCACTTCACGCCGGGAAGCCTCGCCCACACGCTCTACGGGCCCCAGCGCGTCGTCAACTCCTGGCACCACCAGGCGGTCGACCGCCTGGGCCGAGGACTCACCGTCATGGGCACCACCACCGACGGCGTCGTCGAAGCCATCAGGCTCGCCGACAGCCCGGTGGTGGGGGTGCAGTGGCATCCCGAGTGGATGGCCTCGCCGGACCCCGTCTTCGACTGGCTCGTCGACCAATCGGAGGCGAACGCCCTCGGACCCGCCATGACAGGAGGCACGACGTGGTGAACACGGACCGAACCGGCACCGCGCGTTCACTGGACGACTGGCTCGCTCTCAAGAGCCGGCTGAGTCTGTCGCGCGGAATGTGGATCAACGGCGAATGGGCCGAATCGAGGACCGGTCGGACGGCCACCCTCGTCAGCCCGCGCGACGGACTGCCCTTCGCGGACGTCCCCAGCGCGGACCGCGACGACGTGGACCGGGCCGTCCAAGGTGCCAGGCAGGCGTTCTCGTCCCGGGTCTGGGCGGGCCTGGAGCCACGTGAGCGCGGGGCCGTGCTGATCCGCTGGGCGGACCTGCTCGACCAGCACCGCGACGAACTGGCCCTGCTGGTCGCGCTCGAGATGGGCAAGCCGGTCACGGTGGCCTGGTCCGTCGAACTGCGCACCGCCATCAACACGATCCGCTGGTACGGCGAAGTCGCGGACAAACTGATGGACGAGTCGCCGCGCGGCCGCAACGACTCCGTTGCCCTGGTGACGCGGGAGCCACTGGGGGTCGTGGGCGCGATCACGCCGTGGAACTTCCCGATGACGCTGTCGATGTTCAAGATTCCCGCGGCCCTCGTGTCGGGGAACAGCGTCGTCGTCAAGCCCGCGACGCAGACGCCCCTCTCCCTCCTGCGCGCGGCGGAACTCTCCGCCGAGGCGGGCCTGCCGGCCGGGGTGCTCCAGGTGGTCACCGGCAGCGGTGCGACGGTCGGCTCGGCCCTGGCCCTGCACGACGACGTCGCCACGCTGACCTTCACCGGCTCGACGGAGGTCGGAAAGCAGCTGCTGACCTACTCCGGACAGTCCAACGCGAAGCCGGTCTGGCTGGAACTGGGAGGCAAGTCCCCCAACATCGTCTTCCCCGACGCACCGGACCTCGACGAGGCCGCGCGGATGGCCGCCTGGGCGATCTCCTTCAACAGCGGGCAGATGTGCACGGCGGGGTCGAGGCTTCTCGTGCACGAGGACATCCGCGACGAGCTGGTCGCCAGGGTCGTGGACCACCTCGGCCGCCACAGGATCGGCGATCCGCTGGACCCGGAGACCACGATGGGGCCTCTGGCGTACGAGGGGCATCGCGACGAGGTGCTGGACGAGGTGCGCAAGGGAATCGCGGACGGAGCCCGGCTCGTCCTCGGATCGGACCGGAAGAGGACCGACGGACTGTACGTGGATCCGGTGGTCTTCGTGGACGTGGACCAGCACAGCCGCCTGGCCCAGCACGAGATCTTCGGCCCCGTCCTGTCGGTCACGACGTTCCGCGACGACGCCGAGGCGATCGCGATCGCCAACAACTCCGACTACGGACTCGGGTCCGCCATCTGGACCGGCGACCTCGCCCGGGCCCACCGCCTGTCGCGGGAGATCCAGGCCGGCCTGGTCTGGGTCAACTGCTACGAGGAGGGCGACACCTCGGTGCCCTTCGGCGGTCAGAAGCTCTCCGGTCACGGGTCGGACCGGAGCCTCCACGGCCTCGACAAGTTCACGACCCTGAAGACGACCTGGATCGAACTCGCCTGCCCCGTCGCGAAGACGACGCGCAGGAGACCAGGGAAGCCGTAATGCCCGCGGCTGATCGCGCGGTCGATCAACCGTGATTCGGATAGAGAGAGAATTCGCATGACCACACAGAAGAAGGCTCAGGCGCTGACATCGGTGGCGAACGACACGCCGGCGGAGGAGATCCTCAAGATCGTGACCCGGGACGGCGGCGTCATCATCAAGGGCTTCCTGACGCAGGAGCAGATCACCCGCTTCAACTCCGAGATCGAGTCGCCGCTGCAGGCGATCAACCCGGGTTCGACCCACGAGAACGAGATCGTGGCCGCGTTCCACGGCAACAACACCAAGCGACTCACGAACCTGGTGACGCACAGCGCCACGTTCCGCAGCGAGGTCATCGACCACCCCCTGGTCCACGAGATCAGCGACCTGGTCTTCCTCCAGGAGTCGGGCACGTACTGGATGACCACCGCACAGGTCATCGAGATCGGCCCCGACAGCCAGGCGCAGATGCTGCACCGCGACCTGGAGAACTGGTTCCCGTTCATCGGGATGGGACCCAGCGGCCCGGAGGTCACCATCAACTTCCTGGTCGCCCTGACCGACTTCACGGAGGAGAACGGCGCCACCCGCGTCATCCCCGGAAGCAACCACTGGAGCGACTTCGAGGACCGGGGGACTCCCGAGCAGACGATTCCCGCGGTCATGAACGCCGGAGACGTCCTGCTGATCAGCGGCAAGGTCGCGCACGGCGGTGGGGCGAACCGGACCGGCGACGAGTACCGGCGGGGCCTGGCCTTCGCCTTCAACGCGGGCTTCCTCACCGGCGAGGAGGCGTACCCCTTCCTGGTCGACAAGGAGCTCGCCAAGACGCTCTCCCCGCGTGTCCAGCGCATGCTCGGCTTCCGCTCCCAGTACCCGACGGGCTCTCCCGGCCTGTGGCAGGTCGACTACGCCGACCTGGGCGACTACCTCGGCCTCTGAGCCGACCTGACCAGCTCGCGCGGCCTCGTCGTCGGCGCCCCGTGAGCGAGACGTCCCGCAGAGAGCCCTCCACGGGCCTTCTGCGGGACGTCGTCCAGGTCTGGCCCTCGTTCCCGCTCATCGATCCACGGGACGCCGGATTCGGTGCCACCGTCCCGCGTGTGCTGAAGGAGGCACTCGAACATGACCAAGCCGACCGGTGTCATTCTCGTCGGACTCGGAGCCACGGGCATCGCCATCGCCGAGTCGCTGGTGAGCCGACGCGACTGCGCACTCCTGGGTGCGCTGGACATCGGGGCGGACAAGGCCGGAGTGCCCCTCTCCGACTTCGTCGCCGGTGCGCCGAGTGTCCCCGTGGTCGCTTCCGTCGCGGAGCTGCTGCCTGCCGACGTGGCCGTCGTCGCCACGTCGTCCTGGGTGGACGCGATAGAACCGACGCTCACCGCCCTCATCGAACGGGGGACGAACGTCGTGTCGATCTGCGAGGAGCTGAGGGATCCGACCCGGAGCCACGCGCAGGCTGTGGCTCGCCTGGATCGGCTCGCGCGCGAACACGGCGTCTCCGTACTGGGCACCGGCTGCAACCCGGGGATGCTCATGGACACGCTTCCGCTGGTGCTGAGCGGCCTCACGCTCGGCGTGGATCGTGTGTCCGTGCGGCGTACGGCGGACATGAGGCGCTACGGCGCGATCCTGAGGAAGTTCGGGCTGGGTCTCATGCCGGCCGAGTTCGACGCCGAGCGCGATGCGGGTCGTGTCATGGGGCACGTCGGCTTCGCGCAGAGCATCAGTGCCCTGGCCCGTGGACTGGAATGGGATCTCGACTCGATCGAGGTCGACACCGTCGAGCGAGACCTGATCGCGGAGACGGAACGCAGGGGGCAACACGCCGTCATCCCCGCGGGAACCGTGACGAGCGTCCTGCACCGGGCTCGTGGACTGGTGCAGGGGAAGGCGGTCATCGAACTGGCCACCCGGTTCGGCATCTTCGACCCGGCGGACGCCGTCGAACGCGGTGACGGACTCCTGCTCGTCGGTCGCGAGCAGACGATCGAAGTCGTCGTGCCCGGCGGGTTCGAGAGCTTCCTTTCCACTGTGGCCATGGCATCGAACGCCGTGACCGCGGTCGTCGAGGCGGAACCGGGCTTCCGCACCGTCGAGGACCTGCCGGTGGGCGCCCTGGCCAGCAAGGGCGCCCGCGTCGCGCCCTGAGGCACCCGCGACACCTCGCCCGGTACCGGGCGTCAGACAGACACCGGGGAACCGGCCGCCTTCCTGGGCGGCCGGTTCCCCGGTGACCGAGAAGGAAGGAACATCGAATGGGCCTGGAGTCATCGCGCATCGCCTTCGAGCGGGCCCGGCGCAGTGTGGGAGCAGGGGTGGGCTCCGGCCTCCGCGCGGCCATGCAGCCCCATCCGCTCTTCGTGAGCGAGGCGCGAGGAGCCCACGTCTGGGACCTGGACGGCGACCGTTACATCGACTACGTCATGGCGTGGGGTCCCCTCGTCCTCGGACACGGCGACCCCCGCATCGTGGACGCGGTACTCGACGTCGTCTCGCGGATGCAGGTCGTCGGCACCGGCCACGTCCTCGAGTACGCGGCGGCGGAGGCGGTTCTCCAATCCGTCCCGCACGGCGAACGCCTGCTCTGGAGCAACACCGGGACCGAAGCGGTTCAGGTCGCACTGCGCCTGGCGCGGGCGGCCACGGGGCGCCGGCGGGTGGTGAAGTTCGCCAAGAGCTACCACGGATGGCACGACACCGTGTACGCCGGTTTGAGCGACGCCGACACGGGTGAGGTCGCGGTGCCCGCGAGCAGGGGGCAGAGCCCGAGTGCACTCGACGACCTCGTGGTGGCGCGGTTCAACGACGTGGAGATGATCGAACGCATTCTCGCGGACGCCGTCGAACGGGACATCGCCGCCGTGCTCATCGACCCGATCATGAGCAACGCCGGCGTCGAAGCGCCCTCGCAGGAATTCCTGCAGACCCTGCGATCCCGTTGCGACCAGCACGGGGTGGTGCTCATCTACGACGAGGTGATCGCCGGCTTCAGGATCGCCCGGGGTGGCGCGGCCGAATTCTTCGGGGTGCACCCCGACCTCTCCGTCTTCGGCAAGGCCATGGCCGGCGGTTTCACCCAGAGCGCCGTCGTCGGCCGAGCGGACCTGATCGACCAGGTGACCGACGGCGTGGTCCACGCCGGGACGTTCAACGGAAACCCCGTCGCGCTGGCCGCCGTACAGGCGACCATGGGAGCACTCGAGGACCCTTCCGTCTATGAAACGCTGGAAAGCGTCTCCGCCCAGTTCGAGCTCGTGATCGGGGACCTGCTGGCCTCCGCGCCCCAACCCGCCCGTCTCAACCGCGTCGGTTCTCTGCTCCAGTTCGTCCCGGACCTCGATGCCACCGGCCTGCACGGCACCGGCGGTCCCTGGCCGCAGATTCTGGGTGGGATGCTCGCCCACGGCGTGGTGTTCATGCCTTCGGGCAAGATCTTCCTCAGCACTGCGCACCGCCGGACGGACATCGACGCCACCGCCGACGCCCTCGAGAAGGTTCTGCGTCAGCTGCGGGGGCCCGCAGCGGGCTGACCGCCGGACGCTGCCCGGTGGCGCCGACATCCTGACCGACACTCCGCGCGCCCGGCGTCTCACACGCCTGTACCCGGCCTTCTGGGCCACGCCGTAAGGCAACCCACCCTCATCAATTGCCGTTGTGACGCCAGACCGGCGCCTCGGCATCAGGCCGCCCCCCTCCCGATCGGTGTGGGCCGCAGCCGACCGACTCCTGTCGCCCGTCCCCGACGGCTGCGACCGCTCTCCACCCCCGTGCGCCGTGGCCGTCTTCCTTCTTCCGGAGAGAGGTCCCGTGCCCTCCGTTTCCTCCCGGCCCCCCGTCCCGCGACGGGGGCTTCCCACGCCGGCGCCCCACTCGTCCCCCGGTGACACGCGGATGCTGGTCACGATCAACGCGCTGCCGCTCGCCGTCGGCGTCCTGCTCTCCTGCTCCACGACCCTCGGAGCGACCGCCGTGTACGGACGCCTCACGCTCGGCCTCGGATGGGCATTCGTACAGCTCGCCGCCCTCGTCGGCGGGACGTGCTGGTACGAGCACCGGACCGCGTCCTCCTGCACATCGGCGTCGGCGACGACCGCCGCCTCTCATACGGCCAGGGGCGCGTGATGACCCCCTACCTCCTGGGCGCCGGCTCGCTCGACCCGATCGGTTCCGAGGCAAGGAGCGCCGTGATCAGCGCGTTCCTCGTCTTCATCGGCATCTGCCTTCTGTGGGTCTTCACCCTCGCCACCCAGGGCGACGACCTGGAAGGTCTCTACGTCGCCGACCGGTCCCTCACCCCCGTCTTCAACGGCGTCGCCATGGCCGGCGAACAGATCACGGTCGTCATCCTGGTCACGCTGCCGGGATCGATCTCCCTCTTCGGTTATGACGGGGTCTCGATCGCCGTCGACAGCGCCATCGCCCTCGGCGTCTTCCTGCTCCTCGTCCCGAGGATCCGCAGCACCGGCCGCTACACCCTCGGACAGCTGTTCTCCCTGCGTGTCGAGGGGCCCGGTGCGCGGACGGCGGGCGCGGTGGTCACCCTGTGCATCGCCATCCCTCTGCTCATGGTCCAACTGCGGGCCGGCGGCGTCACCACGGCTCTGCTGATCGGCATGCCGAGTGAGACGGCCCAGGTGGTGTGCACGGTCATGATGGGATGCCTCATCACATGCTTCGCCGGCGTGGCCGATCTGCGCGGCGCCAGCTTCGTGCAGGTCGTCAAGGTGCCCGTGGCCCTGGCGACGCTCGCCGTGGTGACCCTGCTGGCGCTCCGCGTCTTCGCCTGGAGTCCCGGAGACCTGCTCTCGGCCGCCGTGCACAAGAGCACGTCCCCGCACGCGTACCTCAGTCCGGGGTTGTGGGCGCACGCCACGGGTCTCGGGCCGCTCAGCGCGATCAGCGACCACATCGTCGTCATCCTCGGCACCGCGATGATGCCCCACCTGATCCTGCGCGTCAGCGCCGGCCGGGACGTGCCCGCCGCCCGGCGCTCCATGAGCATCGCCGTAGGACTGAGCGGTCTCTTCTTCCTGCTCCTGATCACGACGGGCTTCGCCGCGGCCGCGGTGGTGGGCAGCGGACAGATCGGGGCGGTCGACGCGAAGGGACAGGGAGCCCTGTTCCTGCTGGCATCGAGCGTCCTGCCCCACCACTCCACGGGCCGGGTCGTCCTCATCACCCTCGTGGCCTGCGTCGCCTTCCTCGCCGTGCTCACAGCCGTGGCCGGCGTGACCTTCGCCGCCGGCGTCTCCATGGCCCGCGACCTGTTCGGACGGAAGGACCGTTCCAGGAGCGTCATCGGAGAGCTGGGAGTCCTGCGGCTCTCCGTCGTCGCGCTCTGCGCGGTGAGTCTGGTCCTCACCGTCGCCGCACACCGCTACCCGATCGAGTTCCTCCTCGCCTTCTCCATGAGCGTCGCGGCCTCGTGCGTGTTCCCCGCGCTCGTCTACTCCTTTCTCTGGACCGGCTTCAACCGGCGAGGGCTTCTGTGGCAGGTGTACGGAGGGCTGTCCCTCTGCATACTCCTGACCCTTTTCTCCCCCGGTGTTTCCGGGACGGTCTACGCGCTCCTGCCCCAGGAGGACTTCGACCTGTTCCCGTTCGACACTCCGGGGGTGGTCTCCGTCCCGGCGGCCTTCCTCCTGGGATGGCTCGGCAGCGCGCGTCCGTGGAGGCGGACCGCCCGGATCCGGCGAACCGAACGGAGTGGTGTCACCGGCTGAGTCCGCGGGGCGCCGACCCCGAACTCGATGGTGGCGAGGCCTCCGTGAGGGAGGCCTCGCCACCATCGGCAACGAGGAGGGGCCGGCACCGTCGGCTGTCAGCGGCGACCGGTCGCCGTCAGGCTGGCGTACTGCCCGGCCCGCTCCAGCAGACGGGGGACACCCGTCTCGAGCGAGGGCCCGAAGGCCGTGTCGTGGGGGCGCTCACCACGCCGCCAGCGGGTGTAGATGGCCTCGCAGAAGATCGCCGCCTTCCACAGCGCGAGGGTCTGGTACCACGGCAGCGACGTCAGATCTAGGCCCGTGTGGTGCTGGTAGCGCTCTGCCAGCTGGCGCTGGGTGAGGTAGCCGGGCGAGCGGGTCACCTTGGTGAGTTCGAGCGGGGTGGTGGGGCGGCCCGCCTCGGAGTAGGTGGCGGTGAGGTACCCCAGGTCCGCCAGTGGGTCACCGAGGGTGGCCATCTCCCAGTCCAGGATCGCGAGGACCTTCGCGGGCGCCTGTGGGGCGAACATGAGGTTGCCCATGCGGTAGTCGCCGTGCACCACCGAGGCCGCCTGGCTCGCCGGCAGGTTGCGTACGAGCCAGTCCGCGATGCGCTCCACCGCGGGCAGGCCGCGGGTGGTGTTGACCTCCCACAGTCCGCGGAACCGGTCGACCTGGCGACCGAGGTATCCCTCGGGGGAGCCCAGGGTGGCGAGTTCCCCTCCGGTCACGTCGATGCCGTGCAGGGCGACGAGGGTGTCGACGACCGCCTCACTGGTGGCCCGACGCTGTTCGGCGGGGGAGAGGTGGGCCGGGATCGTGTCGGTGACGACCGTCCCGTCGAGCCGGGACATGAGGTAGAACGGCACCCCCAGAAGCGACTCGTCCTCGCAGACCGCGAGGATCTCCGGCACCGGCACCCCGTGCCCGCCGAGGACCTTCTGGATGCGGGCCTCGCGCACCATGTCGTGCGTCGACTTCGGCAGCGGCGGCCGCGGGCCACGGCGCAGGACGACGCACTCACCACCCCGTTCGATCAGATAGGTGACGTTGGACTGGCCGTCGCCGATGCGCTGCCACGCGAGCGGGCCGCTGCCGATCCCGTGTGCGTCGAGGAAGCCGGTGACCGCGTCGAGGACCAGGAACGGAGGACTGTCGAGGTGACGAGCCCTCTCCCAGCTCGCGACGACCTCCACGCCATCAGGGACGGTGTCCATCACGCGCCCCCGTCCCGGCCGACGACGGCGTCGCCCCGGTACGGCTCACCGGCGCGGACCGCGGCGGCGCGGCCGGCCGAGGCCCGGCGGGCGATGGCCCACCGGTGGGTCTCGTTGGAGCCGTCGTAGATGCGGAACGGGCGGACCTCGTTGAGGTACTGCGCCAGCGGGAGCCCGTCGGAGACTCCGTCTCCGCCGCAGATCTGGATGGCGCGGTCGATCACCCGGAAGATCGCCTCGGAGCAGTGGACCTTCGCGATCGACGACATCGCGGACCCCGCCTTCGGATCGCTGTGCAGCAGCGCCGCCGTCTTCGTGATGATCGCGTCGGAGGTCTCGATGTCGATCACGGACTCGGCGATCAGGTGCTGGGCCAGGCCGAGGGAGTCGATCGGACCGCCGAACAGCTCCCGCTTCCCGGCCCGGTCCAGCGCGATGTCGTGTGCCCGCCGCGCCAGTCCCAGCCATCGCATGCAGTGGGTGAGACGGGCCGGTCCGAGCCGGACCTGGGCGTAGCGGAAGCCGAGCCCCACCTCGCCGAGTACGGCTTCGTCGGGGACGAAGCAGTTCTCGATGTACAGGTGCGGGTGGCCGCCGTCGATGGAGCGGTCGACGGTGTGGATCGCCTCGCCGATCCGGATGCCGGGGTTGGTCATGTCGACGAGGAACATGGTGGCCCCCTCCGGGGAGCCGTCCAGCGCCGGGGTCCGTGCCATCACGATGCAGAAGCCGGCGCCGACGGCGCCGCTGGTGAACCGCTTGTGGCCGTCGATGATCCAGCCGCCCGCGGTGCGCACGGCCGTGGTCCGCAGTGCCGCCGGGTCGGATCCGGCTCCGGGGTGGGGCTCGGTCATGCCGAAGCACGACCGTACGTCCCCCGCGGCCAGAGGCGCGAGATAGCGCTTCTTCTGCTCTTCGGTCGCGATCAGGTTGAGCATGTGCATGTTCCCCTCGTCGGGGGCCATGCAGTTGAGCGCGCTGGGGCCGATCGGCGAGTACCCGGCTTCCTGGAGGATCGGCGACCAGTACTCGATGGACAGGCCCTGCCCGCCGTACTCCTTCGGCACGAGCGGCGCGAAGACGCCGGCCTCCTTCGCCACCGCCTGCAGCCGGTCACGGGTGACCTGGTCGAGACGTCCGCCCGGCGCGGGCTCGGAGTCGACGACGACCTCGCGGATGAACCGGCGGGTGCGCTCACGCAGCTCCGCCACCTCGGGGGGAAGGTGGGTGAAGGTCATGACAGTCCTTTCGGGGGTTGGCGGGTCGTCACGCGGTGCCGCCGGCGACCGTGAGGCCGCCGTCGACGGTGAGAACGTGGCCGGTGACCCAGGAGGAGTCCGTCGAGGCCAGGTAGGCGACGGCGGAGGCGATGTCCGAAGGGACGCCCAGGCGCCGCAGGGGATAGTCCTCGGCGACCTCGGCCTCCTTGCCCTCGTAGAGGGCTTCGGCGAACCGCGTCTTCACCACCGCGGGAGCCACGGCGTTGACCCGGATCTCCGGGCCGAGTTCGACGGCCAGGGTCCTGGTCAGGTGGGACACCGCCGCCTTGCTCACGCCGTAGAGGCCGATGCCGGGTGCGGGGGTGTCGCCGGTCACCGAGGAGAGGTTCACGACGGTGCCGTGGCGCTCGGTGAAACCGAGCTTCGGGTGGGCCACCGCGTCCTGGACCCAGGCGAGGGTGGCGAGGACGTTGACCTCAAGCACCTTGCGGGCGACATCGAGGTCCAGGCCGACGACGGGGCCGTACGCCGGGTTGATGCCCGCGTTGTTCACCAGGACGTCGAGCCCGCCGAACTCGCGCGCGACGGTGTCGAAGACCTCGCGGCGGTGGTCCGGATCGTCGGCCTTCCCGGCAACCGTGATGACGCTGCCCCGGGGCAGCGAAGCCGCGGCCTCCTCGAGCGGTCCGGCCTTGCGCGCGGTGAGACACACACGCGCCCCTTCGGCGACGAGCCGCTCGGCGACGGCGAGACCGATGCCCCGGCTCGCGCCGGTCACGATGGCGGTGCGGCCCGAGAAACGGCCCTGGCCGGTGTGGTTTTCGCTCATGAATCAGTCCTTCGAGGGGGTGCCGGACCGAAAGGCCGACGATGCCGAACGCCGCCGTGAGGTCTCCGAGACCCTCACAGGCGGACGTACCGAGCGGCCGCTCGGTTACCGAGCGGCCGTTCGGTAAAGTGAAGGGAAGCGCCGGGGGTATGTCAAGAGGGCTGCTGTCGGACAGGGCGGGGCGGCGCTGCATACTGTGCCGACGCGATCGGGATCCGGGGGAAGGAGAGGGCTGTGATGGACGCCGAGGTCAGAGCGGACTGGAGGTCGTACCTGGGCAGCGGACTGCCGCCGATCCTCATGAGCGCGCTGGCGTGCTTCATGGAGCACGGCTACCACGGGACCACGGTCCGGGAAGTGGCCGCGCGCGCGGAACTCTCGGTACCGGGTCTTTACCACCACTACCCGGCGAAGCAGGACCTGCTGGTCGCGATCGTCTCGCATGCCATGGACGACCTGTGGGAGCGCAGCACCGCAGCCCTGGAGGAAGCCGGCTCCGACGTCCGGCGACGGCTCGACCTGCTCGTGGAGTGCCTCGTGCTGTTCCACGCCTACCGGCGGGATCTCGCGTTCATCGCCTACAGCGAGATCCGCAGCCTCGCCGGGGAGGTGCGCGACACCTACATCGGCGCCCGCGACCGTCAGCAGCGTCTGATGGACCAGGTGCTCCAGGACGGCGTCGCGCGGAAGGAATTCACGACCGAATACCCGCGCGAGGTCAGCAGGGCGGTCGTGACCATGTGCACCGGCGTCTCCCAGTGGTACCGGCCCGAGGGCGAGTACACCCCGCAGCAACTGGCGGAGCGCTACTGCGCCATGACGCGCATGATGGTGGGCGCGGTCTGACCGGCGCCCGTACGAAGCCCGACGCCCGTCCCGCCCGGTGGGCAGGGATTCCCGGGCAGCGCCGACCTGCGGCACCTACGACGCCGTCGGTGACTGCGCCAAACCGCATCGGGCGGCTGCTGTTGCGGCCCCTCCGAGGGTCAGCCAGAGGCGCCCTTGCGGCCCCAGTGTGGTGGCCGGCGCTGTCGCGGAGACCGGGAGGTGTCGGCCGCGATCGTGCCCGTGGCCACCTCGGCTGCACCTGGCAGCAGCTGCCAGGTGCGTCGTTGGGGCTGCCCGGAGGACGGCCACCCCGGACTGCCGTCGGCCAGAGGGTGGCCACGAGGGTGCGAGCGTTCGCCGAGGCGTGTGTCGGCGGCGTCGTTCCCTGGTGGCCGCGACGGCGACGGCCGCCCGTGCTACCTGCGTCCACCGTTCTGACTGTGCTTACCTGCTGCCCAGGACGGACGACCGCGGGAGCATCAAAGTGCTGATGCTGACACTTTGCTGACCTTCAGCCAGTCAATGAGCCGTTGACCTGTGCAAACGCCACCAGGGTGCGAGTTGTGGTGGAACTTCGTGGGCCGCACGGACGAGGAGATCCGCAAGGCCCGCGAGGACTGGATGACGGGCGACCGCTTCGGCGAGGTCAAGGGCTACGCCGGCGACCGGCTGGACGCCCCGGAGGTCCCCCCGACCCAGCTCAAGGCCCGGGGCCGCGTGCGCTGACCTGGTTCTTTTCCCCCGCCTCGATAGCCGGGTATGCAGCCGCAGGGGTGGCCGGCCGCGGCGGTTCCGGTCGTCGGGATGCCGGCGTCACGAACGGCCGGCGGGAGAGATCGCGGACGTCAGCGCCACGTGTGGATGAAGCCGATCTTGTCGATCTCGTCGCCCGCGCGGCCGTGGAAGCCGGTGATCTGCCGGCCCGGGGGAGCGGTGTGGGTGACGCAGTCGGCGGTCGGTGTGCCGCCGGCGAGGGTGCGGCCCAGGTTCGTGGTGAACCTGGTGTGGAAGATCCGGGTACGGCCGTCCTTCTGGGCTCGGCACAGGTGCGCGGCCGTGACGTACTCCCCGCTGCCGAGCGTGAGGGAGGCCGTGGTGCCTCCGGTGCCTCCGTGGGTGAGCGTGGTGCCGTTGTCGAGGGTGAGGGCGAGCCGGTCGATCCGGGAGCCGGCGCTCAGCGCGATGGTGGTGGCCCGTGCGCCCGTGGGGACGCGGTCGATGTCGTCGAAGTGGTCGCCGTGCGGTCCGCCGAACTGCTCGCTCAGCTGGAAGGCCGGGTTGCGCGACCAGGAGAAGCCGACCGCGACCGGGTCGTGGTCGGAGAGCATGAGTCCGTCGCCGGTGAGGAACGCGGCGTGCTCGTTGTCGTAGGAGGTGGCGTTCAGGGAGACGAGGGCGCTGCCGCGGTAGAGGACCTTGTCCACGAGCTCGCAGGTGTCGGGCACGGTCGGCCGGGTCTGGTCGCAGACCAGGGGGTCGCTGCCTTTGGCGGGCGGTGTGCCGCCGCGGATCAGTTCCACCCAGGGGTCGGTGAGGCGGTTGGCGGCGGCGAACTCGGCGATGGTGTCGCCGGTGCGGGTGTAGCGGGTGTTGGTGTCGCCCATGACGACGACGGCGTTGCCGGCCGAGTGGGTCGTGATGAAGGCGGTGAGCTGGTTCAGGTTGTCGGCACGTGCCGCCAGGTCCCCGGCGCTCGTGCCCGCGTTGGTGTGGAGGTTGTAGAAGTCGACGTACACGCCCTCGGCGAGGCGCTGCCGGGCGAAGGTGAAGCCCTTGGGGGTCAGGCAGTCGCCGGAGTCGTACTGGCAGGAGTTCCAGCGGGCCCGCTCGAAGTCGTCCGCGTCGTAGGGGGACTTCGACAGCGTGTTGAGGCCGCTGCCGATGCCCGCCCCGCCGCTGGTGGGGGTGCGGTACGGGTGGGCGGTGTCGCCGGCGTAGAGGCGGGCGTGGTGGTTGAAGTCCTCCTGGACGTGGACGATGTCGTACGGCGC
The DNA here is from genome assembly GCF_900105415.1 of Streptomyces sp. TLI_105. Taxonomy (GTDB): domain Bacteria; phylum Actinomycetota; class Actinomycetes; order Streptomycetales; family Streptomycetaceae; genus Streptomyces. The sequence continues at coordinate 784,040 of NZ_FNSM01000001.1, read as the reverse complement.
GATCCGCCGGCCGATCTCCGTCGTGGCGGGTTCGCGTGGTGTCGGGGCGCTGGAGAGGCTCTCGGGCAGACCGGCCACGTTGTACGTGAGCACGCTGAACGTGCCCGAGTCGGCGGCCGTCGCCGGTGGCGCCGTCGCGGTGAGTCCGGCGAGTGCGGCTGCCGCCGCCGTCAGGCAGGCGAGGAGTCGGCGCATGGGAGGCTCCTGGTGGTGGGGGTTCCGGCCGGGGCCGGGCGGACGCTTCCACCCGGCCCCGGCCGGCCGTGGATCAGGCGCAGGCACTTCCGTTGAGCGTGAAGGCCGTGGGGGAGGGGTTCGAGCCTGTGTGGGTGCCCTGTACTCCGAAGCTTGCGGTCGCACCGGGGGCGATCGCCCGGTTCCAGTCGGCGGCGCGGGCGCTGACGGTGGTGCCGTTCTGGGCGACGGTGGCGTTCCAGGCGCTCGTGACGCGCTGGCCGCCCGGGTAGGACCAGGCCAGCTGCCAGCCGTCCACGGCCGTCGGGCCGGTGTTCCTGACGGTGACGGTCGCGGTGAAGCCGGTGTTCCAGACGTTGTTCACCGTGTACGTCACCGCGCAGGCAGCGGTGGGCGGTTCGCCGCCGGTGGAGGTCCGCTCGGCGGCGTAGGCGGCGAGCCAGGCCAGCGGGGCGTTCCAGTTGACCGCCACCTCGTTGGTCGAGTACGAGTCGATGTGGTCGATGTAGCAGGCGGCGGGGGCGCAGCCGGCAAGCTTCTCCTGTGCGACCGGGTCCTGCAGCGCGCTGTTGGGACCGCCCGCGAGCGACCCGGCCGGCGGGTGGGGCAGGGAGGCGTCCAGCTGGTGTGCCCAGAAGCGGTGGTGCTGGTTCTGCGAGGACGTCTCGCCGTGGCCGGTCACGTACGACACGCCGAGGGCGTTGCGGCCGAGCAGGTAGTCCATGGTCTCCAGCGCGCCGGCGCGATAGCGCCCGTCGCCCGTCAGCTCGCCGGCGACGGCCATGACGATCGCGTCGTCGGCGACCTCGCCGTTCGAGCCCCAGAAGTATCCGTCCGCCGGGACGGGTACGGCGTAGCCCTGGGCGGCCATCCGGGACAGATGGCCGTCGGCGGCCGCGGTCACCGAGGCCCTGATCCGGGCCAGGTCGGAGGCGGGCAGGCCGTTGGGTACGGTGGCCAGGACGAGCCGGCCGAGCGCGGCCGTGTCCGCCCAGCCGAAGCCGTACGGGCTGAACGCGTCGGCCGAGGTGTGCCAGGACGAGGAGGTGACCGCGTCCCGGTAGGCGCTCTCGCCGGTCGCCGCGTACAGCTCGGCGGCCGCCCAGTAGAACTCGTCGGTGACCCGGGCGTCCTCGTAGGCCCCGCCGCCCGTGCTGTCCGTAGCAGGCGCGTACAGGGCCGGGTTGGCCTGCGCCGCGGTCCAGGCGCGCCGGGCGGCGGACAGGCAGCGGTCGGCGTAGGTGGAGTCGTACGGGCGGAAGACGCGGGCGCACTGCGCGGCGGCCGCCGCGAGGTTGAGGGTCGCCGCCGTGGACGGCCGGTGCAGCTCGCGGGGCTGCGCGTCCTGGTCGGGGCGCAGCGGCATGCCGGTCCAGGCCGCGTCGTGGACCTTGTGGAAGGCCATGCCCGCGTACGGCTTGCCTTCGGGCACCTGCATGCGCATCAGGAAGTCGAGCTCCCACCGCGCCTCGTCGAGGACGTCGGGAATTCCGTTGCCGCGTTCGGGGACGCGCAGGGTCGAGTCGCCCAACGCGGCATCCCTGCCGGCCCGCTTGGCCCGCTCGAAGGAGTTGACGACCAGCCAGGTGGAGATGCCGCCGTTGACCACGTACTTGCCGTGGTCGCCCGCGTCGTACCAGCCACCCCTGACGTCCTGCGTGTAGTCGCACACGGTGGCCTGGCACGGGACGGACGTGTCGCCCCGGTTGGGTGCGACGCCGAGGTGCCCGGCCGGGCGTGCGTACGCGGAGCCCACGAGGGAGGCGTCGATCGCGATGCCGCTGCGCTGGTGGTGGAAGAACGCCATCGAGTCGGAACGCAGGGAGTCGTAGAGGTCCGTGCGGATGTCGAAGGGTGCGCTGCTGTTGCCGTCCACGGCCAGGACGTATCCCGAACCCGTGTTCCGGTACGAGGAGAAGTCGGCCACCTGGACGGACTGCCCGGAGGGGGTGTCCGCGCCGCGCGGGACGGTCGAGCCGGAGGCGACCAGGGCGCCGGACGCGTTCCGCAGCTGCCAGGTGAGCGTCTGTGTCGCCGTGGTGACGACGGTGGCGCGCTTGGGCCCGTCGGGCAGGTAGCCGACCTGGTTGACGCGTACGGCCGTGGTCGCCGCCGTCGCGGCGGGGGCGCCCGCCGCGGTCGGTGCGGTCGCGAGACCGCCGAGGAGGAGGACGCCCGTCAGCAGGGCGGTGGAGAGGCGTAACGAACGAGAGGGTGGCATGTGCGGCTCCTGTGTGTCGTCGGGGGATCAGCAGGGGGAGTCGGTCGGGGTGAGCAGGCCCGTCTGCCGGAAAGGCGGAGGTGGTCGCCTCAGGCCGGCCAGGACGCCGCTGGAGGACCGTGCCCACGTGAACTGGGCATGCCAATCCAGTCCCCCTTTGCCTCCCTGATGATGGGAGCGCTCCCAAGCGGTGGAGCGTCGACCACCGGTCGAGGGGAGGGGATCTGAGCGCAGATTAGTGATGCCCGCCCATACCGTCAACGGGATCGACACGGTGGCGCGAAGTCGGCCGTCCGGCCGGTCCACGGGACGCGACGCTCGTGCGGGTAGCGTTCGGCGCAATGACGCAGGCGGCCGACCGCCGCGACGGAAGGACCCGATTCTGAACCCCCAGCTCGCGGAGACCCTGTCCGCGGCCCTGCTCGTTCTCGTGCTGGCCTGTGCGGTCGTCCGCCCCTTCGGGTGGCCGGAGGCGGTCGTGGCCGTCCCGGCCGCAGCCCTGGTGATCCTCACCGGGGCCATCTCCCTCGACGACGCCCTGGCCGAGGCGGAACGGCTCGGGCCGGTGATCGGCTTCCTGGCGGCCGTACTGGTGCTGGCTCAGCTCTGCGACGACGAGGGGCTGTTCCAGGCGTGCGGGGCGTGGATGGCGCGTACGGCGGCGGGCCGGCCACGCCGTCTCCTTGCCCAGGTGTTCCTGGCCGCGTCGGCGATCACGGCCGTGCTCAGCCTGGACGCCACGGTGGTGCTGCTCACTCCGGTGGTGTTCGCCACCGCGGCCCGCATCGGCGCCCGTCCGAAGCCACACGTGTACGCCTGCACCCACCTGTCGAACACCGCCTCCCTGCTGCTGCCCGTCTCCAACCTCACCAACCTGCTGGCCTTCACGGCCAGCGGCTTGAGCTTCACTCGGTTCGCCGCGCTGATGGCCCTGCCGTGGGCGGTGGCGATCGGCGTCGAGTACCTGGTCTTCCGACGCTTCTTCGCCACCGACCTGGACGCCGGAGCGCAGGCCCCCGCCGTCGTCGAACCGCCGCCGCTGCCGCTGTTCGCCCTGGTGACCGTAGGGTGCACGCTCGCCGGCTTCGTGCTGACCTCGGTGGTCGGCGTCGATCCGGCGTGGGCGGCCCTGTCGGGTGCCCTCGCCCTCGCCGTACGGGCCCTCATCCGCCGCCGCACCACGCCCCGGGCGCTGGTCCGTGCCACCTCCGTGCCCTTCCTCGCCTTCGTCCTGGCCCTCGGGATCGTGGTCCTGGCAGTGGTGGACAACGGTCTCGACGACGCGCTGGGGCACCTGATCCCCGGGGGCACGGGACTGCCGGAACTGCTCGCCCTCGCCGGACTGGCCGCCGTCCTCGCGAACGTCATCAACAACCTGCCCGCGGTCCTCGTGCTGCTGCCGCTGACCGCCCCGTCAGGTCCCGGTGCCGTCCTCGCCGTCCTGCTCGGGGTCAACATCGGCCCCAACCTCACCTACGCCGGCTCGCTGGCCACCCTGTTGTGGCGGCGCATCGTCCATGCCCACGACGGTGAGGTGGAGCTGAAGGAGTTCACCCGGCTCGGCGTGTACGCGGTGCCCGCGAGCCTGGTCGCCGCAGTCCTGGCACTGTGGCTCTCGCTGACCGTCATCGGAGGAGGCTGACACCCATGGCCGTGGTCGTCTGGATCGTCGAGGGCACCTGGCGCGCCTGCGTGGACGCCGCCCGCACGCACACCCCGGCGGACGCCGACGTCGTCCTCCTGCACGTCACCCCCGCCGACGTCCCGGGCGCCGCCCACGGCGCCTTCGCCGGACTCCTCGGCCGCGGCCACCCCGGGGGGCACCGTCCGGCCGAAGGCTGGGGGAGGGACCCCGGCACGCGACTGGAACACCTCGCCGCCGCCTCCGCACGGCAGTTGCTCCAGGACGCCGCCGACCGCCTGGGCCGCCCCTGCACGCGTACCGAGCGCACCGGCCGCGTCGAGCGCGAGGTCGTCGCCGCGGCCGAGGGCAGCGACCTGCTGATCCTGGCCCGGGACGGCGACCGCACCCATCTCGGACCGCACAGCCTCGGCCCCGCCGCACGCTTCGTCGTCGACCACGCCCCCTGCCCGGTGCTGCTCGTCTGGCCCGAGCCCCCGCCGGGGCTCCCCACTCCGCCGCCGCCTCCGCCTCCGCGTCACACCGACTGACGGGCGACGAGGAACCGCGCGTCCCAGGCACCGGAAGGGAGACCGCCGCCGGCCACCGGCGGGGCCGGGGGATGAGCGGAGCTCAGCGGTTGAAGGTCAGCCGCGGCACCGCGTTGCGGGCCAGGGTGTGGGCCTGCTCGGGCCACCAGGTGCCGGCGGGCGGGTCGACGATGCCGTACTCGGGGTCGATCGTGCCGCCTGTGTTGCGGGTGCAGCTGCCGTCGGACTCGCCGGGGATCTTGATCCACAGGTAGGCGTCGACGAGAGGGACGCCGGTGTCGGCGGTCGGGCGCGGGCCGAGGCCGCGGCCGGGCGCGTTGCACCAGATCTCCGGGTCGCCGGTGTACTTGCCGGGCTCCGGGGTCCAGGCGCCCAGACCGTTGCGGCTGGTGTCGATGACGAAGTGGTGCAGCGCGTCGTTCGGCGGGGTGCCCACGCTCTGGTCGAACCAGGCGTCGGTCCAGCGCCAGGTGGCGGGGTCGGCGGAATCGACCGCGTTGCCGGGGGTGCCGTCGTTGGGCGCGGCGGGCGAGTAGTACTGGGTGGCGCACCAGTCGGTGTGGCCGCGCGCGTACTCGGGCCCTTCGGTGGCGAACCACATGCACTTGGCTATCCAGGCGCCGTAGCGCGCGTTGTGGTCGGTGGGATGGGTGTTGGACACGTTGAGGGCGAAGCCGTCGCTGTACTGGACACCGGCGTCGAGCAGCCGTCGCGCCATGTCGCCGACGGACCGCCACAGGACGTTGCCCGCGTCCAGGTAGACCGCGGTGCGGGGCTTGGATTTGATGGTCTTGACCGCGTATGCGAGATCGGCGATGCGGGTCGCCGTGAGTTCGCCGGTCGGGTCCGCGGCCGGCCCGCAGTCGCGGGGGAGGAGGGCCAGGCCGTCGGGCTCGACCACGACGACCGCCTTGTCGTCGCCGATCCCGGCGGCGAAGGCGTCGATCCACCGCCGGTAGGCGGCGGAGGACGCGGCACCGCCGCTGGAGTACTGGGTGCAGTCCCGGCCCGGCACGTCGTAGGCGACCAGTACGGGGGTCCGGTCGACCGTACGGGCCTTGCGGACGAGGCTCTTCACCTTGACCAGGACCTCGTCGGGTGTGCCCTCGGTGAACCACTCGGCCTGCGGCCGGCTCGCGAGCTTGGCCATGTTCGCGGCGTTCGCGAAGTCGCCGTTCCTGAGGTCGGTGAGCGCCTGCCCGGCGGCCTTGCTGTGCGGGTCCACGTAGAACTTCGTGGCCGCGGTGAGCATGTCCCCGGCGGGTGCGGCCTGCGCCTGCCCCTGCGTCGCGGTGAGGGCGGCACAGGCCGCGAGTGCCGCGAGGGCGGCGGTCGCACGGCGCCGTAGGCTGCGTGGCTTCATGAAGGCTCCTGGTCGAAGGGGCGGGGAGAGGCGGGGCGGTGGTGCCTGTGGCCCGGGCGCGCGGCGGCGGACATCGGGCCACAGGAGTCCGAGGTCAGTAGCCGTAGATCATCTTGTAGGCGGCCTCGGGGAGGAACTGGCCGGCCGTGGAACCGGCCCCGACGCCGCAGTTGCCGTCGGACTCGCCCGGGGCCTTGATCCACAGGAGCATCTCGGCGCCGCCTCCCGTCTGGGTGGGCGTGCCGATGCGGCGGCCGGCCGCGTTGCACCACTCGCCGTTGGAGCCGTTGCCGTTGCGGCTGGTGTCGACGACGAACGGCTTGGTGTAGCCGTAGCGGGCGGCCAGTTCGCTGTTGACGGCGTTGCCGTAGGCGGTGTTCTGGGCGGTGGTGTAGTAGTTGGAGATGTTGAGGGAGAAGCCGTGGGCCTGGCGCAGGCCGGCTTCGTGGAGGCGCTGGGCCATCGTCCCGGCGCTCACCCAGCCGGGGTTGCCGGCGTCGAGATAGACCCAGGTGTTGGGGGCCTGGCGGTTGAACTCGGCGAGGGCGCCGGTGATCATGCTCTCGCGCTCGCGGATCTGAGTCTGGTTCATGCAGCCGTAGTCCGCGATGGAGTCCGGTTCGAGGACGACGACGGCCGGGCGGTTGGCGATGCCGCCGGCGAACTGCGCGACCCAGGTCGCGTAGGCGGACGGCGAGGCGGCTCCGCCCGCGGAGTGCCCGCCGCAGTAGTCGCGGTTGTAGATGTTGTACGCGACGAGGATGGGCAGCTTGTCCCAGGAGTCCGCCGCCCCCACGTACGCGCCCGTGGCCGTCCCGATGGCGCCGCTCCAGGAACCGAACCAGCGGGCCATGGGGGTGTTGGCGAGGGACGCGTTGATCGCGGGCGCCCGGCCGTCACCGGGGTTGGCGGCGACCCACTTCTTCGCGCTGGAGTTCGGGTCCACGTAGAACCCGCTGGTCATGGTGGTGGGATCCGCCGCGTGGGCGGACGGTGCGACGGCGAGCGCCAGTGGCAGCGCGAAGACGGCTGCCGCGAGGGCGCGGATTCGGCGGCGCATGACGGTACCTCGATTCCTGACGGGGGACGCGCCGCACGCTCTCGTCCCGAGCGGGCGGCGCACTGAGGAGTGCGGTGGTACGTCACCCCTGGATGTGGAAGCGCTCCCACTGGAAGCGGTCCCAGTAGGCGCTTCGGCTGTCCTGGGGTGTGGCCGGTATCGTGTGACGCCCTGTTCGGCCTGTCAAGTGGGCCCGTTCGCCCGGCGCTTCACATGGTGGCGGGAAGTCCTTACAGTCATGGAACTGGAAGCGTTCCCAGTCTTCCATGGGTTCTGGTCGCGACAGGAGAGGCGGGTCATGGCCGAAGGTGCGCCGCGTCGGCAGTCGACACTCGACGAGGTGGCCGAACTGGCCGGTGTCTCACGGTCGGTGGCCTCGCGTGCGCTCAACAACGCCCCGCACGTCAGCCGCGCCAAGCGCGAGGCGGTCGAACGGGCCGTCCGTCAGCTCGGTTACGTGCCCAATCCGACCGCTCGCGCGCTGGCGACCCGTCAGACCGGCGCGGCCGCCCTGGTCGTCTCGGGGGAGGATCCGTCGATCTTCGCGGATCCGTTCTTCGCCCAGGTGATCGTAGGGGCCTCGGCCGCCCTGGAGGACGCCGATCTGCACCTCATGCTCTGCCTGGCCGCCTCCGACCGGGGCCGTGGGCGCGTGGAGCGGCTCTTGAGGTCCAAGGGCGCCGACGGCGTGATGCTGATGGCGCTGCGCGAGGACGACCCGCTGGCCCGCACGGCCGAGGAGGCGGAGCTGCCCGTCGTGTTCGGCGGGCGGCCGGTCGGTCTGGACCCCCGGTGGTACGTGGACGTCGACAACGCCGGCGGAGCGCGCGCGGCGACCGAGTACCTGATCGCGGCCGGTCGGACCCGGGTGGCCACGATCTGCGGGCGCCTGGACACCGAGGTCGGGCGCGCCCGGTACCGCGGCTACCGGGACGCCATGCTGGCGGCAGGGCTCGCACCGTACGCCTCGGAGGCCGGCGACTTCACCGAGTCCAGCGGGGCCGCCGCCATGGCCGCGCTCCTCGCGAACCGTCCCGACCTGGACGGGGTGTTCGCCGCCGGCGACAACATGGGGGCCGGGGCGCTGCGCACGCTGCGGAAGGCCGGCCGCCTGGTCCCCTCCGACGTCGCCGTGGTCGGTTTCGACGACCTGCCCGTGGCCCGGATCGCCGACCCGCCTCTGACCACGGTGCACCAACCCATAGAGGGTCTCGGCCGGGAGATGGCGCGCATGCTCGTCGCGCTCATCAACGGACAGGACCCCACCCCGCTGATCCTGCCCACGCGCCTGGTCGCCCGCGCCAGCGCCTGACGAGCCACCTCTCTCGCCCCACCCCCTGCGGCGAGGGGACCGGTCTCCTCGCGGGTGACCTGACCGTGGCGTTTTCCCTCCGGTTCGCGCGGAGGGAATGATCATGAGTGTTAACGCTCACAACTTTTGGTCGATGCTCCACGCGGGGTTGCCGCATCGGGCCCGTAGGCGGCGGAGGGTCCCTCTGGTCCGGCGGAGGCCGTACGGGGCCGCCCGGAGGGCCAATTCGCCCTCGGCAACTGCATGCCCCTCCAGGCTTTCGCGCCTTCCGCGCTTCGTCCGCCGACCCGCTTCTGCGCATCAAGAACGGGTAACGGCCGTACGAGCCCTTGAGTTACAAGTCTGTTAGCGCTCACAATGTGTCGCGTTCGCCAGCTCGCCGGTCGTCGGGGGTCGACGCTTCACTCTGCCTCCGCCCGGCTCGACCACCCCTGCGCAGCCACGCCTTCACCGGGCCCGTCTCCTTCAGGGCTCCGCCTGGTACGACGCACGTCCCGAGAGGAACCACGACATGGCCCACAGAGCCCTCCGCGTCATCGCCGCCGCCGCCCTGGCCGGCAGTGTGCTGACCGCCTGCACCACCGAGCCCGCGACCACCGGCACCACCGGCGGCGCCGGTAAGGGCTCCTCCGACGGCAAGCTGGTGCTCGGGTTCGCCCAGGTGGGAGCCGAGAGCGGCTGGCGCACCGCCAACACCAAGTCCGTACGCGAGGCGGCCGAGAAGGCCGGCATCACGCTGAAGTTCTCCGACGCGCAGCAGAAGCAGGAGAACCAGATCAAGGCGATCCGCACCTTCATCCAGCAGAAGGTGGACGTCATCGCCTTCTCGCCGGTGGTGGAGTCCGGCTGGGACACCGTCCTGAAGGAGGCCAAGAACGCCGGCATCCCGGTGATCCTCACCGACCGCGCGGTCGACTCGCAGGACACCTCCCTCTACCGGACGTTCCTCGGCTCCGACTTCGTCAAGGAGGGACAGGAGGCCGGCAAGTGGCTCGTCAAGGAGTACGAGGGCACCTCCGCGCCGGTCAACCTCGTCGAACTCCAGGGCACCACCGGCTCCGCACCCGCCAACGACCGCAAGGCGGGCTTCGCCGACGTCATCAAGGGCGACCCCAAGTTCAAGGTCGTCGCCTCCCAGACCGGGGACTTCACCCGAGCCAAGGGCAAGGAGGTCATGCAGGCCTTCCTCAAGTCCCACAAGGACATCGACGTCCTGTACGCCCACAACGACGACATGGCCCTGGGCGCCATCCAGGCCATCGAGGAGGCGGGCAAGAAGCCGGGCGTCGACATCAAGGTGATCTCCGTCGACGGCATCAAGGACGCCTTCGTCGCCATGCAGGAGAAGAAGATCAACGTGGTGGTCGAGTGCAACCCGCTCCTCGGCGACCAGCTCATGGAACTCGCCAAGAAGGTCGCGGCGGGGGAGAGCGTCCCGCGACGGGTCGAGGTCAAGGAGGGCGTCTTCACCCAGGACCAGGCCGCGGCCGCCCTGCCCGGCCGTCAGTACTGACCTTCCGCCCGCACCAGACCGGGGGCGGTCCTCGCGCCGCCCCCCCATCCCTCAGGAGAAGAGGGCGTATGGCAGCCCCACCCACCCCCCGCACACCCACACGCACCGACCGGCCGGTCCTGGAGGCCCACGGCATCCGCAAGGCCTTCCCCGGCGTCCTCGCCCTCGACGGTGTGGACCTCCGCCTCTTCCCGGGCGAGGTCCACGCGCTGATGGGCGAGAACGGCGCGGGCAAGTCGACCCTCATCAAGGTGCTCACCGGGGTCCACCCGCCCGACGCGGGAACGGTCTCCGTCGACGGCAGCCCCCAGCGGTTCGCCGAACCGCTGGAGGCGCAGCACGCCGGAATCAGCACGGTCTACCAGGAGGTGAACCTGTGCCCCAACCTCTCGGTCGCCGAGAACATCCTCATCGGCCGTGAACCCCGACGCCTGGGACTGGTCCACTGGTCCGCCCTCCACGAACGCGCGGCACGGCTCATCACCGAACTGGAACTCGACCTCGACGTCCGCCTGCCGCTGAGCGCGCACTCCCTCGCCGTCCAGCAACTCGTCGCGATCGTACGTGCCGTGGACATCAAGGCGAAGGTCCTCGTCCTCGACGAGCCCACCTCCAGCCTCGACCGGGACGAAGTCGCCCAACTGTTCTCCCTGGTGCGCCGGCTGCGCGACCGGGGCGTCGCGATCCTCTTCGTCACCCACTTCCTCGACCAGGTCTTCGACCTGTGCGACCGGGTGACCGTCCTGCGCAACGGCCGCCTCGAAGGCGAGTACCGGATCGACGAGCTGACACCCGTCACCCTCGTGCACCACATGGTCGGCAGCGAACTGCGCACCCTCGACGAACTCGCGGAGACCTCGCACACCGGCACCGCCGCCCCCGTCCCAGCGGACACCCCCTTCCTGAGCGCCCGCGGGCTCGCCCGGTCCGGTGCCGTCCAGCCCTACGACCTGGACATCCACCGCGGCGAGGTCATCGGCCTGGCCGGACTCCTCGGATCCGGACGCACCGAGGCGGCCCGGCTGCTCTTCGGAGCCGACCACGCCGACGGAGGAGAGCTCCGGATCGACGGCGAGCGGGCCGCCCTGCGATCCCCACGTGCCGCGATCGCCCGCAGGATCGCCTTCTGCTCGGAGAACCGCAAGGCGGAGGGCCTGATCGGCGAACTCACGGTTCGCGAGAACATCGTGCTCGCCCTCCAGGCCGCACGCGGCTGGACCAAACCCCTCTCCCGCGCCCGGCAGGACGAGATCGCCGCCCGGTGGACCGAGGTTCTCGACATCCGCCCGGCCGACCCGGAGGCACAGGTCCGCAACCTCAGCGGGGGCAACCAGCAGAAGGTTCTGCTCGCCCGGTGGCTGCTCACCGACCCCGAGCTGCTGATCCTGGACGAACCCACCCGGGGCATCGACATCGGCGCCAAGACGGAGATCCAGAAACTGGTCACCCGCCTGGCCGCAGAGGGGACCGCCGTCCTCTTCATCTCCGCCGAACTCGAGGAAGTGCTGCGGCTGAGCCACCGGGTCGGCGTGCTGCGCGACCACCGGCTCGTCGCCACCCTCCCCAACGACACGACCCTGACGCCCGACCGGATCCTGGGCGCCATCGCCACCGGAGCCACCTCATGACACCATCTGACGACACCGGCGCCGGGGGGCGTCCGGCTCGGGCACCCGGCGCCCGGCGGCTCACCGAGCACCGCCTGTTCTGGCCCGCCGCCGTCCTGGCCGCCCTGCTGCTGGGGAACGTCGCGCTCACCCACGACTTCTTCGCCGTCCGCGTCCAGAACGGACACCTGTACGGCAGCCTGATCGACATCCTCCAGTTCGGCGCCCCCCTGATCCTGGTGTCGCTCGGCATGACGCTGGTCATCGCCACCCGGGGCATCGACCTCTCGGTCGGCTCGACGGTCGCCATCGCCGGCGCCCTCGCGTGCGAGCACATCGCCACCGCGAAGGACCCCGGAAGCCTGCCCACCGTCATGTCGGCGATCGCGGTGGCGCTCGGCGTCGCCGCCGCGATCGGACTGCTGAACGGCCTCCTCGTCGCCCGGCTGGGCGTCCAGCCCATCGTCGCCACGCTGGTCCTCATGGTCGCCGGGCGCGGCGTGGCCCAGCTGATCACCGACGGCCAGATCATCAGCGTGTCCAGCAGCGCCTACAAGATGATCGGCGGCGGCTACTGGCTCACCCTCCCCTTCGCCGTCCTGCTCGCCGCGGCCCTCGTCGCCGTCACCTCCCTCGTCACCCGGCGGACCGCGCTCGGCATGCTCATCGAATCGGTGGGCGGCAATCCGGTCGCGAGTCGACTCGTCGGCATCAGGGCGGCCGGCCTTCTGGTCACGGTCTACGTCGTCAGCGCCGTGTGCGCCGCGGTGGCCGGTCTGATGATCAGCTCCAACGTGTCCAGCGCCGACGGCAACAACGCCGGCCTGTGGATCGAGCTGGACGCGATCCTCGCCGTGGTCATCGGCGGCACCGCCCTCACGGGCGGCCGTTTCTCCCTCGGCGGGACGGTCCTGGGCGCGCTGATCATCCAGACCCTGTCGACCACGATCTACACCCTCGGCGTACCGCCGGAGACCACCCTCGTCTTCAAGGCCCTGGTCGTCATCGTCGTGTGTCTCGTCCAGTCGCCCGCGTTCCGCGCGCGACTCCCACGCCGTCGCCGAGCCGCCGCCCCGGACCCGGCCCCCGCGGCCGGCGACGTGGGAGCCCGCCGGCAGGAGGTCCACCCGTGAGTACCACCCTCAGCTCCCTCACCCGGCCACTCCAGCGGTTCTCGGCGCGGTACGCCACCCGTTTGCCGCTCCTGGTGACGGCCACTCTGCTGATCGCGATGTTCTCGATCGGCTCCCTGCAGTACGAAGGCTTCTTCTCCGCGCAGGTCCTGCTCAACGTCCTGATCGACAACGGCTTCCTGCTCGTCGTGGCGATCGGCATGACGTTCGTCATCCTCACCGGTGGAATCGACCTGTCCGTCGGCTCCGTGGTGGCCTTGTCGACCATGCTGACGGCCTGGCTCGTCGAACAGAACGGCGTGCCGCTCGCCCTGGCGGTTCCGGTGGTCCTGCTGGTGGGAGCAGGAGGCGGCGCCCTCATGGGCTGGGTGATCCACGCCTTCGAGATCCAGCCCTTCATCGTCACCCTCGCGGGCATGTTCCTCGCGCGCGGCCTCTGCTACATGATCAGCACCGAGTCCATCTCCCTCACCGACCCGACGACCACGCGGATCGCCCAGACGCGGGTGCTCCTGCCCGGGGGACTGTTCGTCTCACCCGCCGTGGTCATCGCCCTGGTCGTGCTGGCGCTCGCCTTCGTCGTCCTCCACCACACCCGCTTCGGCCGCACCGTCTACGCCCTGGGGGGCAACGAGTCCTCGGCCCGTCTCATGGGCCTGCCCGTGGGACGCACCAAGGTCGCGGTGTACGCCGTGAGCGGTCTGTGCTCCGCCCTCGGCGGTCTGCTGCTGACCTTCTACATGCTGTCCGGCTACGCCCTGCACGCCGTCGGCATGGAACTCGACGCCATCGCGGCCGCCGTCATCGGAGGGACGCTGTTGACCGGGGGCTCCGGTTTCGTCCTGGGGACCGCGCTGGGCGTGATGGTCCTCGGCATGATCCAGACCGTCATCAACTTCCAGGGCACGCTCAGCTCGTGGTGGACGCGCATCGTCATCGGCGGCCTGTTGTTCGTCTTCATCCTCCTCCAACGGCTCTTCGGCGGATCCCGCCCGGCGGCATAGACCTTCCGGACAAGCCCGGATCCCGAGCAGACCGCCGACCACCGACCACCACGACCGCGGCCGGGAAAGCGGGGCCTTCAGCCCCCTTTCCCGGCTGTGCCGCACTCCGGACAAGGAACTCCCATGCTCTTCTCCTCCCATCCCCCTTTCACCGGAGGCCCACCGGTCCGCCACCCCGGCACGGACGACTCCGGGCAACGATGGACCTTCGGCTTTCCCGAGGGACTCACGGCGGAGGTGCACACCCGCGGCGCCCGCCTCCACGGGCTGTGGGTGCCGGACCGGCACGGCACCCCGGCCGACGTCGTCCTCGCTCCCCGCGACCCGGCCCGGACGGCCACCGCCGCCCGGTACTTCGGAGCCACCGTCGGCCGCTACGCCAACCGCATCGCACGAGGCCGGTTCTCCCTGGACGGGAAGACGTACCAGCTGACCACGCAGGAGGACGGCCACTGCCTGCACGGCGGAACAGACGGCTTCGACGCCCGGCTCTGGGAAGCCGAGAGCGTGCACACCCCGGAGTGGACAGGCGTGCTCCTGCACCTCCGCAGCCCCGACGGCGACCAGGGATTCCCGGGAAACCTGGACGTCACCGTCAGCTGTCTCATCAGCCGCGACGACGAACTCTCCTTCTCCTACGCGGCGGTCACCGACGCGGTCACCCTGGTCAACCTGACCAACCACGCCTACTTCAACCTCGAGGGCGAGGGCGCGGGCGACATCCTCGACCACGAACTGACCGTCGACGCCGCTCGCTACACCCCGGTCGACGGGGATCTCATCCCCCACGGGGACCACCGTCCCGTCTCCGGCACCGCGTTCGACCTCCGCCGGCCGCTCAGGATCGCCGAGGCCCTGGCCCGCCCCGAGGTGGGCGGCGGGTACGACCACAACTTCGTCCTGAGCCCGCGCGGCGACGAAACCCTGCGCCGGGCCGCCGTCCTCCACGCGCCGGCCACGGGCCGCCGCATGGAGGTGCTGACCACGGAGCCCGGACTCCAGGTCTACACCGCGGGGCAGTTCGACGGAACGGTCCTCGGCAAGAGCGGTACGCCCTACCGGGCGGGCGCCGGCATCGCGCTGGAGACCCAGCACTTCCCCGACTCCCCGAACCGCCCCGGTGACCCGTCCCCGGTGCTGCGGCCGGGCGAGGAGTACCGGTCGAGGACGGTCCTGCGGTTCAGCACCCGCGACTGACCGCGTACGAACACGCCGACACGGCTGTGCCCGCCGGTGGAGGAACCGGCGGGCACAGCCATGTCCGGAGCGGCGTCAGGCGCCTGCCCTTCGTTTGTTCCAGACGTCGAAGCCGACCGCCGCGAGCAGCACGAGCCCCTTGATGACCTGCTGCCAGTCGGTGCCCACCCCGACCAGGTTCATGCCGTTGTTGAGCACACCGAGGACCAGGCCGCCGATGATGGCTCCCAGGATGGTCCCGACGCCCCCGCTCATGGACGCCCCGCCGATGAACGCGGCGGCGATGGCCTCCAGTTCGAAGTTCACGCCCGCCTTCGGCGAGGCCGCGTTGAAGCGCGCCGCGAAGACGAGCCCGGCGAGCGCCGCGAGCATCCCCATGTTGAGGAACACCGCGAAGGTCACCTTCCTGTCCTTGACCCCGGACAGCTTCGCGGCGGGCAGGTTCCCCCCGATCGCGTACACGTGGCGGCCGATCACGGCGTTGCGCATCACATAGCCGAAGCCGACCAGCAGCGCGGCCAGGATCAGGAGGACCACGGGGGCGCCCTTGTAGCTGGCGAGCAGCAGGGTGGTGACCAGGACCGCGGCGACCAGCGCCGTCACCTTCAGCGCGAACAGGCCCGTGGGGAGCGTCTCCAGGGCGAACTCGCGCTGGCGCCGGCGGTCCCGCACCTCCTGGAACACCACGTAGGCGACCAGCCCCAGGCCGAGGAGCAGGGTCACGTTGTGGTAGTTGGTCTGCGGCCCCACCTCCGGCAGGAAGCCGTTGGCGATCTTCTGCAGTCCGTCCGGGAACGGGCCGAGCGTCTGCCCCTTGAGGAAGATCTCGGTGAGCCCGCGGAACAGCAGCATGCCCGCGAGGGTCACGATGAACGACGGTATGCCGACGTACGCGATGAAGAAGCCCTGCAGCGCGCCGGCGACGGCTCCGAGGAGCAGGGTGAGGAGCACCGCGACGGGCCAGGAGACGTGGTGCTCGACCATGAGCACCGCCCCGATCCCACCGACCAGGGCCATCAGGGAGCCCACCGACAGGTCGATGTGCCCGGAGATGATGACGATCATCATGCCGATCGCCAGGATGAGGATGTAGCTGTTCTGCAGCACCAGATTGGAGACGTTGCGCGGCAGCAGGAGGTCGCCGCCCGTCCAGACCTGGAACAGGAGCACGATCAGGCCGAGTGCGAAGAGCATCCCGTACTGGCGCATGTTCCGCCGGACGCCGTCCAGGAGCACCCGGGCCACCGGTGCCCCGGTGGGCGGGGCCCCTCGGCCCGGGGGCGTCGGGGTGGTCGTTTTCATGGTGGCGTCGGTGCTCATGCCTGGTGTCCTTCGCTGGAGGCGGCGCCTGCGGTGACCGCCGGTGGTGCGGGGGAGTCCTGCGTCATGTGCCGCATCAGCACTTCCTGGGTGGCGTCCTCGCGGGCGACTTCGCCGGTCAGCCGTCCTGCGGCCATGGTGTAGATGCGGTCGCACATGCCGAGCAGTTCGGGCAGCTCGGAGGAGATGAGGAGGATCGCCTTGCCCTCGGCGGCGAGCCGGTCGATCACGGTGTAGATCTCGAACTTGGCTCCCACGTCGACTCCACGCGTGGGCTCGTCGAGGATGAGGACGTCCGGTCCGGCGAGGATCCACTTGCTGAGGACGACCTTCTGCTGGTTGCCGCCGGAAAGGCGGCCGACCGGCTCGAGGACGTTCGGAGCCTTGATGTTCATGGTCCGCCGGTACCGTTCGGCCACCTTGCGCTCCTCGTGCCCGTCGACGACGCCGCGGCGGGCGAGGGTGCCGAGGGACGCGAGCGAGATGTTCCGGCTCACGGACTCCCCGAGGTTGAGCCCGTAGTGCTTGCGGTCCTCGGTGACGTACGCGATGCCGTGGGCGACCGCCTCGGGGACCGTGCGCGTCCGCACCTCGCGGCCGTCCTTGAACACGACGCCCTGCTCGTAGCGGCCGTAGGAACGGCCGAAGACGCTCATGGCGAGTTCGGTCCGGCCGGCCCCCATGAGCCCTGCGACGCCCACGATCTCCCCGCGGCGGACCTGGAGCGAGACCCCGTCGACGACCTTGCGGCCGCGGTCGAGCGGGTGACGCACGGTCCAGTCCCGGATCTCCAGGACGGGATCGGCGTCGACCGGGCCCTCGTACGGCGTGCGGTCCGGGAAACGGCTGTCGAGGTCCCGCCCCACCATGCCGCGGATGATGCGCTCTTCGGTGGTGGCCGGGTCCCTGACGTCCAAGGTCTCGATGGACCGCCCGTCGCGCAGGATGGTGACGGAGTCGGCGATCTGGGCGATCTCGTTCAGCTTGTGCGAGATGATGATCGAGGTGATGCCCTGGCTCTTCAGCTCCCGCATCAGCCGCAGCAGCTTCGCGCTGTCCTCGTCGTTGAGCGCCGCGGTGGGCTCGTCGAGGATCAGCAGGCGGACGTTCTTCGCCAGTGCCTTCGCGATCTCCACGAGCTGCTGCTTGCCGACACCGATGTCGGCGACCCGGGTCTCGGGGTGTTCGTCGAGCCCGACCCGCCTGAGCAGTTCGGAAGCACGGCGCAGCGCCTCGTGCCAGTCGATGATCCCGTGCCGGGACGGCTCGTTGCCGAGGAAGACGTTCTCGGCGATCGACAGGTAGGGAACGAGCGCGAGTTCCTGGTGGATGATGACGATGCCGTGCTGCTCACTGGCCCTGATGTCCTTGAAGCGGCACGGCTCGCCGTCGAAGAGGATCTCGCCCTCGTAGGTCCCGTGCGGGTGGACGCCGGACAGGACCTTCATGAGGGTCGACTTTCCGGCACCGTTCTCCCCGCACAGGGCGTGCACCTCGCCGCGCTTCACGGACAGGGTCACGTCGGACAGTGCCCTGACCCCGGGGAAGGTCTTGACGATGGACCGCATCTCCAGGACGGGGCCGTCCGGGGACGAGGCGGGGGTGCCGGGGGAGTGGGGCGCGGCGGGGGTCATCGCAGCTCGCCGGCGTCGATGTAACCGGAGTCGACCAGGACCTTCCGGTAGTTCGACTTGTCGACGCTGACCGGGTCGAGCAGGAAGGCGGGAACCACCTTCTTGCCGTTGTCGTAGGTGGTGTCGTCGTTGATCTCGGGCTTCTTGCCGGCGAGGACGGCGGTCACCATGTCGGCGGCGACCTGCGCGAGTGCGCGGGTGTCCTTGTAGACGGTCTGCGTCTGCTGGCCCGCGATGATCGACTTCACGGAGGCGACCTCCGCGTCCTGGCCGGTGACGACCGGCAGCGGCTTGGCGGCGCTGCCGTAGTCGTCGGACTTCAGGGCGGACAGGATGCCGATGGAGATGCCGTCGTAGGGGGAGAGCACGGCGTCGACCCGGGCCGTGGAGTACGAGGAGGTCAGCAGGTCGTCCATGCGCTTCTGCGCCGTCCCGCCGTCCCAGCGCAGCGTGGTGACCTGGTTGAGCTGGGTCTGCTGGGAGCGCACGACCAGCTGCTTCTTGTCGAGGTAGGGCTTCAGCACCTTCATGGCGCCGTTGAAGAAGTACTTGGTGTTGTTGTCGTCGTTGGACCCGGCGAACAGCTCGATGTTGAACGGGCCCTTCTTCGAGCCGGCCTTCAGTCCCAGCTTCTCGACGATGTACGTGGCCTGGAGCTCGCCGACCTTCTCGTTGTCGAAGGAGGCGTAGTAGTCGACGTGCGGGGAGCCCAGGATGAGCCGGTCGTAGGAGATGACCGGGATGTGGGCGTCCGCCGCCTGCTGCAGGACGTTGGACAGGGCCTCGCCGTTGATGGCGGCCACGACCAGGGCGTCGACGCCCTGGGTGATCATGTTCTCGATCTGGGCGACCTGCTGGTCGGGGTCGTCCTCGCCGTACTGCAGGGTCGTGGCGAAGCCGGCCTTCTTCAGGCTCGCCGTCATGTTCCGGCCGTCGGCGATCCACCTCTCCGAGGACTTGGTGGGCATGGCGATGCCGATGGTGACGTCCTTCTTGTCCTTCGACTCCTGGCTGCCGCCCTCACTGTTCTGCCCGCAGGCGGTCAGGAGCAGGGCGCAGCCGGTGGTCACGGCCAGGAGGGCGGATGCGGATCGGAACTTCTTCATGGGCGTTACCTGGCAATCCCGTCGTCGAGGGCGGCTCCGACCGGGGACGGGCTCGACGGCGGCGCGTGTCCTCGCACCACCGGGACGGCACCGTTCCGGCTGGGTGGCCAGGGCGTCGGCGCCCCGGTCGAGGTAGATTGTTAGCGCTCACAACAGCGTGATACAAGAGGCGCTAAGGTTTTTCTCGCATCGATACACAGCCGTAAGCAGGGAGAAGGGAGGCGAACGTGGCGCATCCCGCGGAAGACGTCCGCCCGCCGACGATGGCCGACGTCGCACGAGAGGCGGGGGTCTCCCACCAGACCGTCTCCCGGGTGCTGAGCGGTCATCCCAACGTGCGCGCGGCCACCCGGGACCAGGTCACCCTGGCCATCGAGCGACTGGGCTACCGCCGCAACTCCGCCGCACGCGCCCTGGTGACGCGCCGCACGAGGACGCTGGGCGTCATCGCCGTCAACACCGCCCTGTACGGCCCTGCCAGCACCCTGACCGGCCTGGAGGAGGCGGCCCGGGAGCAGGGCTACCTCGTCTCGACCGTCAGTCTGCGCACCGGAGAGGGGCAGGGGCTCAAGGACGCCATCGACCACCTCGCGTCCTGGGGTGTGGAGGGCGTCGTCGCCATCACCCCGCAGCGCTCGCACGTGCAGGCGCTCGCCGAGCTGGACGCGCCCTTCCCCGTGGTCACCGTGGAGGGTGGGCATCAGCTCGACCTGCCCGGGGTCTCCCTCGACCAGGAGCTCGGCGCCCGGATGGTCACGGAGCACCTGCTCGCCGCCGGGCACAGCACCGTCTGGCACGTGGCGGGTCCCGACGACTGGCTGGAGAGCGAGGCCCGCACCGCGGGCTGGCGCGCCGTCCTGGAGGAGAGCGGCATCCGCCCTCCGCGCGTACTGACGGGAGACTGGAGCCCGCTGTCCGGGTACCGGGCGGGACAGGAACTCGCGGGACTCGTCCTGGCCCGCCGCGGGGAGACACCGGTCACGGCCGTCTTCGTCGCCAACGACCAGATGGCGCTCGGCGTCCTGCGGGCGCTGCGCGAGGGCGGGATCCGCACCCCCGGCCAGGTGGCCGTCGCCGGCTTCGACGACATTCCGGAGGCCGAGTACTTCCCTCCGCCGCTGACGACGGTCCGCCAGGACTTCGCCGCCATCGGGCGCCGGAGCATCGGGCTCCTGGTGGACCACATCGAGGGTCGCGTCCGGAAGGCCGAGCACCTCCTGGTGGAGCCGCAGCTCATCATGCGGGCGAGCACGCGCCCTCCGAACGAGGCCTGACGCGGCGGGCGGCTCTCGCCGCCACCTCCCGGCCGCCAGTGGCGGGCTCCCCGTCCGCCGTCTGGCGGCGCACACGCGTCGGTACCCACGCAGGCGCCCCACCGGCTGCTCCACCCCACCGGCCGCTCCACCCCCGCCGGCCGCTCCACCTCCACCAGCTGCTGCGCCCCTCCCCGTCGACCGGCCCCACCTCCTGCCGGACCGGTCGCGGCTCGGGTGTCTCCGGTGTGCAAGTGAGCGCTCACTTCTGAGGCTCCATTTCTCGCCCAATGTTCGACGGAACTGCGCCCGACTCTTGTCTAATTCAATTGTGAGCGTTAACAATCAGGGTGCTCCTCCGGCCCTTGTTCATGACGAGAGAGACCGCATCGTGACCCCACACGCCCCTTCCGGCCCCGCAGCCCTTCACCATCCCGAAGCCTGCACCATCGGAGTCGACTTCGGCACCCTCTCCGGGCGCGCCGTCGTGGTCAGGGTCCGGGACGGCGCCGAACTCGGTTCGTCGGTCCACGAGTACCGCCACGCGGTCATCGAGGACCGCCTTCCCTCCACCGGCGCCCCCCTGCCCCCCGACTGGGCCCTGCAGCACCCCGAGGACTGGCGGGACGTCCTGCGCACCGCCGTTCCGGCGGCGCTCGCCGACGCGGGAATCGACCCCGCCCGCGTCATCGGCATCGCCACCGACTTCACCGCCTGTACGGTCCTGCCGACCACCCCGGACGGCACCCCGCTCGCCCTGACGCCCGAGTGGGCCGACCGCCCGCACGCCTGGCCCAAACTGTGGAAGCACCACGCCGCCCAGGGGCAGGCCGACCGCATCAACGCCCTCGCTCACGCCCACGGCGAGAAGTGGATCGCACGGTACGGAGGCAAGATCTCCTCCGAGTGGCAGTACGCCAAGGCCCTGCAGGTCCTGGAAGAGGACCCCGCCGTCTACGGCGCCTGCGCCCGCTGGATCGAGGCGGCCGACTGGATCGTCTGGCAGCTGACCGGCACCGAGTCCCGCAACACCTGCACCGCCGGCTACAAGGGCATCCACCAGGACGGCGCCTACCCCTCGCCCGGCTTCCTCGCCCGACTCCACCCGGAGTTCGCCGACTTCCCCGCCACGCGCCTGGAGCACCCCCTGTCACCCCTGGGCTCCCGTGCCGGCGGACTGAGCGGCCGGGCCGCGCACTGGACCGGCCTCCCCGAGGGCATCGCCGTCGCCGTCGGCAACGTCGACGCCCATGTGGCCGCGCCCGCGGCGGGCGCCGTCGAGAACGGCCGGATGCTCGCCATCATGGGCACCTCCACCTGCCACGTGCTCAACGGCGCCACCCTCGCCGAGGTCCCCGGCATCTGCGGGGTCGTCGACGGCGGCATCGTCGAGGGCGCCTACGGCTACGAGGCCGGCCAGAGCGCGGTCGGTGACATCTTCGCCTGGTGGCTCCGGCAGGGCGTCCCGGACCACTACCGCGCCGAGGCAGAGGCCTCGGGCGAGGACCTGCACCAGCTCCTGACCCGCAAGTCCGCCGACCAGCCGGTCGGCGCGCACGGTCTGGTCGCCCTGGACTGGATGAACGGCAACCGTTCCCCCCTGGTCGACCACCACCTCTCCGGAGTCATCGCCGGCCTCACCCTCGACACCCGGCCCGAAGACGTCTACCGGGCCCTGCTCGAATCGACCGCCTACGGCACCCGGATGATCGTCGAGACCTTCGAGGACGGCGGGATCCCCGTCGAGGAGTTCATCGTCACCGGAGGCCTGAAGAAGAACGCGCTGCTCATGCAGATCTACGCCGACGTCCTCCGCCGCCCCGTCTCCCTCGGCACCTCCGAACAGGGGCCGGCGCTCGGCTCGGCGATCCACGCCGCCGTCGTCGCGGGCGCCTACCCCGACGTCCGCTCCGCCGCCTCCGTCATGGGAAGCGTCCAGCGCCACGCATACGTGCCCGACCCCGCGCGGGCGGACGCCTATGACGCGCTGTTCGGCGAGTACCGCGCCCTGCACGAGCACTTCGGCACCGGCGCGGACCTCCTCCTGCACCGCCTGCGACGGATCCGCAACACCGCACGCGTCGCCACCACCGGCTGACCGGGTCGCCGCCCCGCCCCCAGTTGCCACCGGCCCGACCTCTCCACCCCCGCACCTCCGAGGAGCACACCCGACATGACGCTCGCCCAGCCCGACCGCGAGATCTGGTTTCTCACCGGCAGCCAGGCCCTCTACGGCGACGACACCCTGGCCCAGGTCGCCGACCAGTCCCGCGCCATCTGCGCGACCCTCGCCGACCAGCCCCAGATGACCGTGCGCCTCGTGTGGAAGCCGGTCCTCACCGACGCGGCCGCCATCCGCGCGGTCTGTCTGGAGGCCAACGCCGACGACCGCTGCATCGGCCTGATCGCCTGGATGCACACCTTCTCCCCGGCCAAGATGTGGATCGCCGGCCTCGACGCCCTGAGCAAGCCCCTGCTGCACCTGCACACCCAGGCCAACCGCCAACTGCCCTGGTCCACCATCGACATGGACTTCATGAACCTGAACCAGGCCGCCCACGGCGACCGCGAGTTCGGCTTCGTCCAGACCCGCCTCGGTGTCCCGCGCAAGACCGTGGCCGGCCACGTCTCCACTCCCGACGTCGTCGACCGCATCGCCGGATGGGCCCGCGCCGCCGTCGGCCGATCCGAACTCACCACCCTCAAACTCGCCCGGTTCGGCGACAACATGCGCGACGTCGCCGTCACCGAAGGCGACAAGGTCGAGGCACAGCTGCGGTTCGGGGTCTCGGTCAACACCTACGGCGTCAACGACCTCGTCGCCGCGGTCGACGCCGCCCCCGAGGACACCGTCACCGCCCTCGTCAAGGAGTACCAGGACCTCTACGCCCTCGCGCCCGAGCTGCGGCCCGGCGGCGAGCGCCACGACTCCCTGCGCTACGCCGCGCGCATCGAAGCCGGCCTGCGCGCCTTCCTCACGGAAGGCGGATTCCGCGCCTTCACCACCAACTTCGAGGACCTCGGGGGCCTGCGCCAGCTGCCCGGGCTCGCCGTGCAGCGGCTGATGGCGGACGGCTACGGCTTCGGCGGCGAAGGAGACTGGAAGACCTCCACCCTGCTGCGCACACTGAAGGCGATGGCCCACGGCCTGCCCGGCGGCACCTCCTTCATGGAGGACTACACCTACGACCTCACGCCCGGCCAGGAACTCATCCTCGGCGCACACATGCTCGAGGTCTGCCCCTCCCTCACGACGGCGACGCCCACCTGCGAGATCCATCCGCTCGGCATCGGCGGACGCGAGGACCCGGTCCGCCTCGTCTTCGACGCGGACCCCGGTCCGGCCGTCGTCGTCGGTCTCGCCGACATGGGCGACCGGTTCCGCCTCGTCGCCAACCACATCGACGTCGTCGCCCCGCCCGAGCCGCTGCCCCAACTGCCCGTGGCCCGCGCCGTCTGGCACCCCCGCCCCGACCTCCGTACCTCGACCGAGGCATGGCTGACGGCCGGAGCACCGCACCACACCGTCCTGACCACCGCTCTCGGCGGCGAGGAGCTCGAAGACCTCGCCGAGATGCTGCGGACCGAACTCGCCGTCATCGACGAGGACACCACCATCCGGCGCTTCTCGCGCGAGCTGCGGTGGAACCAGGCCTACCACCGTCTGGCCCAGAGCCTGTGAACACCCCCGCCGCCACCGCCTCCACCCCCACCAGGACGGAGTCCTCCGTGAGCACGACCGTTTCCAAGGAGCTGCGCCGAGAGGTACTGGAAGCCAACCTCCGCATCCCCCGAGCCGGACTCGCCACCCTCACCTGGGGCAACGTGAGCGGTGTGGACCGACAGGCCGGCGTCTTCGTCATCAAGCCCTCGGGAGTGGCCTACGACGTACTGACGGAGGAGGACCTGGTCGTCGTCTCCCTGTCCGACGGGAACGTCGTGGACGGCCACCTGCGCCCGTCCACCGACACGGAGACCCACCGCAGCCTCTACCTGGCCTTCCCCTCCATCGGAGGCGTGACCCACACGCACTCCACCCACGCCGTCGCCTTCGCCCAGGCCCGGCGCCCCATACCCGTGCTCGGCACGACCCACGCCGACACCTTCAACGGTCCCGTCCCCGTCACCGACGCCCTCACCCCCGAGCAGTGCGCCACGGACTACGAGTACAACACCGGCCAGGTCATCGTGGACCTGCTGGGCCGCGACGACACCCGGGCCAGGGAGGTCCCGGGCGCCCTGGTCGCCCACCACGGCCCCTTCACCTGGGGCGTCGACGCCACCACGTCCCTGGAGCACGCCATCATCTGCGAGGCGGTGGCCGAGATGGCCCTCCACACCATCGCCCTGGGCACGGTCGAACCCCCGCAGCACGTCCTGGACCGCCACTTCACACGCAAGCACGGCCCGGATGCCTACTACGGCAATTCTCCCGCCGTCTGACCGCACAGAGGGGAGCCAGGATCATCCTGGCTCCCCTCGCTGGTGCGGGCGTGTCACTGGAACTGTGCGAAGAACCTCCAGATCTCACCCTTGGTCCAGGTCGCGACGCCGCTCTCGCCGGAGGAGCCCTCGACCGGACCGGGGATGTGGCCTCCGTCGAACGCGGCCCATTGGACCGGGTACCCGGCACGGCAGCCGGAGTAGGTGGTGGTGATGTGCGTCCGGCTGCCCGGCGCGGGCTCGCGCGGGCTCTGCGGAGTGCAGCCGTTGGCGCGGACGAACCTGTCGCGCAGGGACCGTCCTTGCGCGACGTCGAGGACGGAGTCGCTGATGCCGTGGATTCCGAAGTAGGCGATGGGCTGGGTGCCGCCGCTGCACCCGCTGATCTCGCCGCCGGAGATGACCGCGACAGCCCTGAAGACGTTCGCCCGGCTGCACGCGAGTGCGTAGCTCATGCCGCCGCCCCAGCTGAATCCCGTGGCGAAACGCTGCGCCGTGTTGACGCAGAGGCCGCCTTCGATGCGCCGGATCATGTCGTCGACGAAGGTGACGTCCTCACCGCCCGAGTTGGCCCAACCGTTGCCGAGGCCCTGGGGGGCGACGAGGATCGCGCTGTTGTTCGACTGTTCCTGTTGGCCGTAGTAGGACCAGGCGTTTCCGCTCGTTCCGCCCGAGGCGACTTCGCCGGCGGTTCCTCCCCGCCAGTGGAACGCGAAGACCAGCCGGTAGGGATGGGAGTTGTCGTAGCCGACGGGAACCCTGAGGATGAAGCTGCGGCTCTTACCGCTGCTCTGAATCGTGTGTGTACCGCTCGCCAGGGTCGGGGCGCTGCCGCACCCGCCGCCACCGGACGAAAGCTTGATCATCTGCCATTGCTGGTTGGCGCCGCCCCAGTCGGCGTACTGAACGACGTTGCCGCCGTCGGCCGTGGAGGCACCCTGCACCTCCACGGCCTTGCCGCTGTTGCGGTTGATCAGCCGGACGTGGCCCGCGTCGGAGTCGGCCAGGCGGAACTGCTGGTTGGCGGCGTTGGCGTCGGCCCGTTGCGCGATCGCGGCACCGTCGGTGGTCGAGGCGCCGGCCACGTCGAGAACCTTGCCCGAATGCCGGGCCTTGAGCCGGTAGAAGCCGCCGCCGGAGTCCACGAACTGCCACTGCTGGTTGGCTCCTTCGTTGCGCGTCCACTGGCTGACCCGCGCGCCGTCGGCGGTGGACGCGCCGTAGACGTCCAGCGCCTTGCCGCTGTTGCGATTGACCAGGACGTACGAGGCGTTGGTGTCCACCGTCGCCGCCTCGGCGGGCGTCGGCTTCGCCACCACGAGCATGCCGAGCGCGAGGGCCGCCGCCACCACGACGGCGAACCGCGAACGCCAGCGATGTCCTTATGGAGGGGTGGGGGCTGCCGCAGCGTAGGTCTTCATCGGTTCACCCTTTCGCCGTGGCAGGTCAGGTGCGGGTCCAGTGCTGGTTGCCGCTGTTCCAGCACGAGTAGAGCTGGATCAGCGTGCCGTTGGCGGTTCCGGCGGCGGCGGCGTCGAGGCAGAGGCCGGACTGGACGCCGACGACGGATCCGTCGGAGTTGAGGCGCCACTTCTGGTTGTCGCCGCCCCAGCAGCTGTAGATCTGCACCTTGGCGCCGTTGCCGGTACCGGCGGCGTCCAGGCACTTGTCGCCGTAGACCCTGAGCTCACCCGCGGCGGTGTAGGTCCACTGCTGGTTGGTGCGGTTGTTGCAGTCCCACAGCTGGACCTGGGTGCCGTCGGCGGTGGCGGCGCCGGGCACGTCCAGGCAGCGGCCCGAGGCGACGCCCTTGATCTGGCCGGAGCCGGGGGAGGGGGTCGGAGTGGGGTTGGGGTTGGGGGAGACGGAGTTGAGTGCGTTGAGGACGGAGGAGTAGGCGGGCTTCTTGCTGCCGTCGCCGTTGAACAGCAGCGGCGTGTGCTCGGCTCGCCAGGAGTCGGTGTCGCGGACACCCCAGACGGTGATGCCGAGGCAGCGCGGGACGGCCAGGCAGTCGTTGGTCACGTTGGCGTAGGTCGTGCCCGAGGCGCCCTGGATGTCGAGTTCGGTGACGGCCACGTCGACGCCGAGGGCGGCGAAGCTCTGCAGGGTGGTGCGGAAGTTGCTGTTGTACGGACTGTCGTTGTTGAAGTGGGACTGGAAGCCGACGCAGTCGATGGGCACGCCGCGCTGCTTGAAGTCCTTGACCATGGCGTACATGGCCTGGGTCTTGGCCCAGGTCCAGTTCTCGACGTTGTAGTCGTTGTAGCAGAGCTTGGCGGCCGGGTCGGCGGCGCGTGCGGTACGGAAGGCGACCTCGATCCAGTCGTTGCCGCTGCGCTGCAGGTTGGAGTCGCGCCGGGCTCCGGAACTGCCGTCGGCGAAGGCCTCGTTCACGACGTCCCACTGGGCGATCTTGCCCTTGTAGTGGGCCATCACGCCGTTGATGTGGTTGGTCATGGCCTGGCGCAGCGCGCTGCCGCTGAGGTTCTGCATCCAGCCGGGCTGCTGGGAGTGCCAGGCCAGCGTGTGGCCCCGTACCTGCTTGCCGTTCTGCACCGCCCAGTTGTAGACGCGGTCGCCGGCGGTGAAGTTGAACTGGCCCTGCTGGGGCTCGGTGGCGTCGATCTTCATCTCGTTCTCGGGTGTCACCGAGTTGAACTCGCGGCTCGCGATCGTCGTGTACGCCGAGTCGTTGAGCCTGCCCGACGCGATGGCGGTGCCGAAGTAGCGGCCGCTCTGCGCCGCCGCGCTGCCGAGCGTGCTCTCGGCGGCGTGTGAGGCCGGCGGGGCCACCAGCACGGTGGCGGAGCCGAGGACGCCGACGATCAGCGCCGCGCCCAGGCCGCCGATTTTCCGGCGGACGGTGGACGGGGGAATGGTGTGTGAACGCATGAATGGACCTCCAGGACGGAAATCACGGATGGAAGAGAGCGCGGCGGAAGGATTCCGCGGGGGCGATGTCCGCGTCCGTCGAAATGGGGCGCGGATCATCAGGGCGCAGTGATTCGAGGCCGGTGCCGCGACACGCGGGTGAAGGGGCGGCGGCGCCTCGGGATTCAGTCTGGAAACAGGTCAGGACCATGTCAAGTGTTTCGAAGGGTTTTCGAGAAGGTGACCTGTGGGGTCCTTTCTGGCGATCCGCTGAGCAAATTCTGGAGCGCGACGACGAAGCGGCCCCTGTCGAAATTGTTTCGACAGGGGCCGCTTGTCTCAAAAGGAGTTCTCGACGAGGAGCGCAATTTGCGGTTCGCCGATGTCACGCGCCCCCGGGCTGGTGCGGATACGTGACGTCGAACCACGTGAAATGGGCTTGGTTCGTGGACGGGCGGCCGTGGGAGGTGGCGTAGAGGCCGAGCTGGACGCTGGTGAACAGCGGCGTGAGGAAGGTGGCTTCGACGGTGGCCAGGTCCTGCCAGGCACCGTCGGGTGCCGCGTGGGCGAAGGTGTGGCTGAAACCCCGGACGCGGACCCCCAGGCGAACGGGCCCCGGGGGTACGGGAACGCCCGCCAGGACCTCGGGCCCGTGACGGAGGACGAGCCCTTCCTCGGTGCGAAGGAAGAGGAGGTGGGTGTCATCGTCGACGACTACGGCGAGGCCGGCCTGCTCGCCCGGTGCTGCGGGAGTGAAGCGCAGCTCGGTGGACACGTCGCAGTCGGGCTGTTCCTGCGGGCGGACCAGGAGGGACGGGACGGTGCGTTCGCCGAGGCGTTCGGGACGGAGCTGGAGGCGGAGCCCGTCGCCGGTGGTCCAGAACGGCGCGCGTGGGGTGCGCAGGGTGCTCCAGTCGGTGGAGAGGGCGGCGAAGTCGTCGTGGAGACGGCGGCGGGGGCTCGTGTGCTCGACAGGGGAGAAGACCGGCCAACCGTCGCTCCAGGTGACCCCGCTGAGGAAGGTCTCGCGTCCGATGGCGGAGCCCGGGCGGACGCCCAGGAGGACGGCCCGCCAGTCGCCGTACGGGGTCCGCACGAGGTCGGCGTGCCCGGTGCAGGTGACGGGGCCCTTCTGGGCGGGAGGCAGAACCGGATTGCCGGGGGAGCTCTCGTACGGGCCGGTCACGTGGTTGGCGCGGGCGGCCACCACGCTGTGGTCCACATCGGTGCCGCCCTCCGCGGTGAGCAGGAGATAGGTACCGTCGATCCGGTAGAGGTGCGGGGCCTCCGACCAGCGTGCGCCCGGCCGGCTTCCCGACCACAGGACGTACTCGGGTCCCGTGAGCCGCCGTTCGCGGGGAAGGTACTCACGCGTCCAGATCTCGGTGCGGCCGGCGGCCTCGTCCAGGACGCGGGCGGCGGTGAACCAGGCCCGGCCGTCACCGTCCGGCCCGTCGTCGAAGAACAGCGACGGGTCGAAGCCCTCCCCTTCCAGCCAGTACGGTTCCGACCACGGCCCGGCCGGGTCGGCCGCCGTGACGACGAAATGGCCGGGACCGTCCATCAGCGTGCAGACGAGATGGAAGAGCCCGTCATGGTGCCGGATCGTCGGCGCGAACAGGCCGCGTGAGGGCTCGCACCCGTCGAGGTCGAGCTGGGAGGGCCGGTCCAGCGCGGAGCCGAGACGTCGCCAGTTCACGAGATCGCGGCTGTGGAACAGGGGAAGCCCCGGGAACCACTCGAAGCTGGACGTCACCAGGTAGTAGTCCGCCCCTACCCGGCAGACGGACGGGTCGGGCCGGAACCCGGGGAGCACGGGATCACCGAACGACGTGGTCATGGCACCGGAACCACTTCGACCGGCACGGACAGTATCCGGTCGGCCGCCGGGTGACGTACGGGGCCGTGCAGGGTGAAGGACCCCTGGAGCGGCAGATCGCCGCTGGACCGTCCGACGGCCACGCCGATCTCTCCGGGCTCCACTCTCCTGCGCAGGTCGATCCCGGTGAAGGAGGTCCGGTCGGCATGGACGGAGAAGGTGATCCGGGCGGCCGCGCCCGGCCGCAGCTCGACCCTGCCGAATCCGGCGAGCCAGCGTCTCGGCCGGACGACGGACGCCTCGGGGTCCGACAGGTAGAGCTGGACCACCTCCGTCCCGGTGACCTCACCGACGTTGCGCACGGTGACCGCGACCGACACGGACCCGTCCGTCGCGGCGGCGGGATCGACCGCGAGATCCGAGTAGGCGAAGCTGGTCCAGCTCAGCCCGTGTCCGAACGGGAACAGCGGCGTCGGGTCCACCGAACTCCAGTCGGTGCGGCCGCCCAAGGTGGAGTGCAGATAGGTGCCGGGCTGACCGCCGACCTGGCGGGGGAGGGAGACGGGGAGCCGCCCGCCCGGTTCCGCGGCCCCGCTGATGATCCGGGCCAGCGCCGTCCCGCCCTCCTCGCCGGGGAAGAAGGCCTGGACGACGGCCGCCGCCCGGTCGGCGAGCGAACCGAGCGCGTACGGCCGTCCGGAGACGAGGACCAGGACGGTCGGCACCCCGGAGTCGAGGACCTCGGCGGCGAGCGCGGCCTGGTCGCCCGGCAGGTCGAGGGTCTCGGCGTCGCAGCCCTCGCCCGAGGTGCCCCGGCCGAACATGCCGGCCCGGTCGCCGAGTACCAGCACGTTCACCTCCGGGTCCTCCGCGGTGACCGTGAACCCGGCGGCGGCGAGCGCTTCGCCGAGCGTCGGGATCTCCACCCCGGGATCGCCGGGGAGCGCGACGTGGTTCGGGAAGGAGTAGCAGCCGAGGAAGGCGTGCGGATCGTCCGCGTACGGCCCGGTGACCGCGACCCGGCACGGCCTCAGCGGCAGGATGCCGTCGTTGGCGAGCAGCACCGTGGACCGCTCGGCCAGGATCCTGGCCAGCGCCCGGTTCTCCGGCGGGTCGAGGTCGATCGGCTCGGGCTTGACGGGTTCCCAGTCGGGGTCGAGCAGGCCGAGCTCGGCCTTCTGCAGCAGCACCCGCTCCACGGCCCGGTCGACGAGCGCCTCGGACAGATCTCCCGACCGGACGAGTGCGGTCAGCGGCTCGCCGTAACAGCGGGCCGTGGGCAGTTCGACGTCGATTCCGGCGGTCAGCGCCAGCGCGCCGGCCGCGCCCCGCGATCCGGCGACACCGTGCCGGGACTCCAGGAAGGAGACCGAGTAGTAGTCGGCGACGACGGTGCCGTCGAAGCCGAGCTCGTCCCTGAGGAGTCCGGTGAGGAGCCGCTCGTCGGCGGCGACGGGGACGCCGTCCACGTCGGTGTAACTGTTCATCACCGACCTGGCACCGCCCTCGCGCAGCGCCCGGACGAAGGGCTCGACCAGCACGTCGGCGAACTCGCGCGGCCCCACGGCGACCGGGGCCATGTTCCGGCCGCCGCGCGAGGACGAGTACCCGGCGAAGTGCTTGAGCGTCGCCACGACCCCTGCGCCCTCCAGACCCCGGACGTACGCGGTGCCGATCGCGCCGACGAGATACGGGTCCTCGCCCATGCACTCCTCGGTACGGCCCCACCGGTAGTCGCGGACCACGTCGAGCACCGGAGCGAGCCCCTGGTGGACGCCGACCCGCCGCATCCCGTCGCCGATGGCGGCGGCCATCCGCCGCACGAGCGCGGGATCGAAGGACGCGCCCCAGGCGAGCGGCCCGGGGAAGACCGTGGCCCCGAGCGTCATGAACCCGGTCAGACACTCCTCGTGCGCGAGGGCCGGAATGCCGAACCGGCCGGCCTCCGTCACCTGCGTCTGGAGCGCGGCGAGCCGCTCCATGCCGGCCTCCGCGACGATCGGCGCCGTCCCGAACACCCGGGTGAGCTGGCCGAGACCCTGCCCGATGATGTCGTCGAGGCCGGGCGCCGGTTCGCCGGAATCGTCCTCCATCGGCGCCACCGGTGCTCCCGGATCGGACGGCAGGGCCCAGAAGCCGGCGAGTTGACCCGCCTTCTCCTCCAGCGACATCCGACTCAGCAGATCGGCGACTCGGACGGCAGCGGGCAGGAGGGGGTCACGCCAAGGCTCGGTCACGGAGGTACTCCTAAGAACGGGGTGGGGCGGTGGAGACGCGGACCTTGAGTTCGGTCGACAGCTCCATCCGGGGGCTGACCAGGGGCTGGTCCTCCAGAAGCTGGAAGAGCGTGCGAGCCGCGAGCCGGCCCATCTCCTCCAGCGGCTGACGCACCGTCGTCAGCGGCGGTGACAGCCAGTCGCACATCGGCAGGTCGTCGAAACCGACCACGCTGAGGTCCCGCGGGATGCTCAGCCCGGCCTGCCGAGCGGCCTCGTAGACGCCCATCGCCTGCTGGTCGCTGCCCGCGAAGATGGCCGTGGGCGGCTCGGGGAGGGCGAGCAGCTCGCGCGCGCACCGGAATCCGCCCTCGTGCTGGAAGTCGCCGAACCGGATGAGGTCGCGGTCGAACTCGATCCCGGCCCGCTCCAGGGCCGCCCGGTAGCCGTCGATGCGGGCCTGGCTACAGAGCATCTCCTTGCGCCCGCCGATCGCGGCGATCCGGCGATGCCCCAGCTCAAGCAGGTGTTCGGTGGCGGCGAGTCCGCCGGCCCAGTTGGTCGCGCCGATACTCGGCACACCGTTGTCCGGCAGGTCGATCGGGTCGATGACGACCAGTGCCACCCCGCCCCGCTCGACCTGGGCGCGCTGCGCCGCGGTGACGGAGGCGGTGACGAGGATGACGCCGTCGCTGTGGTGCCGGACCGGCACCGCGGACCAGCTCGACGGCGTGGCCTCGCCCGGCGGGACGAGCGACACGACGGTGCCGATGCCCCGGCCGGCGCACTCGGCCTCGACGCCGCGGAGGATCTCCACCGCCCAGGCACTGTCCAGGCCGCCGATGATCAGGTCGACGAGGCCCGATCTGCGCGTCCTGTTCTGCCGGCCGGGCTGGAGGTAGTTGTGGGATCGCAGCAGAGCCTCGATCCGTCGGCGCGTCGAGGGCGCGACGTCGGAGCGGCCGTTGATCACCTTGGAGACGGTGGCCTGTGAGACCCCCGCCTCGGCGGCGATCACCGCCAGAGTCGCCCGCTGCTCGCTCAACTTCTCTCCTCTTCGACGCCGTCGGTCGGTGTGACGACAGGTTTCGCAAACTTTCGAAGAGTTTCTTGGCGGCATGACGGCTTGTCAAGACCCATGTTGCAGCGGGGTTTCCGAGATAAATCGGTGAGAAGTCTTGACCGTGGTGTCCGTCGTTCCTAGTTTATGGCACCACGTAATTCGAGGTGTTTCGAAAAGTTTTCGAGCGCATCCCCTCACGGAGGTCCCATGGCCAGCACCACCCCGAGCCGACGCAGCTTCCTGACGCTCGCCGGCATGACCGCACTGTCCGTGTCCATGACGGCGGCCTGTGGGTCCGGCGGATCGGGCGGTGGGGCGGCGGCCGACGGCAAGGTGACGTTCGACTGGTGGAACATCGCCACGACGGAGCCGGGCAAGTCCCTCTTCCCGGAGATCTCCACGGCGTTCACGAAGGCCCACCCGAAGATCGCGATCAACACGACCTCGCTGGAGAACGAGGCGTTCAAGTCGAAGCTGACCGCCACCACCTCCTCGGGCAAGCTCCCCGACGTCTACCAGACCTGGGGCGGCGGCGTGCTCCAGCAGCAGGTCGACGCCGGCCTCGTCGAGGACCTCACCGACCTGATCGACTGGTCGGACAACCTCACGCCGGTCTCGCTCCAGGCGTACCAGATCGACGGACGGACCTACGGAATCCCGTACGACGTCGGCATGGTCGGCTTCTGGTACAACAAGAAGCTCTTCGCCATGGCGGGGATCACCGCTCCGCCCGCCACCTGGGCCGAGTTCCTCGGCGCCGTCAAGAAGCTCAAGGCCGCGGGCGTCACCCCGATCGCGCTCGCGGGCAAGGAGAAGTGGCCGGGCCACTACTACTGGGCCTACCTCGCGATGCGCGTCGCCGGCCTTCCCGCCCTCCAGAAGGCCGCGACCTCCAAGGACTTCACCGACCCCGGCTTCGTCAAGGCGGGTGCTCACCTCAAGGAGCTCGTCGACCTCCAGCCGTTCCAGCCGGGCTTCCTCGGCGCCGGCTACGCCACCCCGGGCGGCCAGGCCGCGTCCATGGGCAACGGCAAGGCCGCCATGGAGCTGATGGGCCAGTGGGGTCCGTCGGTGCAGAAGGACGCGGGCGCCGACCTCGGAGCGGACCTGGGCTTCTTCCCCTTCCCGACGGTCGACGGCGGTGTGGGACAGGCGAGCGAGGTGTTCGGCGGCGGCAGCGGCTTCGCGCTGCGCAAGGGCGCTCCGAAGGAGGCGCTGGACTTCCTGAAGTTCTTCGTCCTCGACAACGAGTCCAAGCTCCTCGCCTCCAACGGCTACCTGCCCGTGGTCAAGGGTGCGGAGAGCCAGCTGACCGACGCCAACAAGAAGGTGGTGGCCGAGGCCCTCGTCAAGGCGACGGGCTTCCAGCTCTTCCTCGACCAGGCCTACCCGCCGTCGGTCGGCCAGGAGGTCAACGACAGCGTCGCCGACCTCATAGCGGGCAAGAAGACGCCCGAGCAGGTCACGGCCGCGATCACCGAGGCTGCGAAGAGTGCCTAGCTCCGTGACCACCCTGACCAAGGAACGGACGGAGGTGTCCGTGGCGGCACCCCCGTCACTCCCGGACCGTTCGCGGCGGGGCCGCCTGGGAGCCTGGGTGTCGGTCGCCTGGTTCCTCGTCCCCGCCCTGGTCCTCTTCCTCGTCTTCGTCCTCGCCCCGATCGTCGTCGCCGTCTGGACCGGCTTCTTCAAATGGGGCGGCATCGGCCCCATGGACGACTTCGTCGGCTTCGGGAACTACACCAAGCTCTTCGGCGACCAGGTCTTCCTCGGCGACCTGGGGCGCGGGCTGTACCTGATCCTCATGTCGGTCCTGGTGCAGCTGCCGTTCGCCCTGTTCACCGCGGTCCTGCTCAACCAGAAGCTCCGCGGCCGGGCCGTGTACCGGATGCTGTTCTTCGCGCCGTACATCCTCTCCGAGGTCGTCACGGCGGTCCTCTTCACGATGATCTTCCTGCCCGGCGCGGGCATGGCCGACCACCTTGCCGGCTTCTTCGGCCTGGAGGGCCTCCAGGGCAAGTGGCTCGCCGATCCCTCGACGGTCATGCCGACCCTGTTCGTCGTCATGATCTGGAAGTACTTCGGCTTCCACATGATGCTGTTCCTCGCCGGGCTGCAGAGCATCCCGTCCGAGATCCTCGAAGCCGCCTCCATCGACGGAGCCGGTCCCTGGCAGCGCTTCCGGCACATCACGCTGCCGCTGCTCGGACCGACGATCCGGATCAGCGTGTTCCTGTCGATCATCGGGTCCATCCAGCTCTTCGACCTCGTCTGGGTCATGACCGCCGGCGGGCCCAACCACTCCTCCGAGACGATGGCCATCGCGATGTTCCAGTTCGGGTTCAAGCGGTACCAGGTCGGCTACGCCAGCGCGATCAGCGTCGTGCTGTTCATGATCAGTCTCGTCTTCTCCCTCTTCTACCAGCGGTACGTGCTCCGCCGTGACCTCAGCGGCGCCGTCACCTCGGGAGGTGGCCGATGAACGGCCGCAGGACGGTGCGCGGCCTCTCGCTGCACGCCGTGGTCTGGCTGATCGCCGCGTTCGTCGTCGTACCGCTGATCTACGCGGTCATCTCCGGTTTCAAGAGCACGGCGGAACTGACGAACAACCCGTTCGGACTTCCGGAGCACTGGAAGATCGGCAATTACACCGGAATTCTCGGCGACGGCATGTTCTGGCGGCAGATCGCCAACAGCGCGGGCATCGCGATCGGCACGACGGTCTGCACCGTGGTGGCCTCCGCGATGGCTGCCTTCGTCCTGGCCCGATACGCCTTCCGTGGGCGGGAGTTGTTCTATACGCTCTTCACGATCGGGCTGATGTTCCCGTTCGCGGTGGCCGTTCTGCCGCTCTTCCTCATGCTGCGGACCTTCGGTCTGCTCGACAATCCGCTCGGAGTGATTCTTCCGCAGGCGGCTTTCGGGCTCCCGATGACGATCGTGATCCTGCGCGGTTTCTTCCGGACCATCCCGGCGGAGATCGAGGAGGCCGCCACCATGGACGGGTGCGGCAAGTTCCGCTTCTTCTGGCAGATCCTGCTGCCGATGGCGCGCCCCGCGCTCGGCACGGTCTCCGTGCTCGCGGTCGTCGCGAGCTGGAACAACTTCTTCCTGCCGCTGCTGGTGTTCAGCGACCCGAAGTGGCAGACGATCCCGGTCGGTGTCCAGCAGTTCCAGGGCCAGTACTCGACCGACTTCGCGCTCGTCCTCGCGTACATCGTGCTCGCCATGGTCCCCGCCCTCGCCTTCTACGCCGTCGCGGAACGGCAGCTGATCGGCGGCCTCACCGCCGGCGCCACCAAGGGCTGATTCGTCCCGCGTGACCTCCACCCCCGAGGAGCCTCTGTGAAACGCCTGACCGCCCTGACAGCCGTCATAATGTTAGCGCTAACATCACAGGTCGCCGCCGCTGACCCCGCGCCGCCCGCCGCCGACCCCGCGCCGCCCGCTGTCGCCGATCCCGCCCGTCCCGCCATCGATTTCCGGGCCGCACTCCAGCCCATCGACGGGTTCGGCTTCTCCATGGCCTTCCAGCGCGCCGACCTGCTGCACGGCGCGCGCGGCCTCAGCCCTGCCAAGCAGCGCGAGGTGCTCGACCTGCTGCTCAGCAAGGACAAGGGCGCGGGCCTTTCGATCCTGCGCCTGGGCGTCGGATCGTCGACCGACCGGGTCTACGACCACATGCCGACGATCCTGCCGACCGATCCCGGCGGGCCGGACGCCACGCCGAAGTACGTCTGGGACGGCTGGGACGGCGGCCAGGTCTGGCTCGCCAAGGAGGCCAAGGCGTACGGCGTCAAGAGGTTCTACGCCGACGCCTGGAGCGCCCCGGCCTTCATGAAGACCAACGGCAGCGAGAACAACGGCGGCGAGCTCCTGCCCGCATGGCGCCAGGCCTACGCGAACTACCTCGTCCAGTACGCCAAGTTCTACCAGCGGGAAGGCATCAGGATCACCGACCTGGGGTTCACCAACGAACCCGACTGGACGGCGTCCTACGCCTCGATGCGCTTCACCCCGCAGCAGGCCGTCGACTTCCTCAAGGTGCTCGGGCCGACCGTCCGCGCGTCCGGCCTGAAGACGGAACTGGTCTGCTGCGACGCCGCGGGCTGGGACCGGCAGGTCGCCTACACCCAGGCCATCGAGGCGGACCCCGCGGCCGACAAGGCCGTGCGGACCGTCACCGGCCACCGCTACAGCGGTCCGACCTCGGTCCCGCAGCCGACCGACAAGCACGTGTGGATGTCGGAGTGGTCGCCGGACGGCTCCACCTGGAACGAGAACTGGGACGACGGCAGCGGCTACGACGGTCTCGCCGTCGCGGCCGACATCCAGAACACCCTGACCGTCGGCAACGCCAACGCCTACGTCTACTGGACCGGCGCGTCCCTCGGCGCGACCCGGGGGCTCATCCGGCTCGCCAACCCCGGTGACGACTACCGGGTGTCCAAGCGGTACTGGGCACTGGCCGCCTTCAGCCGGTTCATCCGCCCCGGCGCCGTCCGCGTTCCGGTCACGGACGCCGACCCGGCACTGCGGATCACGGCCTTCCGCAACACCGACGGCAGCCGCGTGATCGAGATCCTCAACACCGCGACCACCGAAACCTCCGCCGGCTTCACCCTTCGCGGCGGGCACGACCGGCACCCCGACGCCTACGTCACCGACGAGACCCGCTCGATCACCCCGGCCGACGTCGTCTCCACGCACGGTACGACCCTCACGGCCACGCTCGCCCCGCGCGCGCTGACCACGATCGTCCTCGACTGAACCGCCCCGCACCCGAGGAGTCACGCATGTCCATGCCCAAGGTCACGTCCAAGCCCAGGTCCCTGTCCCGGCACCTGATCGCCCTGTCCGCGGCCGTCTGCGTCGCCGCCGGCCTCGCCGCGACCCCCGCCACCGCCGAACCCCGCCCCCGCACGCTCGGCGAGCTGGCCAAGAAGCACCACAAGTACTTCGGCTCGGCGACCGACAACCCCGAGTTCACCGACGCCGCCTACCTGAAGCTCCTCGGCAGCGAGTTCGGGCAGACCACCCCCGGCAACGCCATGAAGTGGTACGCCACCGAACCCGAACCGGGCGTCTTCGACTTCACCGCAGGCGACGAGGTCATGGCCTTCGCCGAGGACCACCACCAGAAGGTCCGCGGCCACACGCTCGTTTGGCACAGCCAGCTCCCCGCCTGGCTCACCGAGCGCACCTGGACCGCCGAGGAGCTGCGCCCCGTCCTCAAGAACCACATCCAGACAGTGGCACGGCACTACAAGGGGCGGGTCATCCACTGGGACGTCGTCAACGAGGCCTTCAACGAGGACGGCACCTACCGCGAGTCGGTCTTCTACAAGACGCTCGGCCCCGGCTACATCGCCGACGCCCTCCGCTGGGCCCACGAGGCCGACCCGCACGCCAAGCTCTACCTCAACGACTACAACGTCGACGGCATCAACGCCAAGAGCGACGCCTACTACGAGCTCATCAAGCAGCTGAAGGCCGACGGCGTCCCGATCGAGGGCTTCGGCCTCCAGGGCCACCTGGCGCTCCAGTACGGCTACCCCGCCGGCGTCAAGGAGAACATCCAGCGCTTCGCCGACCTCGGGGTCGACGTCGCGGTCACCGAGCTCGACATCCGGATGGAACTCCCCGCGACCCCGGAGAAGCTCGCCACCCAGGCCACTTGGTACGCCGACTACGTCAAGGCCTGTCTGGACGTCAAGAGGTGCGTCGGCGTCACCATCTGGGACTACACGGACAAGTACTCGTGGATCCCCGGGGTCTTCCCGAAGGAGGGCGCCGCGCTGCCCTACGACGAGAACCTTCGGCCCAAGCCCGCCTACCACGCCATCAGGAAGGTGCTGGGCGGATGATCAGGACGGCGATCGTCGGGACGGGCGGGATCGCGGGCATCTGCCACGTCCCCGCCCTCCGGGCCCAGTCGCACCGGGCCGAGGTCGTGGCCGCCGTCGACGTGGACGCCGTGCGCGTGGAGGCCTTCGCGGCGGAGCACGGCATCGCCGCCGTCCACACCGACCTGCACACGATGCTCCGGGAGGAGCGCCCGGACGTCGTGCACCTGTGCACGCCTCCCTTCCTCCACGCCGAACAGGCCGTGGCCTGCCTGAACGCGGGGGCGTGGGTCTGGTGCGAGAAGCCGGTGGCGCTGTCGCTGGCCGAGCTCGACCGGATCCGCGCCGCCGAGGGCACGGCAGCCGCGGGCGCGGTGTTCCAGCACCGGTACGGCTCCGGCGCCCGGTACCTGCGCGAGCTGATCGCCGCCGGGACCCTGGGCCGCCCGCTGGTCGCCCAGTGCGTCACGACCTGGTACCGCGACGACGCCTACTACGACGTCCCGTGGCGGGGCACCTGGCGGAGCGAGGGCGGCGGCCCGACGCTCGGCCACGGCATCCATCAGATGGACCTGATGCTGTCGGTGCTCGGGCCGTGGGCCGAGGTACGCGCCATGGCGGGGCGCCTCGACCGCGACGTCGAGACGGAGGACGTCTCCACGGCCCTGGTCCGTTTCGAGAACGGAGCCCTCGCCACCGTCGTCAACAGCGTCCTCTCGCCACGTGAGGAGAGCCACCTGCGGTTCGACCTCACCGACGCCACGGTCGAACTGCGGCACCTCTACGGCTACTCGAACGCGGACTGGACGTTCACCGGCAGGAACCCCGGGGTGAAGTGGGAGCCGCCGGACGACCTGCCCAGCTCGCACACCGCCCAGCTCGCGGAGTTCCTGGACGGGTACGAGGCCGGGATCCGCCCCGACCTCGGCAGGCCCACCATGGAACTGGTCACCGCCCTGTACAAGGCCGCGATCACCGGCCGGCCGGTCGTGCGCGGCGAGATCGACGCGAGCGACCCGTTCTACGGCGCGCTCCACGGAGGACGCCCGGAGGTGTTCCGATGACGCTCGAACTCCAGCGGGACGAGGACGCGTTGACCGTACGGGCGCGGGGCACCGAGCTCTTACGGTACGTGCACCGACCGGTCATGGACCCCTTCGAGGCGCCGAAACCCTATCTGCATCCGGTACGCACGCTCGCCGGAGACGTGGTCACCGGATACCGACCGCACGACCACCGCTGGCACAAGGGCGTCCAGTTCACCGCGTCATGGGTGTCGGGAGAGAACTTCTGGGGCGGCGGCACCTACCTGCGCGGCCAGGGCTACGTCGACCTGCCGAACCTCGGCACGATGCACAGCCTCGCCGTATCCGCCGAGACGGATCACGACCGCGTCGTCGTCACCGAGGACCTCGCCTGGCACACGGCGGCGGGGGAGCACTGGATCGGCGAACGCCGCACCCTGACGGTGTGCGACGTCGAGGCCGACTCCTGGATCCTGGAGGTCACCACGGCGCTCACCAACGTCCACGACGCCGAGCTCGTGTTCGGCAGCCCCGGCACCCAGGGCAGGGAACTCGCCGGATACTCCGGCCTGTTCTGGCGCGGTCCGCGCGCCTTCACCGGCGGCGACGTGATCGGCCCCGGCATGGGCGAGCAGGGTGACTGGCTGGCCTTCGTCGGCGCGCACGACGAGGTCGACCGCTCCTCCACCCTGCTGTTCCTGGACGACCCGGACAACCCCTGCCGGTGGTTCGTCCGCAGCGAGCCCATTCCCGCCGTCAATCCGTCCCTGGCGTTCGACAAGGAGGTACCGCTCGCCCCGGGCGACACCCTGGCGCGCCGCTACCGGATCGTCGTGGCCGACGGCGCGTGGGACCTCGCGCGCCTGAACCGGTACGTCGAGGAGCACCCGTGGTGACACTGCTCCCTGGCGGTGTGGGACTCTCCGATCTCACCGTGTATGAGTGGGAGGGCGCCGACGGGCTGTGCGGCGGCACCCCCCACATGCACCTCGTCTGTTCCGAGGCGTACGTCGTGATCGGCGGGGCGGGCAGCGTCCAGACCCTCACCACCTCCGGTTTCGCCGACACGCCGCTGCGCCCCGGCGACGTCGTCGGGTTCACGCCGGGAACGATCCACCGTCTCGTCAACGCCGGAGACCTGCGTCTCGTGGTCCTCATGCAGAACAGCGGCCTGCCCGAGGCCGGCGACGCCGTCTTCACCTTCCCCGCCCCCATGCTGGCCGATCTCGACGCCTACCGGAGGGCGGCCGTCCTCACCGGCGACCACGCCGCGGCGGCGCGCCGCCGCCGCGACCTCGCGCTCGAAGGCTTCCTGGCCCTGCGCCGCGACGGAGGACTGCGGGAGTTCCACGCCGCGGCCCACCGGCTGAAAAGCGCACTCCTGGACGCGTGGGACGTCCGCTGGCGCGACGGCGCGCTGGCGGCGGCCCACGAAACCGGCCGTCAGCTGGAGCGGCTGAAGGCCGGAGACCTCTCCCACCTCGACCAGGGCGCGGTGTCGCGGCTGGACCGCCCGAAGGCTCCGCTCTTCGGCATGTGCGGCCGTCTCCACCCCTACACCGCCCCCGCAGACCTCCACCGCCCTCCCCTGAAGGAGCGACTCCGATGACACGTCGTCATCCACCCCTGATCCTCAGCCTCGTCCTCGCGGTCCTGGCGTCCCTGCTGCTCGGTGCCACTCTCGTCACCGCCCCGCCCGCCGCCGCGGCGACCGTCGACACCAACGCCTGGTACGTGCTGGTCAACCGCAACAGCGGCAAGGCCCTGGACGTCTACAACCTGGCGACCGGCGACGGTGCCCGCATCACCCAGTGGACCAGGAACGACCAGAACCAGCAGCAGTGGCAGTTCGTCGCCTCCGGCGACGGCTACTACCGCGTCAAGTCCCGCCACTCCGGCAAGGTCCTGGACGTCCAGAACAGTTCCACCGCCAACGGCGGCCCGATCGTCCAGTGGACCGACCTGAACGCCACCAACCAGCAGTGGCGGCTGGCCGACAGCGCGGACGGCCACGTGAGGCTCATCGCCCGCCACAGCAACAAGGCCCTCGAAGTGCAGGGCGCCTCCACCGCCGACGGCGCGAACATCGTCCAGTACGACGACTGGGGCGGCGCCAACCAGCAGTGGCAGCTCGTCAAGGTCGCCGGCGGCACCTCCGGCTCCTGTGCCCTTCCCTCGACGTACCGTTGGTCGTCGACGGGCGCGCTGGCCCAGCCCAAGGCGGGATGGGCCTCGCTCAAGGACTTCACCGTCGCCCCCTACAACGGCAAGCACCTCGTCTACGCGACGACGCACGGCGCCGCGGGGACGGGCGTGGGCTGGGGCTCGATGAACTTCACCCCGTTCACCGACTGGTCGCAGATGGCCTCGACCGGCCAGAACGGCATGTCGAATTCTGTCGTCGCGCCCACGCTCTTCTACTTCGCGCCGAAGAACATCTGGGTGCTCGCCTACCAGTGGGGCAGGACCGCCTTCTCCTACCGGACATCGACCGACCCCACCAACCCGAACGGCTGGTCGGCGGAGCAGGAGCTCTTCTCCGGAAGCATCGCCGGCTCGGGAACGGGCCCCATCGACCAGACGCTCATCGGCGACGGGACGAACATGTACCTGTTCTTCGCCGGTGACAACGGCAAGATCTACCGGGCCAGCATGCCGATCGGGAACTTCCCCGGCAGCTTCGGCTCGTCGTACACGACGATCATGAGCGACACCGAGAAGAACCTCTTCGAGGCGCCCCAGGTCTACAAGGTCAAGGACCAGAACCAGTACCTCATGATCGTCGAGGCTCGGGCCGCGAACGAGCAGCGCTACTTCCGCTCGTTCACCGCCACCAGCCTGAACGGCTCATGGACGCCCCAGGCCGCGACCGAGAGCAACCCCTTCGCCGCCAAGGCCAACAGCGGCGCCACCTGGACCAACGACATCAGCCACGGCGAACTGATCCGCACCAGCGCCGACCAGACCTTCACGGTCGATCCCTGCAACCTCCGATTCCTCTACCAGGGACGCGACCCGAACTCCGGCGGCGACTACGGTCAGTGGCCCTACCGGCCGGGTCTGCTGACGCTGCAGCGCTGACGACGTCACACCGGTGCGGAGACGGCGTGGAGGGCTCGGCGGACGGCCGGGCCCTCCACGGCCACGACGCCGAACCCTACGAGCCCCGCGGCCGCGACGAGCAGCCGACGCCCCGTCGGCCGGTCCGGCTGACGGGGCCGTTCCGCATTCTTCCGCGACCGCGGCCTCAGTGGTGGAGATGGGCGCCGATCTTGAGGAACGCCTGGACGAGGGGGACCTGGGGGACCGCGGGAGAGATGATCTGGGAGGCGTAGTGGACGACCACCAGGTCGAGCGCGGGGGAGACGAAGAGGCGCTGGCCGTGGATCCCGCTGGCCATGAACGATCCGTACGGATCGTCGGGGATCCACCAGAGGTCGTGGTACGAGAGGGTGGCCGGCGCGTCGGGGGGTGCGGCGGGGAAGCGGACGCGGCGGGCGAAGCCGTCCGGGACGCCGGAGGCGATGGTGGAGGCGACGGCCTCGGGGACGATCTGACGGTCGCCGATCGCGCTGGGGACGCTGACGACACTCGCGTCGGAGGTCACCGCGCCGGCCACGCCTTCGGCGGCGCGCTGGAGGCGTCCCGGCGTCGGTCGAAGCCTGCCGATCCGCCCAGGAGACCCTGTTGCCGCAGGTGTAGGCGCTCGCGCCCGCATCGCTCACATCGTCCGACGCGTCGTGCGATTGTCCTGCCCATGTGTACGGGAACGTGGCGGACCCGTCGGCCTCGGTCGGCCTTCACCCGGGGTGAGCGGTGTGCCGTGTGCGCCGCGATGTCACGGCACGGGCGTACAGCAGGTGGGCGACGGCCTCGGCGGCGAGGAGCAGGACGACCGTCCGGGGCGTGAGGTACGGGGCGGCGGCGATGACGGCGATCGGGATGCCGATGCCCGGCAGCGCCCATGGGGCGACGCTGCCGACGGCTCGACCGTAGCGCAGCGCGATGGCGGCGTGCGCGGCGTGGTAGAGGGCGAGGCCGCCGGCGAGCGCCAGGACCG
This sequence comes from Streptomyces sp. TLI_105, assembly GCF_900105415.1. Lineage (GTDB taxonomy): Bacteria > Actinomycetota > Actinomycetes > Streptomycetales > Streptomycetaceae > Streptomyces. The sequence goes on along the minus strand of NZ_FNSM01000001.1, from coordinate 740,604 downwards.
CGCCGTGGGAGAGGTGTGCGTGCCCGGCGGCGGTCTCCTCGATGGCTGTGGCGAGTCCGGCGGCCATGCAGATCACCGCGCCGGTGACGAAGAAGTGCAGGAATCCGGCGACGTCCACGGCGAGGGAGGCCGCCCGTCGGGGTTCGGTGGCGGCGAGCACTTGTTCCGCCGAGACGGTGGCGAAGTCGAAGTAGGACCACCACAGGGCTGCCAGCAGCAGGAACCCGAGCAGTGCCGTCACGCCGGCGGCCGCGGTCCAGTGCTGGTCGGTGGAGGTGATCAGTGCGAGGACCGACTCTCCCAGGACGATGATCACGACCAGTCCGACCCGCTCGACGAGGTGCCCGGCGTGCAGCCGGCCCGGCAGGCCCAGGCCGCGACCGCTGAGCAGCAGCACGATCTCGACGGCCAGCAGCACCGCCCACATGATGTAGCGCGTCGGGGCGGGCGTCGCGGTGCTCGCCGCCCATCCCGCGGCTGACGCGAGGCAGTAGGTGAGCGGGCGCCACCTCGGTACCCGGTAGGCACCGGGATCGCCGGGGTGCGTGGTCGGCCACCACAGTCCGAGCAGCACCAGCCGTGTTCCGGCGTAGCCCAGCGCGTACGCCGGCGCCCGGCCCCCGTCGGCCTCGGGTACGGCGGTGGCCATGACCGCGAGGCTGAGCATGGCGGTGAGCATCAGCAGCCGCCGGCGTGCGCTGTCGTCGGGGAAGAGATTGGCCGCCATGGTCAGGTTGACCCAGGCCCACCAGGGCGGGAAGTACAGCCCAAGGAACACGGCGAAGTCCCGCGCGTTCGGGTCGCCGTGCAGTGTGTGCGACAGCTGCGCGACCACTGCCACGAACACCAGGTCGAAGAACAGCTCCAGCCATCCCGCGTGGCGTTCACCATCGCTGGTCGCCGACGGTGCTTCGCGTGGTTCGGTCATAGCGCCCCAGCGTGGCGTCCAGCCACCGCCGACGCACGCACATCAGCCCGGACAACGCCCGTTTCTACCCGTCCGAGCTCGCACCCTCGGTTCCCTCCCCCCGGCCCTTCCCCACCTGCGGGCGGCGAAGGGCCGCCCGGTGGCCATCGGCAGCGTCGGCGGGGCGGTCGGACGTCGTTCGACTCGCTCGGTCTAGAAGGCCGAGTGGGCGAACCAGTGGGCGAGCAGGGCCGGGTCGCCCGCCAGCTGGAAGGCGTTGCTCTCGCGGTCGAGACGACCGTAGAGGAGCAGGAGCAGGTCCGCTGCCGTTCCCCGGACCGTGGCGTCCGCGGTGCGGGGATCGGTGTGGTCGGTCACCAGTCCGAAGCCGTCGGGGCGCAGTCCGATCAGCCAGTCGTCGTCGCCATCCGTACAGCTGAAGCGGATGGTCCGCCCGGGGCCGCGCAGTTCGGCGGTCAGCGGCGCGAAGAAGGACGCGAACGGCAGGTTGGTGAGGAACTCGTCGATGCCGTCCACCGCCAGATCGCGGTCGATGTGCGGTGCGAGCCCGAGCGCGAGTTCGGCGTCGGCCCGGTGGACGAGGGTCTCGAAGAGCATGCGACGGACCCAGAACCGGGCGTGCTGGTCCAGTCCCCACGCCCACATGGGTGCGTCCAGGTCGGTGGCGGCGAACACCTCGGCGGCCTCCGCGCCGCTCTCGGCCAACCAGTCCGGATAGCCGGCGGGCTGCTCGGGCAGGCGCAGGTCCACATCACGGCTCGTCGGCGGCTGCTGGATGCGCCGGCGCAGCAGCTCGGTGAACCAGCGGTGCACGTGGCCGGTGTGCCGCGTGAGGTCGGCCAGGGTCCAGCCCGGGCAGGACGGCACCGGGGTGGAGGGGTCGGTCGTACTGACCGTGGCGACGAATCTGGCGGTCTCGGCCGCGACGGCCGCGCCGTGCTGGGCGGGGTTCATACCTGATGTCCTTCTTCGGCGGCCCTGTCCGGGCATCCCGGGACCAGGAGGGCGGCGGAACAGTTTAAGAGGATGGATAATTTATATCCTCAAGTAATTGTGAAGATAGTCCCCGCCGGCCGAGGATGTCAATCGATCTTGCTCGCCTTGCATGCGGCCGGTGCGGTACCCGCCGAAGGGGCTGGGCTTCTTCCGGAGGTGCGAAAGGGAGCCTGACCTGGGCTTCCGCCCGGCAGGCACCCTGAGGCCGCGCCGATCGACGCAAGAGGTCTTCCGCGCTGCGGCGTCGGGGTCGCTGCCGCCGTGGGCCGGAAGGGAAGGATGCGTTCGCGCCGGGGCCGGCCGGGGCCGTCGTCCTGACCCGGCACGGCGCGGAGGCGTTACCGGAAGCGGTGGGCCTCCGCGCCCTCGACGGACCCGCACGGGCGGTCGGTCGCGATGCGCGCGCGGTCAGTCGCGGTACGACCGCACCTGCCGGACCTTGGCGCTGTCCAGGCGGGCGGAGCCGCCTTCGGCGAAGAGCCGGATCCCGTCGTTGTCCGGGCTCGGGAAGATCTGGTCCGTGATCACGGCCTCGCCGTCGCCGCCGAACACCTCGACGGAGGACCAGTCGACCAGGACGCGGAGCTCGACCTTGCCGTTCCGGGGCGTCAGCGGTGCGCGCTGGACGCCGGGGAAGTCGTCCGAGAAGTCCACCGCACCCGACCGCGTCCGGTCGACGTACAGCTCCTGGGTCCCGGTGTCGTAGCCGATGACCGTCTCCTGCCCCTCGCCCGTGCGGACCGTGAACCCGAACCGCTCGGCGTCACCGGGGGAGAACGTGGCCCGGATGTCGAGGGCCTTGCCGTCGGCACGGCCCCCTGCCAGGGGCGCGGAGCCTTCCGCGATCCTCACGTCGCGCACGCCGACCGCGGTTCCGGCGTACAGCGACTCCACCGTGGACACCGGCTGCTGCGTGAGCCGGAGCCGGCCGTTCACGGTGCGCAGCGCCATCTCGCGCGGAACGCTCTGCGCGCTGCGCCAGGGGGAGGTCGGAATGTCGTTGCCGTACTGCCAGTTGTTCATCCAGCCGATCATGCGGCGCTTGCCGTCCGGGGCGCCCTCCCAGGAGACGGCCGCGTAGTAGTCCTTGCCGTGGTCGACCCAGGAGGCCCGCCGGACGCTCGGGATCGCCGGTTGGTCGGCGGCGACGAAGTGGTCGGCCAGGATGTGGCCCCAGCCGCCCCGGTTCATGTCGACGATCTGGACGACGGCCTGCTTTCCCCGGTGGGCGCGCAGGTCGAAGGACGCCCAGTCCAGGCTGCCGCCGTTCCCGCCGGTCTCGCTCTGGACGACCCGGCCGTCGACGAGGAGATTGACCGCCGTCTCGGTCGAGCGGGGGCGCGCCGGGGTGTCGGACAGCATGACCTGGTCGAGCAGGATGTGACCCCAGCCGCCGGTGTTCTGGTCGACGACCTCGATGTGCGCGGTCCGGCCGGCGAGGTCGCCGACGTCCCAGGAGGCCCAGTTGAGCTCTTCCGAGTCGGCGCCGGTGGCGCTGCGCACGGTCTTGCCGTCGACGACGAGCCGGACGGCGGTGGGCGTGGCGGTGCCCGAGGGGTGGTGGCCCCCGCCGACAAGGAGGTTGATGTGCTTGGCGGTGAGGGTGAACTCGGGCGAGGTGAGGGTGCCCGTGGTCGCGTCGCCGTCGAGGAAGCTGTTCACCAGGCCGCCGCCGTCGTGGCCGGTCACCGGGTTCTGCCCGGGGAGCGTGCCGTGTGCGGGGCCGGTGCCGAAGGCGGTGCCCGTGGTGGTCCAGGAGCCGTAGCCGTCCTGCTCGAAGTCGGCGAGCACCTGTCCCGCGGGCGCGGGGGAGTCGCCGATCGCCGAGCCGGGGACGTGCGGGTGGCGGCCGCCGGCCACCTTGAAGTTGAGGTAGTCGCTGTCGACGGTGAAGGGCGGTGAGGTGAGGGTGCCGGTCTCGGTGTCGCCGCTGTGGAAACTGTCGACGAACCCCCGACCCTCGACCCCGCTCGTGCCCGAGGTCCCGGGCGCGGGGGCGGGGACCGGTCCGTCGCCGAACGCGGTGCCGGTCGTCTGCCAGGTGCCGTAGCCGGCCCCCTCGAAGTCCTGCGTCACCACTCCGGGCGGAGGGGTGTAGGAGCCGTCGTCGTCGGCCGTGAACCGCTTGCCGTCGAAGTCGCCCACGAAGTACTGGGCGGCCGAACCACCGGCGATGCCACCGGGGTTGATGTTGACGACGAGCACCCACTTGATGCGCTTGGGGTCGCCGTCGACGGGCAGCGGGAACAGGTCGGGGCACTCCCAGACGCCACCCACCGCGTTCCGCGGGCCGAAGTCGCTCAGGTGCGTCCAGCTCTTGAGGTCCTTGGAGGAGTAGAACCGGACCTTGTGCTCGGCGGACAGCGACACCGTCATCAGCCAGCTCTTGGTGGGTGCGTACCACTGGACCTTGGGGTCGCGGAAGTCCTTCGACCCGATGTCGAGCACGGGGTTCCCGGCGTACTTGGTCCAGGTGCGGCCGCGGTCGGTGCTGTACGCCAGGGACTGGGCCTGCTTGCCGTCGTCCTTGCGGTGACTGGTGTAGACGGCCACCATCGCGGGGTTCTCCTCGGTCCCGAACCCCGTGGTGTTGCCGCGGTCGACGACGGCGCTCCCGGAGAAGACCATCTCCTCGTCGTCGTGCGGGAGGGCGAGGGGGAGTTCCTGCCAGTGCACCAGATCCTTGCTGACGGCGTGTCCCCAGGACATGTTCCCCCAGGTGTCGCCGCTCGGGTTGTACTGGTAGAAGAGGTGGTACTCGCCCTGGTACCAGACCAGTCCGTTGGGGTCGTTCATCCAGTTCTTCGCGGGGCTGAAGTGGAACTGGGGGCGGTACGTCTCCGTGTACGGCCGGCTGGCCTCCGCCGCCGCCCGCGGGGCGACGGAGGTGACGGTGAGCGCGCAGGTCGCGGCCGCGGCGGCGACGAGGCGCAGCGGGACACGACGGCGGGCGGGGGCTCGGCTCATGGTTTCTCCTGCACTGGGGGCGGCGGCGCCGTGTCCGCGTCCGCTGGGGTGGGACGACGCCGGGGGGTTCGCAGTGCCGGGCGGTGGGGGCGACCCGGAAACGGCATGTCATCGATGACATGTGACAGCGATGACATCCGCTGGGCAGTGATGATGTGCGGGCCCCGGGCGGCACGTCAATGCCCCGGGCCGAGTTCGTTCGCGCCGCCCCTTCAGCCGGTGATGCGTCCGGCCGCCGGTGCCGGCAGCCGCAACTGGCCGGCCCACGGCGGGTTCGGTCCGACGACGCCGCAGGTCAGCGCCGCGACCTGGGCGGCGAAAGCGCAGGCGTCGAAGACGTCGTCGACCCGCAGATCCGTCAGGCGCCCACCGAGGAGCCCCTTGGCGCCGAGATGGTGCAGGAGCCCCGCGGTGAAGGAGTCGCCGGCTCCGACGGTGTCGACCACGTCGGTCGGGGGCGCCGGTACGACGATCCGCTCGCCGTCCAGCGAGGCGACCGCGCCGCGCTCCCCGCGGGTGATCACGACGAGCGGGACGCCCGCCGCGTGCCAGGCGTCGCAGGCCCGCTCGATCGTGTACTCGGGCAGCAGCAGTTCCAGGTCGTCCTCGCTCAGCCGGAGGATGTCCGCGAGCGCGCACCAGCGCGGCAGACGTTCGCGGTAGACGTCCAGTCCCACGAGCAGCGGCCGGACGTTGGGGTCGACGGAGATCGTGGCCGTGGCGGAGGCGCGGGCGAGGAAGTCCTCCACGACCGTGCCGCCGGGCTCGCGCACCAGGGCCAGGGAGCCCGAGTGGAGGCAGGCCGTGGAGGCGAGGTCCGCCGTGGCGAGTTCGTCCGCCGTCCACTGCCAGTCCGCGGTGCCCTGGGCGTGGAAGGAGTACGCCGCCCGGCCCTGGGCGTCGAGCTCGGCGACGGCCAGCGTGCTGGGCTCGGTTGCCCGTACGGCGGCCGTGAGGTCGACCCCCGAGGCCTCCAGGTGGTCGCGGAACAGGCGGCCGAAGACGTCGTCGGACAGCCGCGCCAGGAAGCGGGCGGGCGTGCCCAACCGGGCGAGCGCCACGGCGGTGTTCGCCGGACCGCCGCCCGGCAGGACCCGCAGGGCGAGCTCGCCCGGCGTGGGCGCGGGGACGGTGAAGGCGTCCGCGACGCATTCTCCGAGGACGGTGACCAGAGGCAGGCGCATGGCTTGATCTCTCCAGGTGGGCAGCGCGAGAAGGCTGCGTGTGCAGGGGGTCTTGAGGAAACTCACGGAGAGCGCTGCTCTCGATGTGAGGCGGTGTGGGCGGCGTTGCCGATTTGTGACGGCGCCAAGGCATTGACGTTTCCGGGTGACGGAGTTCATCATCCTCCGCAAGCGGTGTCAACGATGACATCAGTCAACGATGACACCGCCTCCAGTGCGCTCGACACCAGCAGTCCCCTTGCGCCGCGGCCCTTCGATCCGCGCGGCCGTTCCGCCCTCGTCCAGCAGGAGATCAGTCATGCTTCGCAGAAACCGCACCCTCCGTGCCTCCGTCGGATTCACCGCTCTCGCCGCCGTCTCGGCGCTGACTCTGACGGCCTGCGGCTCCGGCGCGCAGGGAGGATCCGGCGGCGGCGGAACCAAGGTCGGGCTGATCACCAAGACCGACACGAACCCGTTCTTCGTGAAGATGAAGGAGGGCGCCGAGCAGGCCGCGAAGCGCAACGGCGTCGAACTAGTCAGCGCGGCCGGGAAGTTCGACGGCGACAACGCGGGGCAGGTCGCCGCGATCGAGAACATGATCAACTCCGGTGTGAAGGGCATCCTCATCACGCCCAACGACTCCAAGGCGATCGTCCCCGCCCTCGAAAAGGCGCGTGCCAAGGGCGTCCTGGTCATCGCGCTCGACAGCCCGACCGAGCCGCAGGACGCCACGGACGCCCTCTTCGCCACCGACAACGTCAAGGCGGGCGAGCTCATCGGCCGGTACGCCAAGGCCGCCATGGCCGGCAAGGAGGCGAAGGTCGCCACTCTGGACCTCGCGCCCGGCGTCGCGGTGGGTGTGCAGCGCCACCAGGGCTTCCTCAAGGGCTTCGGCATCGCGGAGGGCGACCCGTCGATCGTGTGCATGCAGGACACCGGCGGCGACCAGGCCAAGGGCCAGACCGCGATGGAGAACTGCCTCCAGAAGTCCCCGGACGTCAACGTCGTCTACACGATCAACGAGCCTGCCGCGCTGGGCGCCTACACCGCGCTGAAGGCGAAGGGCCTGGAGAAGAAGGTGCTGGTCGTCTCCGTCGACGGCGGCTGCACCGGCACGAAGGCCGTCAAGGAGGGCAAGATCGCCGCGACCTCGCAGCAGTACCCGCTCGAGATGGCGTCCCAGGGCGTCAAGGCGGTCGCCGACTTCGCCAAGGGCGGCAAGAAGGCCTCCGGCTACACCGACACCGGCGTCACGCTCATCACCGACGCGGCCGAGCCGGGTGTCGACGCCAAGGACACCGCGTACGGCCTGGAGAAGTGCTGGGGCTGAGCCCCACGGCACTCTCCGGTGAACGCCTCCTCCGGCGAACGGCGAACGTCTCCTCCGGCGAACGCCTCCTCTCGCGAACCGCCCTCCGGCACGTCACCCCTGACGCACCCCGCTCCGCCGACCACCGACCACCGGCAAGGACCACCATGACTGCCACAACCCTGCCCTACGACCAGCTGAAAGGACCGACCACGGTCCGCCGGCTGCTCGCCACACCGACCACGGGCCCACTCGTCGCCCTGCTGCTGGCCTGCGTCTTCTTCTCCCTGACGACCGAGCAGTTCCTCTCCGGCGGCAACTTCTCGCTGATCGTCCAGCAGGTCATGGTCGTGGGCACGCTGGCCATCGGCCAGACCCTGATCATCCTCACCGCCGGCATCGACCTCTCCTGTGGCGCCGTCATGGCGTTCGGCAGCATCGTCATCGCGAAGACGGCTGCCGAGGGCGGCCTGTCGGCATTCGCCGCGATCACTCTCGGCCTGGTCGTCTGCGCGGGCTTCGGCCTGGTCAACGGCCTGCTGGTGCAACTGATCCCGCTCCCGCCGTTCATCGTCACCCTCGGCATGCTGAACGTGGCGTTCGCCCTGACCCACGTCTACTCGGCCGAGCAGACGATCACCAACCTCCCGGCGCCGCTGACCGCCCTCGGTGAGACGTTCCCGCTCGGCAACACCGACATCACCTACGGTTCGATCGTCACCATCGCCCTGTTCCTGCTCTTCGCCTACGCGCTCAGCGGCACGTCATGGGGCCGGCACGTGTACGCGCTGGGCAACAGCCCCGAGGCCGCCCGGCTCAACGGCATCCGCACCTCCCGGCTGACGATCGGGATCTACACCCTCGCCGGTCTTGTCTACGGAATCGCCGCGCTGCTCATGGTCTCCCGCACCGGCGTCGGCGACCCGCAGGCCGGACAGACCGACAACCTGGACAGCATCACCGCCGTCGTCCTCGGCGGCACCAGCCTCTTCGGTGGCCGGGGGGCCGTCCTCGGCACCTTCATCGGCGTCCTCATCGTCGGAGTGTTCCGCAACGGCCTCCAGCTGATGGGCGTCGCCTCCATCTACCAGACCCTGATCACCGGCGTGCTGGTGATCCTGGCCGTGACCGTCGACCAGATCTCCCGGAGGAAGGCACGATGAGCACTGCCGATGTCACGCCCGTGCTCCAGGCCCGCGGCCTGGTCAAGCGGTACGGCCATGTCACCGCCATCGACGGCGCGGACTTCGACCTGCTGCCCGGCGAGGTCCTCGCCGTCATCGGCGACAACGGCGCCGGCAAGACGAGCCTGATCAAAGCCCTCACCGGTGCGCTCACCCCCGACGAGGGCGAGATCCGACTGAACGGCGAACCCATCAGGTTCGCCGGGCCGCAGAGCGCCCGGCAGCACGGCATCGAGACCGTCTACCAGGACCTGGCCGTCGCCGCCTCCATGGACATCGCCTCCAACATGTTCCTCGGGCGCGAGCTGCGCCGGCCGGGCTTCCTCGGCAGCACGCTGCGCATGCTCGACAAGAAGCGCATGCGCCAGGAGGCGGCGGCCCACATGGCCGATCTCAAGATCGGACTGCGGTCGCTGACGCAGCCGGTGGAGACCCTGTCCGGCGGTCAGCGCCAGGCCGTGGCCGTCGCGCGGTCCGTCGCCTGGGCCAAGAGCGTCGTCGTGATGGACGAACCCACCGCCGCACTGGGCGTCAAGGAGTCGGGCCAGGTCCTCGACCTGATCCGCCGAGTCCGCGACAAGGGCATGCCCGTGGTCCTGATCAGCCACAACATGCCGCATGTCTTCGAGATCGCCGACCGCATCCACATCCACCGGCTCGGCCGTCGCGAGGCGCTGATCAAACCGTCCGACCATTCCATGGCGGAGGTCGTCGCCATCATGACGGGGGCGCTCAGGGTGAGCGACGATGGAGGTACGGTCGTTGCCGACGCGGATGCCGCCGAGGCGGCAGGCGTGTCCGCCCACTGAGTCACCGCGGGTACGACGCCGCGCAGACCACGGGGTCGTCGCACGGTCAGGACAGCGGGCCCGGCCCCGGGCAGGGGCCGGGCCCGACGAACGCACAGGAACGGTGGTACATGGCCGCGAACCGCCGCCCCACACTGGCCGATGTCGCCAGGGAAGTGGGCGTCAGCGCCAAGACGGTGTCCCGGGTGCTCAACGAGGACGGGCCCAGTTCCCCGGAGACCCGCGAACGCGTGCTCGCCGCGGTCGCGAAGCTCGGCTTCCAGCCGAACCTGATGGCCCGCAACATCCGGGTCGGAGGCCCCGACACCACCGTCGGCCTGGTCGTGCCCGACCTCGGCAACCCCTTCTTCGGAACCGTCGCCGGCGGCGTGGAGGACCTCGTACGCAACCGAGGGCTCACCCTGCTCATGGGCTCGTCGGCCGAAGACCCGGACCGGGAAAGGGCGTTGATCCAGACCTTCCTCGCCCGGCGCGTCAGCATGCTGATGGTCGTCCCCGCCTTCGGAGCCGACCACGGCCATCTCAAGGCGGCACGCACGGCCGGTCTGCCGGTGGTGTTCCTCGACCGGCCGGGCGTCGGACTGTCCGCCGACTGCGTCGTCAGCTCCAACCGGACCGGCGTCCACGAGGGCATCTCCCACCTCATCGCCCGCGGCCACCGCCGCATCGGCTTCATCGGAGACCTCCCCGCCAAGCTCTACACCCGGCGCGAGCGGCTCGCCGGATACCGCTCGGCGCTCGCCGAGGCCGGCCTGCCCTACGACCAGGCCCTGGTGACGGGCGCCCACAGTCAGGACGCGGCCGCCGCCGAGACCACCGCGCTCCTCGACCTGCCGCATCCCCCCACCGCCCTGTTCGCGGCGAACAACATCATGGCCCTCGGGGTCATCGCCCAGCTCACCCGCGCGGGACGCAAGGACATCGCCCTGGTCACCTTCGACGACCTCCCGCTCGCCGATGTCCTCGAACCGGCCCTGACCGTCGTGGCCCAGGACCCGGCGGCCATCGGCGAGGCGGCGGCCAGGACCGCCCTCGCCCGCCTGGACGGCGACCGCACCCGTGCCCGGACCATCATGGTCCCCACCCGTCTGGTGGTCCGCGGCTCCAGCGAACGGCTTGCGCACCCCGCCGGGCAGGTACCGATCGGGAGCTGAGCGGCACGACCCCGGCGGGCGGCTCGGGTTCCACCGGGTGGAGTCGTCCGTGTGAAGGGCGTCGAGGTAGGAGGCGTCCTGCGTGGGGGCGGCCCTGGCCAGGTGCGGGTCGCGGTAGAGGAGGGCGGCGCGGTCGAAGGGCTCGACGTCGATGATGCGCAGGGTGTTGCCGATGGACGAGTGGGCCTGGTCCGACACGGCGGACCGGACCCGGTCGTACGGTCCGGGGCCCCGCCCGCGCCGGGCCGTGTCGCGTGCCGTGACGAGAGCGGAGAGGTTCCCCGCCGAGCCGCCGGAGACGGACCTTCGCGTGGGCGATCAGCGGGCCCGGCAGGGCAGGGGCGGGGCCGGACGCCAGTCAAATCGGCTCCCGGGCGCCGGGGCCCGGTCTCCGGCACAGCTCTGGGGCGTGCTCTTCGTCCGCCGCACCGAACCCGTCGTCCGGTGAGGGGACGCTCCGGCGGGCCGTACCGATCCCGGCCGGATCTTTCGGTGTCGGCGACGACATCCCGCCGTTCCGATCGGACGACGATCGCGTCGAGACCTGCGGACGACGGCGGGAGAACGAAGAACGGAAAGGCCGCCCCGTACATGCACCCCCCCTACGCGCCACGTCACCCGCCCCGCCCGCCCCGCCCTCGACATCCTCGGCGGGATGGGAGCGCTCGCCACGGCCGACTTCTACCGACGGCTCGTCCAGCGCACCCCGGCCGGTTCCGACCAAGCGCATCTGCCCGTCCTCGTGTGGGCGGATCCGGCCGTCCCCGACCGGACCGCGGCGCTGCTCGGCGAAGGGCCGTCCCCCGTGCCCGCCCTCGCCGAGGGCGCCCGCTGGCTCCAGCGCGCCGGAGTGAGCTGCATCGCCGTCCCCTGCAACACCGCGCACGCTTACGTGGAGCAGCTGTCCGGGGCCACTGGCGCCGGAGTCCTCGACATGATCAGGGCCGCCCTCGAAACAGCGGCCCGCCGGGTGCACGGGCTCGAACGCGTGGGTGTTCTGGCGACCCGGGGCACGCGGCTGACCGGGCTGTACGAGCGGGCCGGCGCCCGGCTCGGGCTCGACGTCGTCCAGGTGCCCGCCTCCGTACAGGAGGAGTACGTGGACGCCGCCATCCGCGCGGTCATGGGCGGTGCCGACCCCACCGGGCCCGAGCGCTGGATCGCCACCGCGGCCGAGAGCCTCCAGGGGCAGGGGGACCAGGCGGTCGTCGCCGCCTGCACGGAGATCCCGCTGGTCAGCGGGGCGGCCGCCCGCGTGCTGCCGCTGGTCGACTCGACCGACGCCCTCGCCGAAGCCGCCGTCGCCCGCCTGTGGCGCCCCACGAGCGGAGTTCGTACCGGCGAACGAATCGGCTGACCCATCCTCGTCCGCACGCACCACATCGCAGGGCCGCGCGCGTCCTAACCTGCGGAGATGATCAGGCACATGTCGACGCACCCCCCCACGGAGCCTCAGCCGGGTGCTCGACGACTTCGGCCTGCTGCTGATCGAACAGCCCCTCGCCAACGACGACATGGTCCAGCACGCCCAGCTCGCCAAGCTGCTGCGCACCCCGATCTGCCTGGACGAGTCCATCGAGTCGGCCGCCGACGCCGCCGCGGCCATCTCCCTCGGAGCCTGCTCCGTCATCAACGTCAAGCCGGCCCGAGTCGGCGGCTACCTCGAAGCCCGCCGCATCCACGACATCGCCCGCGCCCACGGGATCCCCGTCTGGTGCGGCGGCATGCTGGAGACCGGCATCGGCCGCGCCGCCAACGTCGCCCTCGCCGCCCTCCCGGGCTTCACCCTCCCCGGCGACGCCTCGGGCTCCCACCGCTACTTCGCCACGGACATCACGGAGCCGTTCGTCCTCGCGGACGGCCACCTCGACGTCCCGACGGGCCCGGGCGTCGGCATCGAGCCGCTCCCGGACATCCTGCGAGAGGTCACCACGTCCACGGAATGGATCGCGTTCTAGCCCCCGAAGCGGGCCTGCCTTCAGCGGCTCCCCGGGTGCGACCGCGCCCGGGGACAGGACTCACGAGGCCGCGGGCAGGATGCCGCGGTGGGAACGGAACAGGTCGGCCGGGTCGTACTCCGCCATGACCCGGGGCGAGCCGTTCCCCCGTGGCACCCGGGAAGACCGCCTCCCGGATCTGCTCCTGATCCACGTCCCTGAGGAAGCTGACGTGGGCGCCGTGTCGGACTGCCGCACGGCGGCCGTGAACTCCTCGCCCCGGCCCGTGTGCGGGTCGGCCTCGCCGGGTCGGCGTAGACGGCGGAGAGGTGGGCCATGATCCGGCTCTGCCGGGGGGGCGAAGGCCGTGGCCCCGCCCGTGACCCGCGCGATGGCCCCGCCCAGGAAGCGCAGCTGCACCCCGGCGACCGGGGACCCGTCGCCGAAGCCGGTCGCGAGCCCGTGCTCGGCGGCGGCCACGGTGTACTCGCCCGCCGTGATGACGGCGGCGGACCGTCCCCGGTGCCGGTACGCCTCCGAGGCGTTCCCCCGGAACACGGGAACGCCTCGGTGGCCGTATGACCAGCAGGCTTTCCTGCTGATGTATGTGCCTGGACCTGACGTCCATGGACCGGGCGACGGTGCCTGCACCGCCCAGCTCACCGGGTGAGCCGGCCTCGGCTACGCCGGCCTCGGCTACGCCGGCCTCGGCTACGCCGGGCCGGCCGCGTCCAGGGCCGGTTCCCGTCCTCAGTGGTGGTCGATCCAGTAGGTCACCCAGGCCATGATCCCGGTCGTCGACAACTTCACCGCCCAGCGCACGAGTTCATCGCTCGCGGTCTCCCACAGTCGTCGGGCCGCCGTATGCCTGCCACCATCGTTCTTCGGAACGTGCTTCTTCGCCTGCTGCATGCCGAAATCGGAGCACCGGTCGCCCGGGACCAGTACCGAAGCGCTTCGGCGCACGCCGGTGAGAGGGCTGTGACGGGTTACCGAACCATGCTCGGGACTGGTCCCGAAACGGGCACCATACGGTGGCGGCCAGAAGGACGGTGCAGGTTCGGACCACAGGGGTGGATGTGCAGATCCGGGAATTCGTTCCACAAGTACTGCCGGAAACGATGCCGACGCTTTCGGGCTGCCTGCCCAAGGCTCCGCCGGGGACCATCTTCGTGAAGTCCACGCAGAGCGGATTCGCCGTCCCGCCACGGAAGTTCACTCTGCACTTCGGGCGCGCCGCGGACGACGTCCATGTGCCCATCGGTGCAGACGACCCGTATGTGAGCCGACTGCAAGGGGTCTTCAAGTGCGACGGGCAGCAGTGGTGGCTGCGGAACGAGGGACGACGCCCGATCCAACTGCCGGGCGCCGAAGCGCTGCTTCGCGGCCATGAACGGGCGATGTCCCCCGGCTACTCGGCGCTGCTCATCGAGACCCCCCACCGCAGGTCCCACCTCCTGGAGGTGCACATCGTCGGGTACCCGGCCACCGTCGACGACGGCGACTCGGAGGGAACCACGGCCACGGACGACGTATACGACCTGAGCAACACCGAGCGCCTTGTGCTCATCGCGTTGGCTCAGCGGTATCTGCGCCAGGAGCGCTATCCCCAGCCCGCGTCGTGGAAGCAGGTGGCCGATGATCTGTCCCGTGCCGCACCCCAGCGCACCTGGACGGCGAGGATCGCCGAGCACACGGTCGCCACGGTCCGCAAGCGCCTCGCGAGCGGCCGCGACCCCGTGGCCGGACTGCTGCGGGAGGAAGGGGTCGGCGAGCCCGTGGGCAACACCCTCAACCACAACCTGATCCAGGCGTTGCTGAAGAGCGCGACCCTGCTGCCCCAAGACCTGTACGTACTCGGCGAGGAGGCCTGACATGCAAGCGCCCGAGCAGTTCCCCGAGTGGCGGACAGGCGAGGTCATCGACGACCGGTACCGGGTGGTGGGGGTGGCCGGGAAGGGCGGGATGGGGATCGTCTACCAGGTCAGGCACCTTCAATGGGGCATCGATCTGGCCGCGAAGCGTCCCTTCCGGGACGCGTCGCGGAGCCGGGACGAGCGGCAGTTCGTCAGCGAGGCGGAGGCCTGGGTGAACCTGGGACTCCACCCGAACATCTGCGGCTGCCATTATGTCCGCAGGCTCGACGGTCTTCCGACCGTCTTCGCCGAGTACGTCCCGGACGGCAACCTCCACAGCTGGATCGCGAGCGGCCGGATCCTCCGGGGTCTGGCTCCCGCAGAGGCCGTGCGGCGCGCCCTGGACGTGGCGATCCAGTTCGCCTGGGGCCTGGAGCACGCCCACCGCAACAGGCTGGTGCACCAGGACGTCAAACCGGCGAACGTCCTGATCGACACCGCGGGCGGCGACATCATCGTCAAGGTCACCGACTTCGGACTGGCCAGAGCCCGCACCGGTGCCCCCGGACCGGCGGCCGCTTCCCTCGGTGACGGACGGGACGCGGGGGACGCCGACAGCGTCCTGGTGGGCCGTGCCGGTCTGACGCGGGAGTACGCGTCCCCGGAACAGCTGGCCAATCGTGCGCTGAGCCGTCGCACCGACATCTACAGCTACGCCACGTCCGTGCTCCAGGTGTTCACCGGCCGGCGCACCTGGCCGAGGGGAGACGAGGCCGGCCGGGCACTGGCGGAGTACCTCGCCGACGGACCGGGCGGCAGGCCCGGGCTCCCCGAGATGCCGGCCGGTCTCGCCGCGCTGCTCGGCCGCTGTCTCGAAAGAGATCCAGCCGACCGGCCGGGCACCATGGCCGAGGTGGCCGCCGAACTCGTGGAGATCCACCGGAGCGCGACCGGCCGGCCGTACCCACGGCCGGAACCGGTGCCGGCCGATCTGCGCGCCGACGAGCTCAACAACCGGGCCCTCTCCCTGCTCGACCTCGACCGGCCCGCCGAGGCGGACAAGCTGTTCGTCCAGGCCCTGGAGGCGGATCCACGGCATCCGCAGAGCACGTACAACGCGGGGATGCGCCGTTGGCGGCGCGGCGAGATCAGCGACGAGAGCATGCTCGCCGAACTCGAAGGGCTCGGGCCGGAGACCGGGCCCGGCGGGCGGCAACGCCATCTGCTCGCGCTGGTGCACATGGAACGAGGCGACGTCGATGCGGCCTGCGCGTCGCTGGCCGAGCACGGCGACGGACCGGCCGAACCGGAGGCCCGTGCCGCTCTGCAGGCGATTGCGGCGGGAGAGGTCGTCAAGGCCGGGTGTGCCGCGACGCTGCCGATGCCCTGGCAGCGCTGGCCGGAAAGGGACCGCCCTGGATTGCCCCCCATGCCGCCCGGAAGGCCGCTGAACCACAAGGAGGGGGCGCTCCGCGCCACGCCGGACGCGGGCGTCATCGTTGCCGGGCACGGCAGCGGCAGCGTGATCGTCTGGAAATCCGCCGACCAGGAGAAGGGCCGTCTGTTCGCCCTGTCCGGGCACTCCGGGCCGGTGCACGACGTGGACGTCACCCCTGACGGCCGCTACGCCCTCACCGCCGGATTCGACGGCGACGTGCGGCTCTGGGACATCCCACGGGAGCGCTGTGTCCAGGTCTTCGAGGGCACTCGGGTGCGCGAAGAGAGGATCAATCAAACCGCGGTGCGCGTGTCCCATGACGGCAGCGTCGGGGCCTGGACCGCCTCCGACGGGACGGTCCAGGTCTGGGACCTGCGCAACAGCACACTCCTGGCGGCCGTCGGCGAGCCGGAGCAGAACTCGGTGTCCCTCGCGATGAGCCCCGACGGTCGCAGAGTGGTGTCCAGCAGCGCCATGTACGGCACGGCGTGGCTGTGGGACGTGGCCTCCGGCCGGTGCCTCAGGCAGTTCGTCGCCGGGCAGCCCTTCTCGATGAACGCCCTGTGCCTCAGCGCCGACGGACGCCTCATGGTCTCGGCGGGAATCCTCGACACCACGATCCGCGTCTGGGACCTGGAGCAGGGCCGCTGTGTCCGGGTCATGAGGGGACACACCGAAGGGGTGGACAACCTGGCGTTGCGGTCCGACAGCCGGTTCCTGCTTTCGGGGGCCAGAGACCAGACCGTTCGCTACTGGGATCTGCGCACCGGCCGCTGCGTCCGCACGTTCCGCGGTCATGACGGTGACGTGTGCGACGTGCGGTTCGTCACGCTTCCCGATGTTCCCGGGGGCGAAAGGTTCGGCCTCTCCTTGGGCAAGGACCATACATTGCGCTTCTGGGAGCTGCCCGGCGCCTATCACGCCAGCGCGCAGATCAGCCGGCCCCGCCCGCAGTCCGATCTGAACAGCACCGCGCAGCGGGTACGCACACTGGTCGCCCGGGCCGAGCGCGCGATCTCGGACGGCCGGTATTCCGACGCGCTCGAGGGGCTCACGCAAGCGCGGGCAGAGCACGGCTACGAACGGGCGCCGGAGGTCCTCGCCTCTTGGCGCAAGCTGGGCCGGCACACCACCCGAGTCGGCCTGCGGAGCGTGTCCCAGCTACGCACGCTCGGCACCGCGGAGCAGAACCATGTCGGCTTGTCGGCCGACGGCCGATTCGCGGTCACCGGCGACATGGCAGGGGTTCAGGTGTGGGACGTCGCCACGGGCGCCCGCCTCGAGGGCCGGCGGCTCAGTGGCGGAAAGCTCCTGCGGAACCTGGCCATCAGAGGCACACGGGTTCTGATGGTGCAGGCGGACATCCAGAAGCTCATGGTGAACAACGGGGAGATGACCAGCTCCGAGCTCTGTCTCTGGCAGCGGGACACCGGCGAGATCCGACGCGTCGGCGGCGATTACGCGATCCGCTCCCTGCACTGGACGGCGGACGACGATCGGATCCTGCTGGGCGGTTATGACGGCAGTCTTCAGCTGTGGGACCTGGCCCCGGCCGAACCGCGCCGTCTGCACGCCATGCCCGGACACTCCGCTGAGGTCAGCGGCCTGAGCAGCACCCCCGACGGCCGTACGGCGGCGTCGGCGGGCTGGGACGGCACCGTCCGGTTGTGGGATCTGCGGACCGGTCAGTGCGTGGGCACCATGGGCGGGAACGGCCGGCTGATGTCGGTCAGCTTGAGCTCCGACGGCCGTTTCGCCTTGTGCAGCACCGGCCGTGAGAACGCCGCACTCCGACTGTGGGATACGGCCAGTGGCCGGTGCGTGCGCACCTTCGACCCGATTCCCGGCGGGGCGGCCGACGCCCACCTCACTCAGGACGGGCGTTTCGCGGTGTCCGTCGACCTGGCCGGCAGCCTCCGGATCTGGCAGACCGACTCCGGCCACTGCATCCGAGTCGTCGAAGCCCATCCGGCAGGGGCCTCGTGCGCCGTTCTCCCCGCCCACGACCAGTTTGTGCTCACCACAGGCGGTCCGACGGACACCGACGGCCCCAAGCTCTGGGACCTCGACTGGGAGCTGGCCTCCCTGCCCTAGAGATCGTCTTCAAAGGGGTCAGATCCAGAGCAGGATTGAGGCGATGGTGACGGCAGCCTGGTAGGACTCGCGGGTTTTGTCGTAGCGGGTGGCCAAGCCGCGCCATTGCTTCAACCGGTTGAAGCAGCGTTCGACTACGTTGCGGAGGCGGTAGATCCGCCGGTCGAAAGCGGGTGGCCGGCCGCCGTGCGAGCCCCGGTTGAGGCGCCCGAGGGCCTGGTCGACGCGTTCGGGGATCGTGTGGGTGATGCCGCGTCGTCGCAGGTAGCGGCGGATCTTCCGGGAGCTGTAGCCCTTGTCGGCGATGACGTGGTCGGGCCGGGTGCGCGGACGGCCCGGCCCGTTGCGGGGAACGCGGATCGACTCCAGGACGGCTTCGAACCGGGTGCAGTCGTTCGCGTTGCCGCCCGAGAGGACGAAGCCGAGCGGGCGCCCTCGCCCGTCGCAGGCCAGGTGGAGCTTGGTGCTCAGTCCGCCACGGGATCGGCCGAGGGCGTGATCACCCGCTTCGTCCCCGTCTCGTGCCCCCTTTTGCCGCCGGTGGCGTGCTGGTGGGCCCGCACGATCGTGGAGTCGACCGAGACCAGCCAGTCGAGGTCCCCGGCCGTGTCCTTCTCCGCCTGGACCTGCCGCAGTACCCGGGAGAACGTGCCGTCCAGGGCCCACCTGCGGAACCGGGTGTACAGGGTCTGCCAGGAGCCGTACCGCTCGGGCACGTCCCGCCAGGCCGAGCCGGTCCGTAGCTTCCACACGATCCCGTTCAGCACCAACCGGTCGTCCGTGCGGGGCCGGCCCGCGGTCCCCGAACTCGGCAGGAACCGTGACAGCACAGCCCACTCGGCATCCGAGAGCTCATGACGACGCACCATGGCCGACATGATCTCTCATCACTTGATCAGCTTTGAAGACACCCCCTAGTACTGCAACGGTCTTTGACCTGATGGTTGGGCAGTTTCTGGTGGTGTGTGGCCGCGTCGTTGGTAGTGGCTGAGACGAGCTTGGTATTGGCGTCGGCGTCGCCAGGTCGACCAGTGCAGGACATGGTCGACCGAGGCCGGCCGGCGGTGGGTGAGGTGGTGGATCAGCCGTCTGAGCTCGGGAAGGCTGAGGGGGACGAGGCCGGAGGATCCGTTTCTGCTTTGTCGGCGTCGAGTTCGCGGGCCCGCAGGGCGGTGAGGCAGGCGTGGGCGGCCATGGCCAGGGTGATGTGGCGGTGCCAGCCGGGGTAGCGGCGGACCTGGTAGTCGTCCAGGCCGCATTCCTGCTTCGCGCTCTGGAAGCACTCCTCGACCGCCCACCGGGCCCCGGCGACACAGATCAGCTGGTCAAGTGTGGTGTCGGCGGGGCAGTAGGCGATGTAGTAGGAGATCTCCTGGGGCCGGCTCACGCTGCGGCGGGCGATCACCCAGTGCCGCCGGTCCTCCCGGTGCCAGGGCCGGACCTCGACCCTGGCCCAGTCGAACACCCGCGGCCCGTGGGCCCCGTTCCCGCAGGATCGGCGCTTCCACTTCTGCCTCGGCAGCTCGTGGAACAGGTCGTGGACGGGATGATCGATGGCCCAGCGGGTCACGACGGTGTCGTGGCGGGTGGTGGCCATGACGTGGAAGACGTCCGCCCGTTCCAGCTCGGTCCGCCAGCTCTTGGAATAGCCATAGCCGGCGTCCGCGGTGACCCACCGGAACGGAATCTTTTCCTCGATCGCCCGGCGGACCATGGCCCGGGCGATGGCGACCTTGGTCTCGAAAACGACCGTGTCGCCGATGCCGGCCCGCCGGCAGCGTTCGCGGTCGTCGGTCCAGGACGCCGGCAGGTAGAGACGCCGGTCGATCAGGGTGCGGCCGCGGCCGGCGGCATAGGCGAGGAACACGCCGACCTGGCAGTTCTCCGTCCGGCCCGCGGTTCCGGAGTACTGGCGCTGGACCCCGGCCGACCGGATCCCCTTCTTCAGGAAGCCGGTGTCGTCCACGATCAGCACCGCCTGCGGGTTGCCGAGATGCTCGACGACGTACTCGCGGACATCGTCCAGGACCTCGTCCGCGTCCCAGTCGATCCGGTTCAGCAGCCGGTGGATCCGGTCCGGGCCCGCATGCCCGGCCTCCTCGGCAAGCGTCCAGCCGTTCTTCCGCTCGAGTGGAGCGACCAGGCCCCGCATATACGCCAGCGCCGACTCACGCGGCTCCGACCTGGCAAAACGGTGCACGAACCGCTCATGCAGAGCCCTCAGTTCACCCGCCCCCGACCGGGCATCAGCAAGTTCCCCACCCATGAACACACCAACGAATGACCTGGCCACCAGTCACGGCAAACACCGATGCAGTACTAGGAGCTGTCTCCTCGGTGCTCGGTGACGGGGCGATGCCGGTCGGGTGCCGGACCTGACGCATCCGTCCGATGAAGTCCGCTCACTGCACGCCATCCTCACAAGGCTGGTCGCACCGCCTTTATGATCGACCGGCCGCAGAACGACAACGGGTGGAGAGCGTGATGCCTGGTCAGGTCGCCGCAGTGAGCCGTAACGAGGCGTACTCGTTCAGCAAGCCCAATCGCGATTCCATCACGCTGCTCACGGGGATCGGAGTGGAAGGAGACGTTCACGCAGGTGAGACGATCCGCCACCAGTTCCGCATGACCTACGAGCCGGACCTGCCCAACCTGCGCCAGGTCCACCTGATGCACGAGGAACTCTTCGACGAACTCGCGCTCAAGGGCTTCGAAGTCTCTGCAGGCCAGCTCGGCGAGAACATCACCACGCGCGGGGTGAACCTGTTGAGCCTGCCCACCGGCGCTCTGCTCCATCTCGGGGAGCAGGCGGTGCTTGAGGTGACAGGACTGCGCAACCCGTGCTCGAAGATCAACGACTTCCGCAAGGGGCTGCTCGGTGAGGTCTTCGCCATGGACCCCTTGTCCGGCGAGTTCACCTTCAAGTGTGGCGTCATGGCTGTGGTCCGCCGTGGAGGGACCGTCCGCCCCGACGATTCCATCCGGCTTGAGCTCCCGCCCCTCCCTCACCGCCCGCTGGAACGGGTCTAGGTTCTCGTTCCGTGGTCATCGGCGTGCCCCGATGAGGATGGCGGCGAGGTGGAGTGCGGCCTGATAGGCGATCGCAAGCTTGTCCGTTCGCGTGGCCAGGCCTCGCCACTGCTTGAGACGGTTGATGCACCGCGCCGCCGTGACCTTCGGGCGAGCGGTTCCGCCCGTGAGCAGGGAACCGCAGCGTTCGGCTGCTTCCCGGATGCCACCCATGGTTGAAAGGACCAGGCTGGTCCTCGATCTGACGAATCAGCAAGAGAGCATGGCCGCGTTCGAGGCGGCGTTTTACCGTGTGACTGCGATCAAGACGTGCGTCATGGAGGGTGGGGGAGACGATGGGCACTCACAAGGACGGCATGCCCGTCGATCTCGCCGCTGAGCGTGCTGTTCTCGGGGCGATGATGCTGTCGAAGGACTCCATCGCGGACGTTGCGACGACGCTGGTGCCGGACGATTTCCACGACCCCGGCCATCGGCTGCTGTACTCAGTCGTTCTTGGCCTCTTCAGCGCCGGGATCCCCGCCGATCCCACTCTGGTCGAAGCCGAGCTGGACAAGCAGAAACAGCTGGAGACCATCAGCCGTGACGTCGTCCACGACCTGGCCCACGCACCCGGCGCCCGGAAGGATCCCAACGCGGCGGCGCAACGGGTGAAGGACGCGGCAGTCCTCAGGGCGACCGTCGATGCGGCCCGCAAGGCCGAACGTCTCGTAACGGATGCGGACATCGACGACGCCGACGAGGTCCTGGAAGCGGCCCAGAGCGCCTTCTTCAAGGCCACGAGCCGTCAGCACCCCTCCGGCAACGCCCTGCCTCTGGGCGACATCATGGAAGGCGCGCTCGACGACATCGAAGCCATCGGCAGCCGGTCAGGAACGTTGCCCGGCGTCCCCACCGGGTTCACCGAGCTTGACGCCCTGACCGGCGGTCTCATGCCCGGACACCTGATCGTCATCGCCGCTCGTCCTGCCATGGGGAAATCCACCCTGGCCATGGACTTCCTCCGCAGCGCCTCCGTCAAGCACAACACGCCCAGCGTGCTCTTCAGCCTGCAGTCTGGCCGCAACGAGATCACCATGCGGATCCTGTCCGCCGAAGCACGTGTCGCCCTCCACTCCATGCGCAGCGGCACGATGAAGGACGAGGACTGGCACCGGCTCGCCAAACGGATGCCCGATGTCGCCTCTGCCCCGCTCTACATCCAGGACGCGGGGGCCGTGACCCTTCTCGATCTACGAGCCCAGTGCCGCCGGCTGCGCATGCGCAACGGTGTCCGCCTGGTCGTCGTCGACTCCCTGCAGACCCTCGACTACGGCACCCGCCGCTTCAGCTCCCGCTACGAAGAAGTCTCCGAGATCGCCCGCGGCCTCAAGGCCCTGGCCAAGGAACTCGAGATCCCCATCATCGCCGTGTCCGATCTCACCCGCGGCCCCGAGCAACGCACCGACAAAAAACCCGTGATCAGCGACCTGCGCGACTCCGGCACCCTGGAAGAGATGGCCGACCTTGTCATCCTCCTCCACCGCGAGGACGCCTACGAGAGGCTCTCACCCAGAGCAGGCGAAGCCGACCTCATCGTCGCCAAGCACCGCCAGGGACCCACCGCCACGATCGCTACCGCCTTCCAGGGCCACTACTCCCGCTTCGTCGACATGGCCCAGACCTGAAAGGAGGCGTGCCGGGTCTCAGATTTCGCGGCACAATCTCGTCTCCGATGGCACGTCGATGGCACTTATGCCGCCGTTGTGAGACTCGCCGGTCGGGACACAGCCCCATGCCACGAGCCGCAATCGAAGCCATCTGATCTGGGACGACCGCGGTCATAGGAAAAGCGATTGACGCTCCGGTGCCGGTCGGGGACGATCCCGGACCGTGACGACGAGCACCGATCAAGACCAGACCGCCCCCGGCCGGATGCGCCCGCTCGCCCTGGTCACCGGCGTGGGCCGCACCGTAGGCATCGGCGTCGGCATCGCCCGCCGCCTGGCAGCATCGGGCTGGGACATCGCCTTCACTTACTGGACTCCCTACGACGACCGCATGGCCTGGGGCAGGGAGGCCGGTGCCACCGAAGTGATCAGCCAAGCTCTGGCCGAACACGGTGCGTCCAGCACGGCGATCGAGGCGGACCTCGCCGACCCGGACGCCCCGGCACGCGTCTTCGACGAGGCCGAACAAAGGCTGGGCAACGTGACTGCGCTGGTGATGTGCCACTGCGAGTCGGTCGACTCCGGTCTGCTCGACACCACCGTCGAGAGTTTCGACCGGCACTTCGCCGTCAACGCGCGCGCCACCTGGCTCCTCATCCGCGAGTTCGGCCGCCGCTTCGCAGCAGCCCCAGGAACCGGCCGGGTCATTAGCCTGACCAGCGATCACACTGTCGGCAACCTGCCTTACGGAGCGAGCAAGGGAGCCCTCGACCGCATTACCCTGGCCGCCGCCCGTGAACTCGCCCACCTCGGCGTGACCGCCAACGTGATCAACCCCGGACCGATCGACACCGGCTGGATGTCCGAGGAGATCCGGGAGCAATGCGTCCGCAACACCCCGCTTGGCCGTCTGGGCACTCCGCAGGACACCGCGCATCTCGTGGACTTCCTGTGCTCCCGGGAAGGCGAGTGGATCAACGGCCAGTTGCTGATGAGCAACGGTGGCCTCGCGTAGACCGCCAGGCACTCACGTGCTCGATGCCGCGGCCCGAGGTCGCCAGACGTTTCGCGAGAAAATGACATCTCCGTGAGACCAGGTGGTGTTTCGAAGTGACGGAGTCACTTGCTGTGGGGACGTCAGCTGGCACCGCGGCAGGTTCTCGGCGTGTTCGTGGCGAGGACAGCGACGGCATGGTGGGAGCACTGTCGCGCGGAGCGCGTCCAGAGGGGTGGGGGTCGGGCCGCCGGGTGGGAGCGCTGAGGTTCTGCTGCCCGCACCGCTACGCACATCACTTCGAGGCAGTCCCCAGCGCGTGGGCGCTGATGCTCAGCGCCTCGTCTCGTACCTGGTCAGGACCACGCCGCAGGGAAGCGTCCGCGTCTCCACCAGCTTGAGGTTCACCCAGTTGTCCAGCGCGGTGAAGAACGGCGTGCCGCCGCCCACCAGGACCGGCGCGGTGGCCAGCACGTACTCGTCGATCAGCCCGGCCCGCATGGCCGCCCCGGCGAGCGTCGCTCCGCCGATGTCCATCGGGCCGCCGTCCTCGGCCTTGAGCCGTCTGATCTCGGCGACCGCGTCGCCGGTGACCAGGAGGGTGTTCCAGTCGACCTCGTCGATCGTCGAGGAGAACACCACCTTCGACATGTCCCGCCAGCGGCGCGCGAACTCGATCTCCGCAGGGGTGGCGCCCGGCTGCTGGTCACCGGTCGGCCAGTAGGAGCTCATCGTCTGCCACAGCTTGCGCCCGTACAGCGTCAGGTCGGTCGCCTGCAACCGGTCGGACCAGAACTGGAACAGCTCGTCGCTCGGCACGCTCCAGCCGATGTCGTCGCCGGGCGCGGCGATGTAGCCGTCCAGGCACGCCCGCAAGACCGCCGCCGAAATTCGCCAGACACTCATCGCCAACCAGACCGACCGGAAGAAGCCAGGCATCCGCGTAGAGGCGGCCCCATGGCCGCTTCCGTCTCAGGACCATCGGTGGTTCTGCTTCGGCTCCCTTCGCCGTAGCGGCAGGGTGCTGTGGGCCGTGTCGGTGCTGTCTGCGAAGCGACCGCACCGCGCAGCCCACGCGGTGGCCGTGCCCTCCCAGCAGGCGCCGCTCCCGCCCTGCGCCAGGCCGGATGAGCGTTCCTGTGGCCATGGGCGGCGTGGGGTTGGCGGCCCACCAGCACGCGGCCGGGCCCGAAAAGGGGGCCCTGGGAAGCGGATCGACCAGATCAACGAACGCATCCGCCGAGGCGAGACCCGCTGCCGGCTCGACCGGACCGCCTACCGGCGGCGCAACGTCGTCGAACACTGCTTCAGCCGGCCCAGACAGAACCGGGCCCCGGCCACCCGCTACGACAAACGAGCCGTCCACCACCCGGCCATGGTCACCCTCGCCTGCCTACGGCTCTGGCTCCCATGACTTTCCGGACATCCTCTAGGGGCTCTCTGGCACGGGCTCAGGTGCGCCGTCGGACCGCGGTGGCGTTCGCGGAACCCGCGGATGCCGCGGTCCGAGTGCTCCGCGCCACTCAGGGCCCGCGTGCTCGACAGTCATGCGCTGTCGTGCCAACACCTGGGCGCGGGGAGGAAAGTCGGCCGGTCGCGCGGGCCGTAGTTTTCGGGAGTGCCGAGCTGCCACGCGCGGACGGCACCGTACCGACTGCTCCGAGAGGACCCCTCATGTTCGACATCGCCAAGGTCCAGGCCGCCCCGAGTGCGGACCTGCTGACGCCCGACAACGCCGTCATGCTCTTCGTGGACCACCAGCCGCAGATGTTCTTCGGCACCGGAAGCGGCGACCGTGCCGCGATCATCAACAGCACCGTGGGTCTCGCCAAGGCGGCCAAGGCGTTCGACGTTCCGGCCGTCCTGACCACGGTCGCCGCCGAGTCGTTCTCCGGGCCCCTGCTGCCGCAGCTCGCCGAGGTGTTCCCCAAGCACGAGGTCATCGACCGCACCACCATGAACGCCTGGGAGGACGAGGCCCTCGTGGCGGCGGTCAGGGCGACCGGGCGCAGGAAGATCGTCCTGGCGGGTCTGTGGACCGAGGTCTGCCTGGTGCTGCCCGCGCTCTCGGCGCTCGAGCAGGGCTACGAGGTGTACGTCGTGACCGACGCCTCCGGCGGCGTCAGCCCGGCCGCCCACGAGCACGCCCTGCAGCGGATGATCGCCGCCGGCGCGGTGCCCGTGACCTGGGTCCAGGTCCTCCTGGAGCTGCAGCGCGACTGGGCGCGTCAGGAGACGTACGGCGACGTCATGGAGATCGTCAAGGCGCACGCGGGCGCGTACGGCCTGGGCGTCGTGTACGCGCAGTCGGTCATCGGCGCGCACGCGGCCGGCTGACCCCTGTGGACACCGGCATTCTGATCCTGCGTCTGCTGGTGGGACTGCTCGTCGCCGGCCACGGTGTGCAGAAGGTCAGTTCGCACCTGGGCGGCAGGGGACTCGAAGGCGGCACGGAGGAGTTCCGCGCCGACGGTTTCCGCGGCGGAGCCGTCACCGCGCTGGCGGCGGGCGGCGGCCAGATCGGATCGGGCCTGCTGCTCGCCGCCGGCCTCCTGACCCCGCTCGCCGCCACCGGGACCATCGGGGTCATGACCGTCGCGCTCACCGTGAAACGGCACAACGGCCTCTGGGTGCAGAACGACGGCTACGAGTACCCGCTCGTCCTCATCGGCACCGCCGCCGCCCTGGCCGCCACCGGACCCGGCGCCTGGTCCCTCGACGCGGCCCTCGGCCTCACGCCGTACCCCCTGTGGTGGGCGGCCCTCGCGCTCGCGGCCGGTCTCGGCAGCGGGCTCCTCACCCGGCTCGTCCTGCACCGGCCCCCCGCCCCGGCGACCGCCGAGCGCTGAGCGCGAGCCGCGCAGACCGGGTCCGGCCGCCCGCGCACCCCCGACCGGGCGGTCGGACCCTTCCCCTCCCTCTCTCCCGAACAGGAGCACTCGATGGACACCCTCACGAACCCGCACGGCGGCGGCCAGCCGTTGCTGCACCAGAAGGGCGCCGAGACCCAGGCGTTCGGCACGCTCAAGCAGTTGCCGATCGGCCTCGGTCACGACACCCGCATGTACGCCTGCCAGCGGCTGAACCGCGTTCTCGCCGACACGCAGATCCTCTACTCCCTCTACAAGAAGCACCACTGGCTCATGCGCGGGGCGACCTTCTACTCGCTCCACCTGATGCTGGACAAGCACGCGGAGGCCCAGCTGGCCATCGTGGACGCGCTGGCCGAGCGCGTGCAGAGCCTCGGCGGCGTCGCCGTCGGGGACCCGCGCCACGTCGCCGAACTGACGTCGATCCCCCGTCCGCCCGACGGCGTCGAGCCGGTGCCCGTCATGCTGTCGCGGCTCCTCGACGCGCACGAGCGGATCCTGACAGACGCCCGCGACGCCGCCGCCCGGCTTTCCGGGGAGGGCGACGAGGGCAGCGCCGACCTGCTCGTCTCCGATGTCATCCGTACCGGCGAGGCGCAGGTGTGGTTCCTGGCCGAGCACCTCGTGGACACCCCTCTGGTGCACGGCTGATGGACACGTACGACGTCGTCGTGGTCGGCGGCGGGCCGGCCGGAGAGGTCGTGGCCGGCCGGGCCGCCGGGTCGGGGCTGACCGCCGTCGTCGTCGAGGCCGAGGCGGTCGGCGGCGAGTGCTCCTACCGTGCCTGCGTGCCGAGCAAGGCCCTGCTGCGTCCCGGCGCCGCCCGAGCGGAGGCCCGCTCGGTCGACGGGGCTCGGCAGGCGGTCACGGCGGCACTCGATCCGGCGCGGGTGCTGGCCCGCCGAGACCGCTTCACCGGGCGCGGTGACGACACCGGCCAGGCCGACTGGCTCGACGGTGCGGGCATCGCGCTCGTACGGGGGTACGGACGGCTCGCCGGTGAGCGCCGGGTGGAGGTGACCGGGGCCGACGGCACGGTCCGTACCCTGCGGGCCCGGCGCGCGGTCGTGGTCTGCACCGGCACGGAACCCGCCCTTCCGCCGGTCGAAGGGCTCGACCGGATCGGTGTGTGGACCAACCGGCAGGCCACCACCGCCGACGCGGTGCCCGCGCGGCTCGTCGTCATCGGCGGGGGAGTGGTCGCCTGCGAGATGGCCACCGCGTGGCGCTCGCTCGGCGCCTCCGTCACGCTCCTCGTCCGCGACCAGGCCCTGCTGACCGGCTGGGAGCCGTGCGCCGGAGAAGAGGTCACCCGGGGGCTGAGCGATCTGGGCGTCACCATCCGCTTCGGGGTGTCGGCCGTCCGGGCCGCCCGTGACGAGACCACTCGTACCGTGACCGTGGAGACCGACGACGGCACCACTCTTGTGTGCGACGAGGTTCTCGCCGCCGTCGGCCGGCGCCCGTGCACCGCGGACCTCGGCCTCGACTCCGTCGGACTGCCGGCGGGCGACTGGCTTGCGGTCGACGACACCTGTCGGGTCACCGCGGTCGAGGGCGACTGGCTCTACGCCGTCGGCGACGTCAACCGCCGGGCGCCGCTGACCCATATGGCCAAGTACCAGGCCCGTGCCTGCGCGGCGGCCATCGCCGAGCGAGCCGCGGGCCGACCGGCCGGCACCGGAGGCTGGCAGGCGTGGAGCGCGCGGGCGGACCAAGTGGCCGTCTCCCAGGCCGTCTTCACCCGTCCCGAGGTCGCGAGCGTCGGTCTCACGGAACGCGCGGCACGCGAAGCGGGTCTCGCGGTACGCGCGGTGGAGTACCGCATCGACGACGTCGCCGGTGCCGCGCTCCACGCGGACGACTACCATGGCCTCGCCAAGCTCGTCGTCGACGAGACCCGAGGGGTCGTCGTCGGCTGCACGCTCACCGGTCCGATGGCGACCGAACTCATCCACACGGCCACCGTGGCCATCGTGGGCGAGGTCCCCCTGGACCGCCTCCGGCACGCCGTGCCCGCCTTCCCGACGGTGAGCGAGGTCTGGCTCCGGCTCCTGGAGGCGTACGGCCTCTGAGGCCTGCTACCCCCTCCCGCGCCCCCTCGACCGGCGTACCCCTCCCGCTCGACCGAGCACACCCCCACGCTTCCCCATCCGACAAGGAAACACCCACCCATGCAGCTCACGAGGCGCACCCTCGCCCTCGCCATGCCCGCGACGCTCGCCGCCCTGATCGGCGCCGCACCCGCGAGCCGCCCCGCCGCCGAAGGCGCCGACCGGCACGGTCCCAAGCCCACGATCGTCCTGGTCCACGGAGCGTTCGCGGACGCCTCCAGCTGGAGCGGCACGATCAGGCGGCTGCAGCACGCCGGTTACCCCGTCCTGGCCCCCGCCAACCCGCTGCGCGGTCTCGCCGCGGACACCGCCTACCTGCGCAGCGTGCTGGCCGCCGTCGACGGACCCGTCGTCCTGGTCGGCCACTCCTACGGCGGCGCCGTCACCAGTGGCGCCGCGGTGGGCAACAGCCGTGTGAAGGCCCTCGTCTACATCGCCGCGTTCACCCCGGACAAGGGCGAGAGCGCGGCCGAGCTCGCCGCCAAGTTCCCCGGCTCCACGCTCGGAGACACCGTGAACCCGCGGTCGTACCCGCTGCCCGGCGGTGGCACCGGCACCGAACTCGTCATCGAACGGTCCAAGTTCCACCGGCAGTTCGCCGCCGACGTCCCCACCGCCGACGCTGCCGTCATGGCCGTGACCCAGCGCCCGGTCGCCACCGCCGCGCTGGAGGAGAAGGCCGGGGAAGCGGCCTGGAGGACGATCCCGTCCTGGGCGCTGATCGCCACCGCCGACAGGAACATCCCGCCGGCCGCCGAACGGTGGATGGCCCGGCGCGCCGGTTCGCAGATCACCGAAGTGGACGCGTCCCACGCAGTCGCGGTCTCCCGTCCGGCCGTGGTCACCCACGTGATCCTCGCTGCCGCACGGGCGACCCGCTGACACCCGCCCCGCACATCCCCCGAAGGAGAAGCCCTCATGAAGAACCGTCCGGTCCTCGAACCCGCCGCCCAGGCCTTCGCCGACGCCACCGCCCAGCCGCCGTACCTCTACCAGATCCCCGTCGCCGACGGCCGCAAGGCCGTGGACGACGTCCAGAACGGTGAGGGCGTCCCGCTGCCCGCCGTCGACGAGGAGTGGATCACCGTCCACGGCGGTCCCACCGGCGACGTCCGCGCCCGGATCGTCCGCCCCCGCGGCGCGACCGGCCCGCTCCCCGTCATCCTCTACATCCACGGCGCCGGCTGGGTCTTCGGCAACGCCCACACCCACGACCGGCTCGTCCGCGAACTCGCCGTCGGCACGGGGGCGGCCGTGGTCTTCCCCGAGTACGACCTCTCGCCCGAGGCCCGCTACCCCGTCGCCGTCGAGCAGAACTACGGCGTCGCCCAGTGGATCGCCCGCGAGGGACACCACAAGGACCTCGACGGCACCCGGATCGCCGTCGCCGGCGACTCGGTCGGCGGCAACATGACCGCCGCCCTCACCCTGATGGCCAAGCAGCGCGGCGACGTCACGCTCGTCCAGCAGGTCCTCTTCTACCCGGTCACGGACGCGGCCTTCGACACCGACTCGTACCACGAGTTTGCGGAGGGCTACTTCCTGCGCCGTGACGCCATGAAGTGGTTCTGGGACCAGTACACGACCGAGGAGGCCGAGCGCACCCAGATCACCGCCTCCCCGCTCCGCGCCACCACCGAACAGCTCACCGGCCTGCCGCCCGCCCTGGTCGTCACCGCCGAGGCCGACGTCCTGCGCGACGAGGGCGAGGCGTACGCGGCGAAGCTCCGCGCCGCCGGAGTCCCCGTCACCGCCCTGCGCGTCCAGGGCGTCATCCACGACTTCGTCATGCTGAACGCCCTGCGGGAGACGCGGGGCGCGGAGCTCGCCATCGGTCTCGCCGTCGACACCCTCCGCAAGGCCCTCGCATGACCATGACCGAGCCTTCGACGAGCATGCCGGTGGCGGGCCTCGTCCCCGCCCCGCGGCGGGAGCACGAGCACGCCGACCTCCTCGTCCGCAACGCCAAGGTGTTCACCGGTGACCCCGCCCGCCCCGAGGCCCGCGCCGTCGCGATCCGCGACGGCCGGGTCGCGGCCCTCGGCGACGACCACGACCTCGCCCACCTCGTCGGGCCGGGCACGCGGGTCGTCGACGCCCTGGGCCGGCGGGTGGTCCCCGGCCTCAACGACTCGCACCTGCACGTCATCCGGGGCGGCCTGAACTACGTCCTGGAGCTGCGCTGGGACGGCGTACGAAGCCTCCGCCAGGCCCTGGCCATGCTCCGCGAGCAGGCCGGCCGCACCCCGAAGGGGCAGTGGATCCGGGTGGTGGGCGGCTGGACCGCCGAGCAGTTCGCCGAGCGCCGGATGCCGACCGTCGCCGAGCTGAACGCCGCCGCCCCCGACACCCCGGTCTTCGTCCTGCACCTCTACCAGTCGGCGCTGATGAACCGGGCCGCCGTCCAGGCCGCCGGATTCACCCGCGACACCCCCGATCCGCGCGGCGGACAGATCGTCCGGGGCCGGGACGGCGAACCCAACGGGGTGCTCCTCGCCGCTCCGAGCGCGCTCGTCCTGTACTCGACGCTGGCCAAGGCACCGGCCCTCGACGAGGCCGACAAACGGACGTCGACCCGGCACTTCCTGCGCGAGCTGAACCGCTTCGGACTGACCTCGGCGGTCGACGCCGCCGGCGGCTTCCAGAACTTCCCCGACCACTACGCCACGGTCACCGACCTCGCCAGGTCGGGGGAGCTGTCCCTGCGGATCGCCTACCACCTCTTCCCGCAGACGGCCGGTCAGGAACTCGCCGACCTGAAGCGCTGGACCGAGACGATCAAGCCCGGCGACGGGGACGAGTGGCTCCGGCTCAACGGCGCGGGCGAGAACCTGACCTGGGCGGCCGCCGACTTCGAGAACTTCTCCGAGCCCCGTCCCGAGCTCGCCGCGGGCTACGAGGGAGAGTTCGAGCAGGCCGTCCGGCTGCTGATGGAGAACGGCTGGGGCTTCCGGCTGCACGCCACCTACGACGAGACGATCCGCCGCGACCTGGCCGTCTTCGAGAAGCTCGCGGCGGAAGGGCTCTTCCCCGGCGGCAACCGCTGGCTCTTCGACCACGCGGAGACCGTCTCGGCCGCGAGCCTGGACCGGATCGCGGCCCTCGGCGGCGCCGTCTCGGTGCAGAACCGGATGTCCTTCCAGGGTGCCGCGTTCCTCGGCCGCTACGGCGCCGAGGCAGCCGCCCACACCCCGCCGGTCCGGGCCATGCTCGACCGCGGCCTGACCGTCGCCGCCGGAACCGACGCCACCCGCGTCTCCTCGTACAACCCCTGGGTCGCACTTCACTGGCTGGTCACGGGGCACACCCTCGGCGGCACGACCCTCTACCCGGCCGGGAACCTGATAGACCGCGAGACCGCCCTCGGCCTCTACACCCGCGGCGGCGCCCGGCTCACGGGCGAACAGGACGTCAAGGGAAGCCTGCGAGAAGGCTGGTACGGCGACCTCGCTGTCCTGTCCGACGACTTCCTCACCGTTCCCGAGGACGTCATCCCCGACATCGAGTCCGTCCTCACCGTCGTCGGCGGCCGGATCGTCTGGGCGACCGCGGAGTACGAGGGCCTCGACGAGGCCGTCCCGCCGGTGAGCCCCGAGTGGAGCCCGGTGGCCCACTTCGGCGGATATCAGAGCGGTGCCCGTCAGGCGTCGCTCGTGGCCGAGGCCGTCGCCGAGTCCGAGCGGCACCGCCGGTGGCGCGTCGCGCGCGGCTCCGTCCCCGAGACGACGCCGTCCTTCGTCGACCCCTGCTTCGATCACTGAAATCACTGAAAGAGAGACATCCGATGACTGCCGCCTCCCCGGCCGCCGACGGCGGTGAACAGGACCCGGCCGCGCTCCCCGGACGCCGTTTCGAGCCGGACCTCCGGTCGATGACACGGATCAACCTGCGCCCCATCGCCTCACCCATGCCGCTCGGCTTCTTCACGATCGCCATCGCGTCCGTGATGACGGGCTGCCTCCAGCTCGGGATCTTCGGCGAGGAGGCCCGCACCGCCGTCGCCTTCACGGTGCTGCCGGCCTTCGTGCTCCAGCTCCTGGTCAGCTTCCTGGCCTTCGGCGCCCGTGACGTGATCGCGGCGACCCTGATGGCGGTGTTCGCCGGCAGCTGGCTGCCGTACTCGCTCATCATGCTCAGCGGCGCGGCCGACGGCCTGAAGGTCCTCGGCGTCTTCAACCTGGCGCTCCTCTGCTTCGGCGCGCTGATGTCCGCCGTGACCCGGCCCAAGCGGGCGCTGTGGCTCGTGATCGCGGTCTCCCTGCCCCGCTGGGCGGCCACCGGTCTCGCGGGCGTCACCGGCGCCGAATGGCTGACGCGCACGTCCGGGGCGCTCGGCCTCGTGGTGGCGCTCGTCGCGATGTACACGGCGTTCGCCCTGATGCTCGAGGACATGCGCAGCGAGCAGGTCCTGCCCCTCGGCCGCAGCGGCCCCGCCCACCTCGCCGTGGAAGGCGACCTCGCCGTCCAGCTCCGCAACCTGGAGCGCCAGGCGGGCGTGCGCCGCACGCTCTGACCGCAGCCACCGCCCCCGTCACACCACGACCCCACAGGAGCGCCCATGGAACCCCGAGTGACCGACCGGCCCGAGAAGTCCCGGTACGAGATCCTCGCCGGCGACGACGGCACCGAGACCGCGGGCTTCGCCGAGTACCACCTCTCGGAGGGCGAGATCGCCTTCATCCACACCGAGATCGATCCCCGCTTCGGCGGCCGGGGGCTGGGCGGGCTGCTCGCCCGCGGCGCCCTCGACGACGCCCGGGCCCGTGGGCTGAGCGTCCTGCCGTACTGCCCCTTCATCCGGGGCTGGATCGGCAAGCACCCCGAGTACGCCGAGCTGGTGCCCGAGACGCGCCGCGCCCGCTTCGGCCTCTGACACACCCCGATTCCGCCCCCCTTCTCACCCGAGGAGTTCCCCATGCCCCGACACGCCCGCCCCACCGTCGTCCTGGTCCACGGCGCCTTCGCCGACGCCTCCGGCTACGCCCGTGTCATTCCCGAACTGACCGCCGCCGGCATGGAGGTGATCGCCCCGGCGGTGCCCAACCGCAGCCTCGTCGACGACGCCGCGTACATCGCCTCGGTGGTCCGTGCCGTCGAGGGCCCCGTGATCCTGGTGGGGCACTCGTACGGCGGCGCCGTCATCACCCTCGCCGGTACGGAGGACAACGTCCGCGCCCTGGTGTACCTCGCGGGATACGCGCTGGAGGAGGGCGAGAGCCTGGGCGAGCTGCAGGGCGGCTTCCCCGACTCCGGTCTCGCCGACGCGCTCGTCCACACCCCGTTCCCAGTGGCAGGCTCCACCGAGACCGGCACCGACGTCTCGGTGGCGATCGACCGGTTCCCCGAGCTGTTCGCGGCGGACGTCGACCCCGACCTCGCCGCCGTGCTCGCCGTCTCCCAGCGCCCGCTGGCCGCGCGGGCCTTCTCGGAGGCGGCGCCGGTGGCGGCGTGGAAGACCAAGCCCTCGTGGGGCCTGGTGGCCTCCGCCGACCGTACGATCAACCCCGATGTGGAGCGTTTCGGCTACCGGCGCGCCGGCATGACCACCGTCGAGGTCGACTCCTCGCATCTGGTCATGCTCGCCCAGCCCCAGGCCGTGGTGGAGCTCATCATGGACGCGGCCCGGTCCACGGGGCACTGATCTGACGCTTGAACATCGAACGATTGGTCTATGTCGTTCGAACGCTGTAGCTTTCCGAAACGCCCGCCGAGAACACGCGGCGGGCGATCGGAGGAGATACACCCATGAGGTTCGGCGCGAGGCTCGCGCTCGCCGTCATCGCCCTCGCCGTCACCGCCTGCGGCACCCCGCAGGCCAGCGGTTCGCGGTCGCACACCATCGCGGACTGCGCACCGTACGCCCGGTACGGCAAGCATCCCGGCACCAAGGTCACCGTCTACGCGGAGAACCGGGACCGGGAGGCCGATCTGTTCGAAGAGACCTGGGCGGACTTCGCGGACTGCACGGGAATCGACGTCCAGTACGAGGGGGACGGGGAGTTCGAGGCCCAGATCCAGGTCCGAGTGGAGGGCGGGAACGCACCCGACGTGGCGTTCTTCCCCCAGCCCGGTCTCCTGGAACGCTTCGCGCGGGACGGGAAGCTCAAGCCCGTGAGCGCCCGCGTCGCCGCTCTGGCGAAGCAGGGCTGGTCGGCGGACTGGAACAGCTACGCGACCGTGGACGGCACCCTCTACGGCACGCCGCTCGTCGCGAACGTGAAGTCGTTCGTCTGGTACTCCCCGAAGTTCTTCCGCGACAGGGGACTCAGCGTTCCCCGCACGTGGTCCGAGCTGATGACCGTCACGGAGAAGGTCGCCGCGTCGGGCGTCAAGCCGTGGTGCGCGGGCGTCGAGTCCGCCGAGGCGACCGGCTGGCCCGTGACGGACTGGATCGAGGACGTCCTGCTGCGCCAGCAGGGCACGCACGTCTACGACCAGTGGGTCGCCCACGAGATCCCGTTCAACGATCCCCGGGTTCTCAAGGCCATGGACACCGTGGGGTCCATCCTCAAGAACGACCGGTACGCCAACGGCGGCTTCGGCCCGGCCCGGTCCATGGCGTCGATCTCCTTCCAGGAGGCCGGCACGCCGGTTCTCTCCGGCGACTGCGCGATGCACCGCCAGGCCTCGTTCTACGCCGGCATGTGGCCGAAGGGCACCGAGATCGGACCGGACAAGGACGTCTACACCTTCCTCCTCCCGGGGGCCGACCCGGCCGGCCGCCCCGTACTGGGCGGTGGGGTGTTCACCGCGGCGTTCGCCGACCGTCCCGAGGTGCGGGCGTTCCAGGAGTACCTGGCCTCCGCGGACTTCGCGAACGCGCGGATGAAGAAGGGCCCGTTCGTCTCGGCGAACAGGGGCGTGGACCCGGCGAACGCCGCGACCCCGGTCGACAAGCTCTCGATCCAGCTGCTCCAGGATCCCCGGACACAGTTCAGGTTCGACGGCTCGGACCTCATGCCGGCGTCGGTCGGCGCCGGGACGTTCTGGAAGGGAGCCGTCGACTGGATCGGCGGCGCGAGCACCCGGCAGGTCGCCGACTCCGTCGAACGGTCCTGGCCGAGCCACTGATGTCGTTCGACGCCGTCGCCCAGCAGACCAAGCTGCTGTACCTGTTCCAGGGCGTCGCCGCCTTCGCGGCGGTGGTCGCCCTGGTCCTGCTCGCACTGCACCGGGGACCGGTACGGAGGAGGGCCGCGGCCCTGATCCTGCTGGCCCCGACGCTGCTGCTGCTCACGGTCGGCCTTCTCCTGCCCGGTCTGCGCACTCTGGTGCTGTCGTTCACCGGCAGCGGGGGAGACACGTGGGCCGGCTTCGACAACTACGTGTGGATGTTCACCGACCACCGGTCGCTGGTGGCGCTGCGCAACACCCTGGCGTGGGTGGTGCTCGTGCCGCTGACGGCGACCGCGGTCGGTCTGCTGTACGCGGCGGCCGTCGCACGGTCGCGGTTCAGGGCGTTCGCGCTGTCCCTCGTGCTGATGCCGATGGCGATCTCCTTCGTCGGCGCGGGTGTCGTCTGGAAGTTCGTCTACGCCTACCGTCCCGCGGAGGCCGGGCAGATCGGGCTGCTGAACGAGCTCGTCGTCGCGTTCGGCGGCGAACCGCGGCAATGGCTCGTGGACTCCCCCTGGAACGTCCTGTTCCTCATCGTGGCGATGGTGTGGACCCAGGCGGGCTTCGCGGCCGTTCTGCTGGCCGGCGCGATCAGGGGCGTACCCGCCGAGCTGACCGAGGCCGCCCTGCTCGACGGTGCGTCCCCCCGGCAGATCTTCCGGCGGATCACCCTGCCGTCGATCAGGCCCACGCTGCTCGTCGTGCTCCTCGCCCAGGCGATCGGCACCTTCAAGGCCTTCGACATCGTCAAGACGACGACCGGCGGACAGTTCGACA
This sequence comes from Streptomyces sp. TLI_105, assembly GCF_900105415.1. Taxonomy (GTDB): domain Bacteria; phylum Actinomycetota; class Actinomycetes; order Streptomycetales; family Streptomycetaceae; genus Streptomyces. Next base: position 704,216 of record NZ_FNSM01000001.1, on the reverse strand, counting down.
CGGGCGTCATCGCCCACGAGATGTACGACCAGGCCTTCCGCTACGACGAGACGGGCCGCGGCGCGGCGCTCGCCGTGCTCCTCTTCCTCCTCGTCACCCCCTTCGTCGCCCACCAGGTCCGGGCGCGGCGGAGGACGGGGTGAACGGCGTCCGGGAGCGGCTGGCCTCCCGCGCCTTCACGTCGGTCGCCGTGGTGATCGCGGTCCTCTGGACGACACCGACCCTCGGTCTCCTGCTCTCCTCGTTCCGTCCCGAGGAGGAGATCAAGACGACGGGCTGGTGGACCGTGTTCGGTACGCCGCACCTCACGCTCGACAACTACGGCGAGGTGCTGTCCGGCGGCGGGAACGGATCGGGGCGGCTCGCGGAGCACTTCGTCAACTCCGTCGTCATCACCGTTCCCTCGGTGCTGTTCCCGCTCGTCCTGGCCTTCTTCGCGGCGTACGCCCTGGCCTGGATCGACTTCAGGGGGCGCGACGCGCTCGTCGTCGGCATCTTCGCGCTCCAGGTCGTGCCGCTCCAGATGGCGCTCGTCCCTCTCCTGAAGCTCTTCTCCCAGGGCTGGTTGTTCCTGCCCGCGTGGCACCTCACCGGTCCCGCGCGGTTCGGCCAGGTCTGGTTCGCCCACACGGTCTTCGCGCTGCCGTTCGCGGTGTTCCTGCTGCACAACTTCCTGGCAGGGCTGCCCCGGGACCTGATGGAGGCCGCCCGCGTCGACGGCGCGTCGCACGGGATCCTGCTGCTCCGGGTCGTGCTGCCGCTGGCCCGCCCGGCCCTGGTCAGCTTCGCCGTCATCCAGTTCGTCTGGGTGTGGAACGACCTCCTCGTGGCCCTGACGCTGTCCGGCGGAACGGCCGAGACCGCGCCGATGACGGTCAGACTGGCGAGCCTGGCCGGGACCTACGGCAACGAGTGGCAGCGGCTCACCGCCGGAGCCTTCGTGGCGGCGCTCGTCCCGCTGCTCGTCTTCTTCTCCCTCCGGCGGCACTTCGCACGGGGACTGCTCGCCGGATCGGTCAAGGGATGAGCCCCGACCGGCCCGAGGAACAAGCCGTGGCGACGGGCCTGAGCCGGCCCGGACTGCGGGGCCGCGAAGCCGAGCTGGAGCGGCTGCGCGCCCTGGTCGAGGCGGTGCGCGACGGCGAGGGAGGAGCGATCGCGCTGCTCCTGGGCGAGCCCGGGATCGGCAAGACCGCGCTGCTCCAGGAGGCCGTCTCGATCGCACGGGCCCACGGATTCCTCGTCAGCCACGGACGCGCCGAGGAACTGCACGAGCTGGCACCGCTCGCCTCACTGGCCTCGGGCCTCCTGCACGGCGACCCGCCGCTGCTGTCCGGTACGGACTTCGCAGACCTCGCGGGCCACCACGACCAGCGCATCTGGCTCGTCGAACGGCTGGCCCAGCTGATCGAGGAACGCTCGGCGGGCACGCCCGTACTGATCGCCGTCGACGACGTCCAATGGGCCGACCCGCTGAGCCGGTTCGCCCTGAGCGTCATGCCGGCACGGCTGCTCAGCTCCCCGGTCCTCTGGCTGCTCACGGGCAGGGAGGACCCGGAACTGTACGGGCAGGGGCCGCGGACGACGACCCTCCCGCTGCGGCCGCTGTCGGAGTCGGCCCTGGCCGAGCTGGCACGCGACGTCCTCGGCGGGGACGTGCCGGCGCAGGTCGAGGAGCTCCTCGACGGGGCGGGCGGCAACCCCTTCCTCGCGTCCGAGACGCTCGCGGGCATCGCGGCGTCGGGCGCGGAGGGGCCGGAACCGCCCGAGCGGCTGGTCCTCGGCGTACGCGGCCGACTGGCCGACCTCCGGCCGGACACCCTGCACTTCCTGCGGATCGGCTCGGTACTCGGCCGCGCGTTCTCGCTCGCCGACGCCGCCGCCCTGTCCGGCCGGCCCGCCTCCGGACTCAGCACCGAAGTGGACGAGGCGATCGCCGCCGCCCTCCTCCACGACGACGGCGAACGCCTCCTGTTCCGCCACGACCTGCTCCGCCAGGCGGTGTACGCCGACCTCGCCCCCTCCGTACGCCGGGCGCTGCACCGGGAGGCCGCGAGCCGGCTCGTCGCGGCGGGCCGGAGCTCCGTCGACGCCGTCCCGCACCTGCTGAAGAGCGCCGAACCCGGCGACACGGAGGCGATCGGACTGCTCGGCACGGCCGCCGCGGACGTGCTCGCCGTGATGCCCGACCTCGCCGCCGACCTGGCCGTACGCGCCCTGGAACTCGTACCGCCCCGTGCGCCCCTGGCGTACGACGTGGGAGAACGGGCCATCGTCGCGCTGACCCGCGCGGGCCGGTACACCCAGGCACGGGACACCGGCGACGCGCTGCTCGCCCGGCAGCCGCCCCTCGACGTCTTCGCCCGTCTGCAGTCCGTACTCGGCGACACGCTGTGGCACCTCGACGACGTCCACGAGCTGACCCGCCGCTCGACGGCGGCGCTGGCGGCCGTCACCGACCCGGCGATCCGCGCCCGCCTGACCGCACGGCAGGCCCTGGCCCGGTCCCGCGGGAGCGACCTCGCGGCCGCCCGCGAGACCGGCGAACGGGCACTCGCCGAGGCGGAGCGGGCCGGTGACCGGGAGGCCCGCGTCCTCGCGCTGTGGGGTCTCGGCGAGATCGCCCTCAACGCGGGCGACTGCGCCGCGGCCGTCGAACACCACACGGCGCTGAGCGTTTTCGACTCGGCCTTCCTTCCCGAAGAGGCCGTCGCCCGGATCCACACGGACGACTTCGACACCGTACGGCGACTGCTCCGGACGGCGGGCGACACCCCCCTGCGCCCCGCCATGTCGATCTGGGCCCAGGGAACCCTGAACATGGGGCTCGGCCGGCTCGACGACGCGGACGCCGACTTCGTCACCGCCGAGCGGCTCGAAGCGGACCTCGATGTGCCCGGCAACCTGGTCAACATCCGCGTCAACCGCGGCCTCCTCGCGTTGCTGCGCGGCGACCGCGAGGCCGCGCGGGCACACCTGGAGACCGTACGGGCGACCGTGGCCGATCGGCCGAACACCGGTAACCACGCCACGCACCAGTACTTCGAGGCCGTCGTCGCCGATGCCGACGGCGACCACGCGACAGCGGCCGAACTCGTCCGGTCCGTGCAGCGCGACCACCCCTTCCTCCGGTGGCGGCTGCTGCGCCCCCATGTCGTCCAGGCCGTGCGGATCGCCCTGCGCGGCGGGGACCGGAACCTGGCCGAGGACCTCACGGCCCAGGCCGCCGCACACGCCATCCGCAACCCCACCGTGCCGACCTCCCGGGGGACGGCCGCCCACGCGTCCGCTCTGGTGAACGGCGACCACGGACTCCTGGAGCGCGCGGTCCGCCTCCTCCTCACCGGCCCCCGGCCGCTGCCCCTCGCCGCCGCGTCCGCCGACCTCGGGCGCGCGCTGCTGACCTCGGGCGGCGCCGCCGCGGCACCCGCCCTGACCAGGGCGCACGACATCTACGTCCAGGCCGGGGCCGACGCGGAGGCCGACCGGGTCCGGGCCGATCTGGAACGGGCCACAACCCGCCCCGGCCGGCGCACCGGACGCCTCCGGCCACGCGCCGACCAGGGCTGGGACGCGCTCACGGCCTCGGAACGCAAGGTGGCCCGGCTGATCGCCGCGGGCCACACCAACCGGTCGGCCGCAGAGGCCCTCGTCGTCTCCCCGCACACGGTCAACACCCATCTGGTGTCGATCTTCCGCAAGCTCGCGGTGCGCTCACGGGTCCACCTGGCCCGGATCGTCCTCGCGGAGGACGACGCCGGAACGGCCACCGGCGACTGAACGACCTCTGCGCCCCCGTGCAAGGTGCGGTGCGCGGGACGGCAACAGGAGGTGCGGGACCGGTCCTAGCGTGACGGGCACACCGCGCCGCTCCGTTCGCGCGGACCCGTCCACCCGAAACGAGGGAACCTCCATGCCGTACATCACCGTGGGTCAGGAGAACACCGCCCCCATCGAGCTGTACTTCGAGGACCAGGGAGCCGGGCAGCCGGTGGTCCTCATCCACGGCTTCCCGCTCGACGGCCGTTCCTGGGAGCGGCAGAGCGCCGCGCTGCTCGACGCCGGTTACCGTGTGATCACGTACGACCGGCGGGGCTTCGGGCGGTCCTCGCAGCCGACGACCGGCTACGACTACGACACCTTCGCGGCCGACCTGCACACCGTGCTGGAGACCCTCGACCTGAACGACGCGGTCCTCGTCGGCTTCTCCATGGGCACCGGCGAGGTCGCCCGTTACGTGTCCACCTACGGTTCCGGCCGCGTCGCCAAGGTCGCCTTCCTGGCCTCGCTGGAGCCCTGCCTGCTCAAGAGCGACGACAACCCGGACGGTGTGGCCCCCAGGGAGTTCTTCGACGGGGTCGTCGCCGCCGTGAAGGCCGACCGGTACGCCTACTACACGGCCTTCTTCGAGGACTTCTACAACCTCGACGAGAACCTGGGCAGCCGGATCAGCGAGGAGGCGGTCCGCCACAGCTGGGACACCGCGGCCGGCGGCGGTTTTTTCGCCGCGTCCGCCGCGCCGGCGACCTGGTACACCGACTTCCGTGCCGACATCCCGGCCGTCGACGTGCCCGCGCTGATCCTGCACGGCACGGCCGACCGCGTCCTGCCCGCCGAGGGCACCGCGCGCCCCTTCCACAAGGCGCTGCCGTCGGCCGACTACGTCGAGATCGAGGGCGCCCCGCACGGACTGCTGTGGACCCACGCGGAGGAGGTCAACACCGCCCTCCTCACCTTCCTGGCGAAGTGACGCCGCACCACTGACCCCCGCCGGGTGACGCCGGAGCTCCCGGCGTCACCCGGCTCCCCGGTTCCCCCCGGCTCCCCGGCGAGGGACCCGGACGAGCTCAGGAGAGCAGACACCCCATGCAGTTCGGCATCTTCACCGTCGGGGACGTGACCCCCGACCCCACCACCGGCCGCACCCCGACCGAGCACGAGCGCATCAAGGCGATGGTCGCCATCGCGCTCAAGGCCGAGGAGGTCGGCCTGGACGTCTTCGCGACCGGCGAGCACCACAACCCGCCGTTCGTACCGTCGTCGCCGACCACCATGCTCGGCTACGTCGCGGCCCGCACCGAGAAGCTGATCCTGTCCACGTCCACGACGCTGATCACCACCAACGACCCGGTGAAGATCGCCGAGGACTACGCGGTGCTCCAGCACCTGGCCGACGGCCGGGTCGACCTCATGCTGGGCCGCGGCAACACCGGCCCCGTCTACCCGTGGTTCGGACAGGACATCCGCCAGGGCGTCAACCTCGCCAAGGAGAACTACGCGCTGCTGCGCCGGCTGTGGCGCGAGGACGTCGTGGACTGGGAGGGCACGTTCCGTACGCCGCTCCAGGCCTTCACCTCGACACCGCGGCCCCTGGACGGCGTCCCGCCCTTCGTCTGGCACGGATCCATCAGGTCCCCCGAGATCGCGGAGCAGGCCGCGTTCTACGGCGACGGCTTCTTCCACAACAACATCTTCTGGCCGGCCGACCACACCCGGCGCATGGTGCAGCTGTACCGGCGCCGGTTCGCGCACCACGGCCACGGCCGGCCGGAGGACGCGATCGTCGGCCTGGGCGGACAGGTCTTCATGCGCAAGAACTCCCAGGACGCCGTACGGGAGTTCCGGCCCTACTTCGACAACGCACCGGTGTACGGCCACGGCCCGTCGCTGGAGGACTTCACCGAGCAGACCCCGCTGACGGTGGGCTCTCCCCAGCAGGTCATCGATCGGACCCTGTCGTTCCGGGAGACCGTCGGCGACTACCAGCGCCAGCTGTTCCTCATGGACCACGCGGGCCTGCCCCTGAAGACCGTCCTGGAACAGCTCGACATCCTCGGCGAAGAGGTCGTGCCCGTACTGCGGCGGGAATTCACCGAGGGACGTTCGGCCGACGTGCCGGAGGCCCCCACGCACGCGTCCCTCCGAGCCGCCCGGGAGGTGTCCGCCGCGTGAAGCTGACCGTCGTCTCCGCAGGCCTCAGCACCCCCTCCTCCACCCGCCTGCTCGCGGACCGGCTGGCCGAGTCCACCCGCGACGGACTCACCGCCCGGGGCCACGAGGCGTCCACCGAGGTCGTGGAGCTGCGCGAACTGGCCGGCGACATCGCCAACCACCTCGTGACCGGATTTCCCCCTCCGCGACTGAGCGCCGCGATCGACGCGGTGACCGCGGCCGACGGCCTGATCGTCGTGACTCCCGTGTTCGCGGCGTCCTACAGCGGTCTCTTCAAGTCCTTCTTCGACGTGATCGACCCGGACGCCCTCACCGGGAAGCCGGTCCTGACCGCCGCGACGGGCGGAACCGCCCGCCACTCCCTGGTCCTGGAGCACGCCGTGCGCCCGCTCTTCGCCTACCTCCGCGCCGTCGTCGTCCCCACCGCCGTGTTCGCGGCCTCCGAGGACTGGGGCTCGGGTGGGGACGAGTACACCGACGGCCTGCCCGGCCGCGTCCGCCGCGCGGGCGCCGAGCTCGCCGCGCTCATGGCGGCGCGCCCGGTCGGGGAGGAGCCCGAGGACGACGTCACCGTCCTCGAACGGCAACTCGCCGACCTGCGCTTCGACTGATCCGGGTCCCCGGGCCGGGCGAGGGCGGTGTGGTTCACATGGTTCATACTGTTCCGCCGTATGAGCGTGAACCGAGTGACGACAAGGACCGTGCCCGAGGAGCTCCACAGCGTACGGACACCCCTCCGGGGCAGGGACGCCGAACTGGCGTTCATCGAGGAGCGGCTCGACGCGCTCGGCCGGGGCGAAGGCGGGATCGTCCGCGTCGAGGGTCCCGCCGGAATCGGCAGGTCCAGGATCCTCGCCGAGGCCGCGGCGGCCGCGAGGGGGCGCGGGACGCGGGTGTTCGAGGGGGCGGCGGACCCCGACGAACAGTTCGTACCGTTCGGCCCGCTCCTCGAAGGCGTACTCTCCGGCGAGGAACCGCTGTCGGGCGCCCAACGCCTCCGGGACCTCGCCACCACACCCGGCCAGCGGTTCTGGCTGCTTCAGGAGCTGGGGGACCGCCTGCGGGAGGCAGCTCGGAACGGGCCCCTGCTCGTCGTCCTCGACGACCTCCAGTGGTGCGACGACCTGACCCTTCTCACGTTCCACACCCTCGCGGCGGGACTCTCGCCGCACCCGATCCTGTGGCTGGTCGCCGTGCGCGCCGGCAGCGTGCCGTCCGGGGTGCGCACGACCCTGGACAGGATCCGTCAGGCGGGCGCACGCGAGCTGGTCCTCGGAGCACTGGGGGACCGGGCGGTCGCGCGGATCACCGAGGACGTCCTGGGCGCCCCTCCCGACCCGGACGTCCTCCGTCTCGTCCACCGTGCCGAGGGGGTCCCCCAGCTGCTGGTCGAGCTGCTCGGCTCGCTGCGGGAGGAGGCGGTGACGATCGAGAACGGCACGGCCGGGCTGTCGGCAGGACCCCCCGCCCCACGAGGACTCCCCTCTGTCGCGCGCCGCCTCGGCCAGTTGTCCGACGAGGCGCGGGAGCTGGTGCAGACGGCGGCCGCCGTGGGCGGCACGGTCACCGTCGCGCTGCTTGCCGAACTGCTCGGCAGGTCCTCGGCGGCGCTCATCACAGCCGTGCGGGAATCCCTCGACGCCGATCTGCTCGCCGAGAGCGGCGATCACCTCGCCTTCCGCCACGACCTGATCCGCGAGGCGGTGGAGGCCGGCCTCCCCCTGCCCCTGCGTCAGGCCCTGAGCCGTCAGGCCGCCGGGCTGCCGCCGGGGAGAGCACCGGCTGATGCCGCGGAGGCGGAGAGGGCGGCGCCGGGGGACGCCGCGGAGGCCGACCGGCTGCGTACCGAAGCGGCGGAACTCGCGGCCACCGCCCCCGGGCCCGCAGCGGAGCGCAGCCTCAAGGCCCTGGAACTCACCACGGCGGACGCTCCGGAGCGGCCGCGGATCATCGCCGAGACGATCCCGCTGCTCTGGCAGACGGGCCGGGCCGCCCGGGCGCGTGAGCTGGGAGCCGCCGCCCTGGCGGCCGGCGGCCTCGGACCCGAGGACGAGGCGCTCATACGCCTCGCCCTGACACGCCTCGCCGTACAGTTCGACTTCTCCGAGGCCGTTCGGCAGGCCCGCGCCGGGGCGGAACTGCCCGGGATCTCCGTGACCGCGAGGGGACGGCTGCTCGCCATGCTCGCCGTCGGCCTGTCGATGTCGGGCGAGCACGCGGCGGCCGAGCAGGTCGCCGCGGAGGCGTGGGAGACCGCGGCCACAGCGGGGGACCGCACCGCCGAGGCCACGCTGACGACGGTCCGCTCGGCGGTGAGCTTCCACCGCATGGACCTGACCGAGGCGTTCCGGCAGGCCGAGCGGTCCGCCGCGCTGGCCGACGCCCTGGGCGTCAGCACCTCGCTGTGGGTGCCGGAGGCCTTGTGGCACGCCCTCCTGTCGAACACCACCGGACGCACCGCGGAGGCGCTCGCCGTCGCGGAGGAGGGCATCCGGATCACCAGGGAGCAGGGCCGGACGGCCGCCACCCGCATGTGGCTCATGACCCGCACCCGCATCCTCCTGGAGACCGGACGGCTGTCGGACGCCCGGGCCGACGCCGAAGCCGCGTCCCCGGCGACCGACGATCCCGGCCCGGGCAACCTCGCCGACGTCACGCTCCGGTACGTGATGCTGCGCGTCGCCCTCCACACCGACGACCGGCAGACCGCGGAAGCGTACGCGGCGGAGGCGCGGCGCATGCGGAGCGACGGCGCACCCGTCGTCCGGCACTTCGGCACCTGGATGCTGGCGCTGATGGCCGACTTCGAGGGCCGGCCCGACCGCGCCATGGCCGAACTCGACGCGGTGATGACGTCACCGGCCGCGGACCGTCCCGCCTACGCCGGCCTGATCGACCCCGCCGACGCCCCGGTGCTCGTCCGTATGGCGCTGCGCGCAGGCAGGCACGAACGGGCAGCACAGGCGGTCGCCATGGCCGAGAAGCGAGCCGTGCTCAATCCGGACCTCCCGTTCCTCGCCGCCACCGCCGCGCACGCCCGGGGGCTCCTCGACAACGACCTCGCCCCTCTCGTACGGGCCGTCCGGCTGTACGAGGACTGCCCCCGGGTACTGGCCCGGGCGTCGGCGCTGGAGGACGCCGGACGCAAGCTGGCGGCCACCCGCAGGTCCGAGGCCGTGCCGTACTTCGAGACGGCCCTCGCGCTCTATGCGCGAGCGGGCGCCGAACGGGACGTCGCACGGGTGCGGCGGCGCCTGAGGACCGCCGGTGTCCGCCGCCGGCCCTCGGCGGCCGGACTCTCCGATGCATGGCCCGAGTTGACGGCCGCGGAGCTACGGGTGGTACGGCTCGTGGCCCGAGGACTGACCAACCAGCAGGCGGCCGAGCACCTCTCCCTCTCACCGCACACGGTGAGCTCGCACCTGCGTCGGGCCTTCACCAAGCTGGACGTCACCTCGCGAACCGAGCTGACCCGGCTGGTCAGGCATCGTGACGACGGAGAGTAGTCGCTTCGTATCCCATGTGGGCGTCGTGGCAATGGACGATTCATGCGATGTGCCGACGTCGTCGTTTCCTCAGACTGATCAAGAACCGCGGAATGCAGAAGTCCGCGGGGAAGAGTTGATCGAGAGAGGAACAGCGCATGACCGCAAGGCTCCAGCGAGCCCGCCCCGGCAGCCCCGAGCTCCAGGCACTCGTCGACGAGCTCGCGGAGCGGCTCGGCCGGTCCGTCGCCGTCGACGACCCGCTGGTCCGCATGGTCTGCACGAGCCGCCACTTCGGCGACGAGGACCCGGTGCGCATCGGCACCCTGCTGCAGGGCCGCGCCGACAACGCCGCCATCCGCTACGTCCTCGCCCAGGGCGTGACCCGGTGGTCCAGACCCGGGTTCATCGACGGCCGTGACGATCTCGGACTGCTGCCCCGCTACGTCGTGCCGCTGCGCGAGCACGGGCACCTCCTCGGACTGCTCGTGGTGGTCGTGCCGGAGAAGAAGCTGGAGAAGGAGGAGACCGCCGCCATCGCCCTGGCAGCGGACGCCATGTCGGCCCAGATGTACGGAGAACACATCGCCGCCGACACCCGGAAGACCGACGAACGGGACCTGGCCCTCGCACTCGTCGGCGCCGACGTCGCCGCACGCACCACCGCGCGTCGCCACGGCAAGGAGCTCGGGCTGCTCGGGGCGGCGGAACACGTCCTGGTCACCGTCGTCCAGCTGAACTGCGGGACGGAACTCGTCCGGCAGTCCGAGGCGGCCCTGTGGGCGGCGCTGGAGGGTTTCCGGCAGACGCGCTCCGCCCAGGGCCTCATCGCGATCGGCAAGGAGCGGGCGATGCTGCTCCAGCTCCGTGACCGGCCGCCCGGCCCGGACGAGGTCGCCGCCCAGTCCGCCCGCATCCTCGGCGAACTCCGCACCTTCCTGGACCCGTCGGCGGACCCCGTGATCGGCGTCGGCGGCCGGCACCCCGGCCTGGACGACGCCTGGACGTCGTACGAGCAGGCGCTCGTGGCGGCACGCGCGGCACGCCGACTGCCCACCCTGAAGAGCATCGGTGACTGGGAGCTGCTCGGGGAACTCGCCGTGCTGCTCCAGCTCCCCGAGCACGCCCTGAACGCCTCCCTGGTCCCGAAGCCGCTCCGCACCCTGAGCGAGGCTCATGGCGGAGACCGCCTGCGGGACACCCTGCGCTGCTTCCTCGAACACGCGGGATCGATTCCCAGGACCGCGGACACGCTGGGAATCCACCGCACTTCGCTCTACTACCGCCTGCGTCAGATCCAGGAGTCGACCGGACTCGACCTCGACGACGGCGCCCACCGGCTCACCCTGCACCTCGGCCTCAGGATCGAGGAACTCCTCGCTCCGGGCGCGGACGGGGCCCCGTGACCCCGGACTCGCTTCGACAAAGCGAGGAGGATCCGCGGCCCGATTCCTACAGCTCGCGGTGGTGCGGGCGGCGGGCCCCATTCGATGATGTTCGGGACGGGCGGGGATGATGCACCGCCTCTGACCAGGGGAAAGGTCATGAAAGAACTGATCACGACGGACGGCGCGCGGCTCGCGTACCAGGACACCGGCGGAGAGGGCGTCCCGCTGGTGATGCTGCACGGCTGGGGGCAGACGCAGGCGATGTTCCGCCACCAGGTCGAGGGTCTTGCGCCCGCTCGTCGCATCGTCACCGTCGACCTCCGCGGCCACGGCAAGTCCGGCAAACCGCGTCACGGCTACCGCATCGCCCGGCTCTCCCGCGACGTGCTCGAACTCGTCGACCACCTCGGTCTCGACCGATTCGACGCACTGGGCTGGTCCATGGGCGTCTCGGTGTGGTGGAGCTTCATCGACCAGTACGGGGCCGGACGGATCCGGCGCTTCGTCGCCGTCGACCAGCCCGCGGCGGTCGCAGCCGTGCCGTGGATGACCGAGCGGGAACAGCGGGACTCCGGCGCCATCTTCGACGTGTCGGGGCTGTTGTACCTGGGCGCGGCCCTCGCGGGTCCCGAGGGCGACACGGTCCTCGCCGACTTCGTGCGCGGCATGTTCTCCGGCGAGCCCGACCCCGAGGTGCTGGCCTTCGTCGCCGAGGAGATCAGGTCGACACCCGCCCACGTCGGCGTACCGCTGCTCTTCGACCACTGCGCGCAGGACTGGCGCGACGTGCTTCCCCGGATCGATGTGCCGACCCTGGTGATCGGCTGTGAGGGAAGCCATGTGCACCCCGACTCGCAGCGCTTCGTCGCCGAGCGGATTCCCGGCGCACGCCTGCACGTCTTCGCCTCCGACGTGGCGAGCTCGCACTTCCCCTTCCTGGAGAATCCGCCGGCCTTCAACTCCGTGGTGGAGGAGTTCCTGGCCGAGGAGCCGGCGAGAGGGGCGTGAACCCGCGCTCCACCCGCACGAACCCACGGCTAGGAATCGCCATGACCCTCACACTGATGTCACGTGCGCCCGAACGGGTGCCCCGGCAGACGACTGCTCCGACCCCGCCCTCCTCCCGCTCGGGGTGGCTGGTCCAGATGCTCTCCGAGATGCCGGACGCGAACGACCGGAACCACGTCTACCTCGGCGTCCACGTCCGTGGGCCCGTCACCGTCGTCCACGAGCGTGCCAAGACCCTGCTGGAGCCGAACGACCTGGTCTTCTGCGACCCGGCCCGACGGCACCTGCTGCGCTTCGGCGAGGACTGCCAGATGATCTTCTTCCGGGTGCCCCGCTGTTATCTGGGCGTCACGGAGTCGGAACTGGACCAGGTGCTCGGCGTGCCCGTACGCGGCGGGGAGGGCATCGGGGCGCTGGCGTCCGACTTCTTGACCGCGCTCGCCGCCAAGGCGGAGTTCCGCCGGTCCACGATCGGGGACCGGCGTGCCCGCACCGCTGTACACCTCCTCTCCGTCCTGGTCATGGAGCTCCTCGAAGCGGAGATGACGGACGCGGCCGACGACGCGTCCGGAGCCGGCAACGAGATGCTGTCCCGTGTCCACGCCCACATCGAAGAACACCTGATGGACCCGGACCTCTCACCGGAGTCGATCGCACGCGCCCACCACATCTCCGTCCGGTACCTGCAGAAGCTGTTCCAGAACGACGGCAGCACGGTGAGCCAGTGGGTGCGGCAGCGCAGGCTCGAGTCCTGCCGGTTCGAGCTGGGCCGCTCCAGCCGGAGAACCACGATGGCCGCGATGGCGCATCGCTGGGGCTTCAGCAGCCCCTCGCACTTCAGCCGCACGTTCCGCGGCGCCTACGGCATGAGCCCGAGCGAATGGCAGGCGCTGGCGACCTCGGCCTTCGCGCCGATGGCCGACGACATCCAGGACGAGCGAAGGCGCTGAGACGCGTGCGCGCCGTCATGCCCGACACCGAGAAGAGAACTCGCATGCCCAACCCCACCGTCGTCCTCGTGCACGGTTCCTTCGCCGACGCGACCGGCTGGATAGGCGTCATCGCGGAACTGCGGAGCAGCGGTATCCCGGTGATCGCCCCGCCGAACCCGCTCCGGGGCCTGGCATCGGACGCCGCCTACCTCGCCTCCGTCCTCACCCAGGTCGAGGGGCCGGCCGTACTCGTCGGCCATGCGTACGGTGGCGCGCTGATCACCGTGGCCGGCGCCGCGGAGAACGTCGTGGGGCTCGTCTACGTGGCCGCCTACGTGCCCCATGAGGGCGAGAGCCTCGGCCAGCTCCAAGGGAGGTTCCCCGATCCTCCGCTGACGGGCAACCTGAAGGAGTGGACCTACCCGCTCCACGACGGCGCCCGTGCGGTCGAGGTCACCATCGAGGAGACGGCTTTTCCCTCCGTCTTCGCGGCGGACGTTCCCGAGGACGTCGCCGGCGTCTTGGCGGCGACCCAACGCCCCCTCGCTGCATCCGCGTTCACCGAGACCGCAGGCGTGGCGGCATGGCGGACGAAACCGTCCTGGGCCCTGGTGGCCGGCGCCGACCGCACGATCGGCCCCGAGGTCCAGCGCTTCGGCGCCGCACGCGCCGGAGCCGTCGTCGTCGAACTCCCGGACGCCTCCCACGCCGTCGCCCTCTCCGAGCCCACAAGGGTCGCCGACCTGATCAGGGCCGCGGTCCGAGCGACGAGCTGACCGACCGACCGGGCCGCCTCGGCCTGCGGTTTTGCCCGAAATGATGCACCTTACTCTTTCCCCGGGGTAGGGAGGAAAGAGGAGTTGTGTACGGGAAGAAGCCCTTCGGCGCCGTTCTGCGCGGTCTGCGGCAGCGAGGCCGTCTGACGATGGAGGAGCTGGCCGAGGCCTCGGGCGTGAGCGTCCGGGCCATCGGCGACATGGAACGGGGCCGCAGCCGGGTTCCGCAGCGGCGCACGGTGGTGGCGCTGGCGGAGGGACTCGGGCTCGCGGAAGCGGAGCGGGAGGCGCTGCTGGCCGCGGCCCGGTCGGCGCGTCCGACGCGCACGGTCGCGGTGGCGGGGACGGTCGTGCCGCCGCGCTCGGTGGGGGACTTCACGGGGCGCGAGGCGGAGCTGGCGCTCCTGCGGAAAGCAGCAGAACGGGCCCCGGCGGGCGGGGCGCCGTCGGTGTGGGTCCTCTCGGGCCCTCCGGGGTGCGGGAAGACGACACTGGCGCTGAAAGCGGCGGCGGATCTGGCGGAGGATTTCCCCGACGGGCGTTTCGTGGTGGACCTGCACGGGGTGGACGGCCCCGTGGACACGGACGAGGCACTGCTGAAGCTGCTGAAGGCCCTGGGCGTGTCCGACCGCCGACTGGCGCAGGAGGATCCGCAGGGGCGCGCGGGGCTGCTGCGGGCGCTGCTGGGCGACCGCCGGTGCCTGGTGGTGCTGGACAACGCCCGCGACGAGGGGCAGGTCCGTGCGCTGCTGCCCGCGGGCGGGCGGAGCCTGGTGCTCGTCACCAGCCGACGTCCCCTGACCGGCCTTGAGGACGTCGACCGTCTGGCGCTGTGTGAGATGGCGCAGGACGAGGCGGTCGACCTGCTGCGCCGGATCCTCGGCGAGGAGCGGGCGGACGCGGAGGCCGAGGCCGTGGCGCGGGTCGCGGAGCTGTGCGGGCGGCTGCCGCTGGCCCTGCGGGTGGCGGGAAACTGGCTGACGGTCCGCTCCGGGTGGACCGTCGACCACCTCGTCCGACGCCTGGCCGACGAGGAACGCCGACTGGGCGCGCTCGCCGCCGGCGACGTACGGGTCGAGGCGGCCTTCGAGCTGTCCTACCGTCAGCTGACCCGCCAGGCAGCACACATGCTGCGGTTGCTGAGCCTGGTCCCGGGGCCGGACATGACAGCCGCCTACGGCGCCGCTCTGACCGCCACCGACGTCTTCGAGGCCGAGGACGTGATGGAGGAGCTGGTCGAGGCCGGTCTGCTGCAGGCCACCTTCACCGGACGCTACCAACTGCACGACCTGCTGCGGCTGTTCGCCCGCTCCCGGCTGGCCCGCGAAGAGGAACCCGGCGAGCGGGAAGCGGCCGACGACCGGCTGCGCACCTGGCTCCTCGAGACGGCCGTGGTCGCCGGACGCTGGTACCAGCCCAAGTACGGGGCGCCGCCGTCCTCCTGGCAGGGCCTGGTCCCGCTGGAGAGCACCGAGCAGGCCCGCGCCTGGCTCCAGGGCGAAGCCCCCTCCTGGCTCGCCGCGCTGCGCGCCGCCGCCGGGCGGGGCGAGCACGCCCAGGTCGTGGAGACCGTCCACGCCATGGAGTGGTTCTGCAACCTGTGGGCCCACTGGGGGCATTGGCCCGAGGCCTTCCGCCTGGCGGGCGAAGCCGCCACCGCGCTGGGCGACCCGTATCTGCAGGCCTTTTTCCTCAACATGTCCTCCTGGTCCCTCTCCTGCGAATCCCGGTACAGGGAGGCCGTCGAACGGGCCCACGAAGGGGTGGACTGCGCCCGCCGCGCCCAGAGCGCTTCCCAACAGGCCTCGGGACTGGCGCTGGCGGCATGGGCCCAGTCGGAGCTCGGCGAGGTCCAGGAGGCAGCCGACACGTCGCTCGCCGCGATAGGCCTCTACGAAGAGACCGACGACCGCGAGGGCTGGCTGGGGGCCATGTTCACCCACGGAACCTCCCTGCGCCTGCTCGGTCGTGCCGAGGAGGCCCTGATCCAGCACCAGCGCATCGTCACCTTCCTGGACGCGCCCGACTGTCCGGTGAGCGGGCACCTCGCCGACATGCACCGTGCCAACACGACCAGCGCGCTCGGTCGCGGCCACGCCGTCCTGCGACGATGGCACGAGGCTGCCGACCACTATCGTGATGCCGTGGCCCAGGCCGCCCGCATCGGCATTCCCCACGTCGAGGGCCGCACGCTCCTGCATCTGGGAGAGGCCCTGATCGAACTGGGAGAAGCCGAAGAAGCCCGCTCCTGCCTCCGCCGGGCCCTCGCCCTCGGCGACGCGGTCGACGGCAAGGACCTGGAGAGCGCCCGGAAGCTCTTGGGCTCGCTCCCCGCGGAGTGAGGGCGGAGGATTCAGCCCCGGTGCCGGTGCAGGGCGACGTGCACGGTGTCGAGGACCTGGACGAGCGCGGCGCGGGCCGAGTCCGTGTCGCGCAGCTGGTCGAGCACCATGAAGCCGTGGATCGTCCCGTGGTAGCGCATGGAGACCACCGGCACGCCGGCCGCCCGGAGCTTCGTCGCGTACGCCTCGCCCTCGTCGCGCACCACATCGGCCTCGCTGGTGACCACCAGCGCAGGGGGGAGTCCGGCGAGCTGCTCCAGGGACGCCCTCAGCGGTGACGCGGTGACCCGGCTCCGCTCCCGTACGTCGGGCAGGTACTGGTCCCAGAACCAGCGCATGGTCTCGCCGCCGAGGAAGTAGCCGTCGGCGAACTCCCGGTACGAGGGGGTGTCGCAGCCGGCGTCGGTGACCGGACAGAGCAGCACCTGCTGCAGCAGCCGCACCCCTCCGCGCTCCTTGGCGAGCAGGGTCAGCGCCGCCACCAGGTTGCCGCCCGCCGACTCGCCCACGGCGGCCATCCGGCTGCCGTCCAGGCCGATCTCGCCGCCCCGCTCACCGATCCACCGCGCGACCGCGTAGCACTGTTCGACAGCGATCGGATAACGGGCCTCGGGGGCGCGCTCGTACTCGACGAAGACCACGGCCGCGTCCGTGCCGAGGGCGAACGCGCGCACCAGACGCCGATGCGTGCCGGCGTCGCCCAGGGTCCAGCCGAGCCCGTGCAGGAACAGTACGACGGGGAGCTCGCCGACGCTGTCGGCGGGCCTGACCACCTGCACCCGGACGTGACCGGTCGGCCCGCCCGGCACCGCGAACCACTCCGTCGAGGTGGCCTCCTCGTCGAGGGGATCGAGGGTGCCCTCCCCCTGGAGACGCGCGAGGCCCAGACGTGCCTGCGCCAGGTCCGGCTCGTGCGCCGACGGCGGGCAGGCGTGCCGGGCCACGAACGCCCGGGTCGGGTGGTCGAGGACCGGGTGCCGAGCGGACGAAGGGGCGAAGTCGGTCACGCACGGTCTCCTGCCGAGAGGGCCTGAAGCGAAGGGGCGGTTCGGTGCACCGGGTTCCCGGTCGAACGGCGGGACGCGATGCGGCGACTGTCGGGCCGGCCGGGCACCGCCGCCGCGGGCACGGGGCGGCCGGGGCGGCCGACGCGGCTCCGAGCGGGGACCTTACCCGCTGTACGGCGGGAGGTCAGCCCCTCGCGGGTCCTGGAGGGTGCGCATGCTGCGCCACTCACGCGGGGAGACGCCGTAGGCGGCGCGGAAGGCCCGGCTGAAATGGGCGGGGTTGACGAAGCCCCATCTCTGGGCCACGGCGGACACGGTGGGGGAGCTCCTGCCGCGGCGGGCCAGCTCGCGGCCGCACTCCTCCAGGCGCCGTTGCCGGATGAGCCGGCCGACGGTGGTCCCCTCGCCCTCGAACAGCCGGTGCAGGTACCGGACCGAGATCCGGTGCTCCCGGGCGATGCGCTCCGGGGACAGGTCCGGGTCGCCCAGGTTCCGGTTGATGTGGTCGAGGACGCGCAGCATCAGATGGCTCCGCGCGTCCGTGTCCGCGCCGCCCGGATGGGCCCGCTCCGTGATCAGGGTGGCGAGCAGGTCGACGACGTTGCCGGCCAACCGGTTCGCGACCGCCGGAGGATAGCCGTCGGCCGAGGAAGAGGCCAGGGCGGCCAGGAACGGCAGCAGCATCGCGCCGAAGCCGTCCTCGGTGCCGATGGCGCTGCCGGTGACCCGCCGGATGTCGCTGTCCGACACGCCCAGCGTGCGGCGCGGAAGCTGGAAGACGTGCGTGGCGAACCGCTGCGGATAGTCGAAGGAGTACGGCCGGGTCGTGTCGTACACCACCAGGTCGCCCTCGCCCACCTCGGCCCGCCGGCCGTCCTGGACGAAGGTGGCCGTGCCGGACATCTGGACGCCGACCGCCACGAGCTCCTCGGACGACCCGGCGATCAGCGCCGGGGTGCGGCTGACCCGCTTCGCGTCGGCCTCCACGGTGGAGACCTGGAGATACCCGAGGCGGTCGGTGGCGATCCGGCCGTCGAACGGCCCGTCTCCCCGGGGGGCGACCGTCATCGGCACCAGCGTCCTGCTCACCGCGTCGTTCCAGTACGCGACCTTGTCCCGGTCCGGCACGGAGGCGGTCGTCAACACCAGGCTCAAATCGGTCTCCGCTCAGGGGAAGTGACTCCGGGGCTGCGACCAGCCAAGCAGCGGGCGGTCCCGGTCTCCAGGCAGAACCACAGGCAGGAATCGGAGCCGCGGCGGAACGCTGCGCCCCCGTGCAAGGTGCGGTGCGCGGGACGGCAACAGGAGGTGCGGGACCGGTCCTAGCGTGACGGCGTTCCGCGCCGCACAGAGCCGCGGACCAGCCACTTCGCATCGAGGAGACGCCCCATGCCGTACATCACCGTGGGTCAGGAGAACACCGCCCCCATCGAGCTGTACTTCGAGGACCAGGGAGCCGGGCAGCCGGTGGTCCTCATCCACGGCTTCCCGCTCGACGGCCGTTCCTGGGAGCGGCAGAGCGCCGCGCTGCTCGACGCCGGTTACCGTGTGATCACGTACGACCGGCGGGGCTTCGGGCGGTCCTCGCAGCCGACGACCGGCTACGACTACGACACCTTCGCGGCCGACCTGCACACCGTGCTGGAGACCCTCGACCTGAACGACGCGGTCCTCGTCGGCTTCTCCATGGGCACCGGCGAGGTCGCCCGTTACGTGTCCACCTACGGTTCCGGCCGCGTCGCCAAGGTCGCCTTCCTGGCCTCGCTGGAGCCCTGCCTGCTCAAGAGCGACGACAACCCGGACGGTGTGGCCCCCAGGGAGTTCTTCGACGGGGTCGTCGCCGCCGTGAAGGCCGACCGGTACGCCTACTACACGGCCTTCTTCGAGGACTTCTACAACCTCGACGAGAACCTGGGCAGCCGGATCAGCGAGGAGGCGGTCCGCCACAGCTGGGACACCGCGGCCGGCGGCGGTTTTTTCGCCGCGTCCGCCGCGCCGGCGACCTGGTACACCGACTTCCGTGCCGACATCCCGGCCGTCGACGTGCCCGCGCTGATCCTGCACGGCACGGCCGACCGCGTCCTGCCCGCCGAGGGCACCGCGCGCCCCTTCCACAAGGCGCTGCCGTCGGCCGACTACGTCGAGATCGAGGGCGCCCCGCACGGACTGCTGTGGACCCACGCGGAGGAGGTCAACACCGCCCTCCTCACCTTCCTGGCGAAGTGACGTCCGGCCGTCGGCGGTCCGGTCCGGCGGAGCACCGCCGGGCCGGACCGCCGCGCCCGTGTACGGCGCGGGACCGCGTCAGACGTTGCGGCGGTACTGGCCGCCGACCTCGAAGAACGCCTCGGTGATCTGCTGGAGGGTGCAGACACGGGCGGCGTCCATGAGGACGGCGAAGGCGTTCTCGCCGCTGACCGCGGCCTCCTTGAGCGCGGCCAGGGCCGTGTGGGCCTGGTCGTGGTGCCGGGTCTGGAAGTCCTGCACCCGCTCCAGCTGGGACCGCTTCTCGTGCTCGGTGGCGCGGGCGAGTTCGACGGTGCCGGGTTCGGCGGTGTCCGCGTGGGGGTTGCGGAAGGTGTTGACGCCGATGATGGGCAGGGTGCCGTCGTGCTTGCGCTGCTCGTAGAGCATCGACTCGTCCTGGATGCGGCCGCGCTGGTAACCGGTCTCCATCGCGCCGAGCACGCCGCCGCGCTCGCTGATGCGCTCGAACTCCTGGAGCACGGCCTCCTCGACCAGGTCGGTGAGCTCGTCGATGATGAACGACCCCTGCAGGGGGTTCTCGTTCATCGCCAGGCCCCACTCCCGGTTGATGATCAGCTGGATGGCCAGGGCGCGGCGGACCGATTCCTCGGTGGGGGTGGTGACGGCCTCGTCGTAGGCGTTGGTGTGCAGGCTGTTGCAGTTGTCGTAGATGGCGATGAGCGCCTGGAGGGTGGTGCGGATGTCGTTGAAGTCCATCTCCTGGGCGTGCAGGGAGCGTCCGGAGGTCTGGACGTGGTACTTCAGCTTCTGGGAGCGCTCGTTGGCGCCGTACTTCTCCTTCATCGCCACCGCCCAGATGCGGCGGGCGACGCGGCCGAGGACGGAGTACTCGGGGTCCATGCCGTTGGAGAAGAAGAACGACAGGTTCGGGGCGAAGTCGTCGACGTCCATGCCGCGGGCCAGGTAGGTCTCGACGTAGGTGAAGCCGTTGGCGAGCGTGAAGGCGAGCTGGCTGATCGGGTTCGCGCCGGCTTCGGCGATGTGGTAGCCGGAGATGGACACCGAGTAGAAGTTGCGGACCTTGTTCGCGATGAACCACTCCTGGATGTCGGCCATCATCCGCAGCGAGAACTCGGTGGAGAACAGGCAGGTGTTCTGACCCTGGTCCTCCTTGAGGATGTCCGCCTGGACCGTGCCGCGCACGGTGGCGAGCGCGTGGGCCCGCAGCTCGGCCACCTCGTCGGCGGAGGGCTCGCGGCCCTCGGCGGCACGGAACCTGTCGATCTGCTGGTCGACGGCCGTGTTGAGGAAGAACGCGAGGACCGTCGGGGCCGGGCCGTTGATCGTCATGGACACGGAGGTCGTCGGCGCGATCAGGTCGAAGCCGTCGTAGAGCGTCTTCATGTCGTCGAGGGTCGCGACCGAGACGCCGGAGGTGCCGACCTTGCCGTAGATGTCGGGGCGCTCGCCGGGGTCGCGGCCGTACAGCGTGACCGAGTCGAAGGCGGTGGAGAGCCGGGTGGCCGGCTGGCCCTCGGACAGCAGCTTGAACCGCCGGTTGGTGCGGAACGGGTCGCCCTCGCCGGCGAACATCCGCGCCGGGTCCTCGCCGTCGCGCTTGAAGGGGAACACCCCGGCGGTGAAGGGGAAGTGACCGGGCAGGTTCTCGCGGCGCCAGAAGCGCACCAGCTCGCCGTGGTCGGTGAACCGGGGCAGGGCCACGCGCGGGATCTTGTTGCCGGACAGCGACTCGCGGGTCAGCTTGGTGCGGATCTCCTTGTCCCGGATCCGCACGACCTGCTCGTCGCCGGAGTACGACTCCACGACGGCCGGCCACTTCTCGATCTGGTCCGCCACCTCGTGGGGGAGCCCCTTGCGGGCGTCCGTGAGCAGCGCGTCCACGCCGGCGTCGTCGTACTCGGCCCGGGCGAGCTCGGCCTTGACCGTGTCCAGGCGCTGCACCCGGCGCGCCGCCTCGACGAGGCGCTCGGTCTCCGAGTGGTACGTGCGGACGGTCTCGCTGATCTCGGTGAGGTAGCGGACCCGGTCGGCGGGCACGACCTGCCGGATGCCGGAGGAGTGGCGTACGTCGACCGGCGCCAGGGCGCCCTGGGCGAGCGTGAGCCCCTTCTCGGCGAGGGCGGTCTTGAGGTGCTGGTGGAGCGCGGTGACGCCGTCGTCGTTGAAGGTGGCCGCCGAGGTGCCGTAGACCGGCATGTCCTCGGGCCGCTTGTCGAAGGCCTCGCGGTTGCGGACCAGCTGACGGGCCACGTCGCGCAGGGCGTCCTTGGCGCCGCGCCGCTCGAACTTGTTGATGGCCACGACGTCGGCGAAGTCGAGCATGTCGATCTTCTCCAGCTGCGAGGCGGCGCCGAACTCCGGCGTCATCACGTACAGCGAGGTGTCGACGAAGGGCACGATCGCCGCGTCGCCCTGGCCGATGCCCGGCGTCTCCACGATCACCAGGTCGAATCCGGCGGCCTTGACGACGTCGATCACATCGGCCAGGTGCTCGGGCAGTTCGTGGCTGCCGCGCGTGGCCAGGCTGCGGAAGAAGACCCGGTCCCCGTCGAGGGAGTTCATCCTGATCCGGTCGCCGAGCAGTGCGCCGCCGCCGCGGCGGCGCGTCGGGTCGACGGCGATCACCGCGATGCGCAGCTTGTCCTGCTGGTCGACGCGGAGCCGGCGGACGAGCTCGTCGGTCAGTGACGACTTGCCGGAGCCGCCGGTGCCGGTGATGCCGAGGACGGGCGTGACGCGTGCCGCCGCGGCGGTGCGCAGCCGGTCCAGGAAGTCGGGGGACAGCTTGCCGAGCTCGGCGCCGGTGATGGCGCGGGCGACCGCGAACCGGTCGCCCGCGAGCACCGCCGCCGCGTCGGCCGGCGCGCCGTCCCAGAGGTCGAAGTCGCACTGCTCGATCACCGAGTTGATCATCCCGGCGAGGCCCATCCGCTGGCCGTCCTCGGGGGAGAAGATGGTGACTCCGCTGTTGCGGAGCCGGGTGATCTCCTCGGGCACGATGACGCCGCCCCCGCCGCCCACCACGCGGATGTGGTCCGCGCCGCGCTCGCGCAGCGACTGGACCAGGTACTCGAAGTACTCCACGTGCCCGCCCTGGTAGGACGAGACCGCGACGCCGTGCACGTCCTCCTCGAGCGCCGCGTCCACCACCTCCTGCACGGACCGGTTGTGTCCGAGGTGGATCACTTCGGCGCCTTGGGACTGGAAGATCCGCCGCATGATGTTGATCGAGGCGTCGTGTCCGTCGAAGAGCGCCGAGGCGGTGACCAGACGGACGGGGTGCACGGGCCGGTGCAGAGCGGTCATGTGGACCTTCCCGGGGAGGTAAGTGGGACCCCACAGATAGTAGGACGTCCTAGTAGTTTCGCAGAAGGTGAGACCCGTGTGACCGGGTGCACACCGGCGTGGCGCGGCCGGGGGCGTTCGGCCGGCCCGTCGTTTCGTGGAGACGGTACGGAGAAACCGCCCCCGGCGCCGGTGGTGTCGTCCGGCTCCGGGAGCGGCGTGAGGGCTCCCCGGTGTCCGTCACGGTCGACGGAGACGCCTAGGTGTTCTGTCCAGGGAGGTTGTGCGTCGTGCACGACCCGCGGTGGCGGACTGCTGGAGAACGGGCTCCTCCGCGCGGCGCCGGTCAGCCGACGATGGCGACCGGGGCGTCCCAGGCGTTGCGGTCGACGGTGATGGTGGAGCCGCCGCGGGTCTCCCTGCTGTTCGCCTTGTACTGGTGGCCGCGGCTGTGGTCGGTGTACAGCTTCGGGTCCCAGGGCCAGTCCTTGGTGGTGGTCTCCTGGCCGTTCCACAGGGCGTACCAGAGGTTGCCCGGCAGGTCCGTGCGGTCCTTCGCCGTGGCGACCGCCTTGGCGCTGGAGCTGCTGAAGCCGTAGAGGCCGGCCCGGTAGGTCTTGGCGCGCAGGGTCTTGGTGAAGGACCGCACGTAGGCGAGGGTGGCGTCGTTGCACGCCTGGTCGGCGGTGTCGTACGGCTCCATGTTGAGGTAGACCGGGCTGCCGGGCTTCATGCCGAGCGCCGAGGCCTTGGCGACCGCGTCGGTGGCGTTGCTCGCCCCGACCGAGGCCGCGGTGGCCGCGGTGAACCTCTCCTTGTTCCCGCTCTTCTGGCAGGGCGGCTGGGCGCCGACGTACAGCGGGATGACCCGCCAGCCGAGCGTGTCGACCGACTTCACCCACGACCTGGTCAGATTGGGCTGGGCGCAGCCGCGGTTCTTCCCGCCGACGTAGACGGCGACGCCGCCGTAGTACGCGTCCTTCTTCCACGCCTTCATCGCGGTGAGCGAAGGCGCCGTGCAGGCGTCGAACGCCCGGCCCGTGTACGTCCTCTGCGCCGGCCACGCCGTGGCCGCCATCGAGGTCTGCGCCGCGACCCCGGCACCCGCCACGACCGCGACGGCCGTCGTCGCCAGCGCTATGTAGCGGCCTCTTCTGGACAGCCGGTGCTTCGCCATTCCCCACCCCACACACGATTCGGCTCCGGCCCTCCGGAGCCCGCCCACTCTACTGGGGGAGCCGGACGGGACCGAACGGGCGGCGCACACCGACGTGGTGTCGGTGTGCGTCGCCCTGGGGGAGTCGGTTTGTGCGGTGCGTCCCGGTCACTTGGGGTCGCGGTTGTAGACCTTCTTGGTCCAGAGGTGGCCGAGGGCGGTGAGGGCGAGGCACCAGGCGAGGGCGAGCCAGCCGTTGTGGCCGATCTCGGTGCCCAGGAGCAGGCCGCGGAGGGTTTCGATGGCGGGGGTGAAGGGCTGGTACTGGGCGATGGGCTGGAACCAGCCGGGCATGGCGTCGATGGGGACGAAGGTGCTGGAGATGAGGGGGAGGAAGATCAGCGGGAGGGCGTTGTTGCTGGCGGCCTCGGCGTTGGGGCTGACCATGCCCATGCCGACCGCGATCCAGGTCAGCGCGAGGGCGAAGAGGACCAGCAGGCCGAGGGCCGCGAGCCATTCCGGGGCGGTGGCGTTCGTGGAGCGGAAGCCGATGGCCACGCCGACCGCGCCGACCAGGACCACGCTGATCACGGACTGCAGGACGCTGCCGATGACGTGGCCGGTGATGACCGAGCCGCGGTGGATGGCCATGGTGCGCAGGCGGGCGATGATGCCCTCGCTCATGTCGTTGGACACGGAGACGGCGGTGCCGATGGTGGTGGAACCGATCGTCATCAGCAGCAGGCCGGGGACGAGGTAGGCGATGTAGTCGGAGCGGTCGCCGCCGCCCAGGCCCGCGCTCATCGTGTCGCCGAAGATGTAGACGAACAGCAGCAGGAGCATGACCGGGGTGAGCAGCAGGTTCAGGGTCAGGGAGGGGTAGCGGCGGGCGTGCAGGAGGTTGCGCCGCAGCATCGTGGTGGTGTCACGGGCGGCCAGGGACAGGGTGCTCATCGGGCGGACTCCTTCGGCTGGGCGGGGACGGTGGCGGTGAGGGCGAAGAAGACGTCGTCGAGGTCGGGGGTGTGGACGGTCAGTTCGTCCGCCTCGACGCCGGTCGTGTCCAGCCAGTCGAGGATGGAGCGCAGTTCGCGCTGGCTGCCGTCGCTGGGCAGTTGCAGCGTGAGGGCCTCGTCGTCGCGGGCGGCGCCGGTCAGGGCGGTGGCGGCGGTGCGGTAGGCGCCGGGGTCGGTGAAGCGCAGCTTGACGTGTCCGCCGGGGACCAGGCGCTTGAGTTCCTCGGCCGTGCCCTGGGCGGCGATCTTTCCGTCGTTGAGGACGGCGATGCGGTCGGCGAGCTGGTCGGCCTCCTCCAGGTACTGGGTGGTGAGGAAGACCGTCACCCCGCCGGTGACCAGCTCGCGGATGATGCCCCACATGGTGTGCCGGGAGCGGGGGTCCAGGCCGGTGGTCGGCTCGTCCAGGAAGATGATCCGCGGGGCCCCGACCAGGGTCATCGCGATGTCCAGGCGGCGCTTCATGCCGCCCGAGTAGGTGGACGCCGGCTTCTTCGCCGCCTCGGTGAGGTCGAAGCGCTCCAGGAGTTCGGCCGCGACCCGACGGCCCTGCGGCCTGGGCAGGTGGTGCAGGTCCGCCATCAGGAGCATGTTCTCCTCGCCCGTGATCAGACCGTCCACCGCCGAGAACTGCCCCGTCACTCCGATCGCGGCCCGTACCGCCTGCGCCTCGGTGGCCAGGTCGTGGCCGCCGACCCGCACCTGCCCGCCGTCCGGGGTGACCAGCGTGGACAGGATCTTCACCGCCGTCGTCTTGCCCGCCCCGTTGGGACCCAGCAGAGCGAAGACCGAACCCGCCGGGACGTGCAGATCGATGCCGTCCAGGACGGTCTTGTCGCCGTACGACTTGCGCAGGCCGACGGCGGTGATGGCGGCCGACGACGACCGGTCGTCCGCTTGATTGATCATGGGCATGACAGAAGAAGGCATGGGGCCCTCCGATCGAAGGGTGAAGGGGGAAAGGGGGAAGGGGTGCGTGACCGGGTGCGGAGGTGGTGCTCAGGCCTTGGCGCGGCGGATGTCGATGTTGCCGTGGCGGGTGCGGGCGCGGACCTCGACGGTGTCCTCCGTCTTCCCGGGGGTCTCGGACGCGGTCAGTCCGTTGCGCACCTGGCCGGAGGTCGAGTGGGCGTCGAGCCAGGCGGCCACGCCCTCGCGGATGCCGACCTCGATGGCGCCGTACGAGGTCTCCAGCTGGACGGCGCCGCTCGCCACCTCGCCGACGCGCAGGGTGCCGTGGGCGGTCGTGGCGGCGACCGAGGCCTCGGCGCGGCCGATCTCGATGTCGCCGTTGGCGCCGCTCACCCGCAGGTCGCCGGTCGCGGCACCGATGGTCGTGGTGCCGTGCGAGTTCTTCAGGACGGCGGGGCCGTCGACGAGGCCGACGCGCAGGCTGCCGGAGCTCGTGGTGATCTCGGCCTTGCCCTCGACCCGGTCCACGGTGATCGAGCCGTGCGACGCGGTCAGGTGCAGCGGGCCGGTGGTGTCGAAGCGGGCGTCGCCCGCCGAGGTCTTCACGCGCACCTCGCCGAGCCGGCCCTCGCCGAGCACCTGGGTCCAGGCGCCGGTCAGGTCGATCCGCGAGCCGGCGGGCAGTTCGACCGTGACGTCGACGACGCCGGTGCGGCCGAACATGTTGGACTTCGGCGTCCTGACGGTCAGTACGCCACTCGCGTACGTGACCTCCGTCTGGTCCGCGGTCCGCGCGTCCAGGTCCTTCTTCGGGTTGCGTGCCCGCACCTCGACGACGGTGTCGGTGCGGTCGCCCGCGATGAACTGGATGGAACCGGCCTCCACGCGCGCCGTGGCCGAGATCGGTTCGGGGGTGTCGAAAGAAGGCATGGCTGTCCCGTCCTCTTGAGTCTTCAGGTCGTCCCCGCAGGTGGGACGCGGTGTGGGTGAGGTGGTGCGGGTGGAGCGGTGGGGCCCGGGGGTGTGGCTAGCGGACCCAGCCGGTGATGCTCTGTCCGATGCTCTGGGGCCTCTCCGGCGTACGCGGCCGGGTGCCGCCGCCGACCGCGGCCGACACGGCCCGTACCAGCCAGGCGTTGACCGACAGGCCCTCGCGCGCCGCCGCCTCCTCGGCGCGGGTCTTGAGGTGGGCCGGCAGGCGCAGGTTGACGCGGGCGGTGCCGCCCTCGTCGCCCTCGGCGAGAGTCGGGGCCGGGAGCGGTTCGGTGGCGGTGTCCGGCTCCGCGGGGGCGCCGCCGGTGGGCGGGAGCATCACCACGAAGTCGGGGTCGAGGCCCCGGAGCCGTACGTCGACCGAACCGGGGGCGAGTTCACGGGTGATCTCGTCCGTCGCGGCGGAGAGCGCGTTGAGCAGGGTCAGCCGGGCCGCCGATTCCAGGGGGGCGGTGAGCCGCTCGGCCAGCTCGCGCGCCTCCTCGCCGCCGGCTTCGGCGGCCACCGCGAGCTCGCGGCGGAGGTTCTCGACATACGGGGTGAGGTCCATGACGTCATCATGGCACCATTCTGGCGCCATGTGCAAGCCCCGTGGGGGAGAGGGTGGTGCCTTTCTTGACTGAACTGGCTTTGACCTGCGGAAACTTCGTGGTGTCTTGCGGGGTGGGTGTGGCGCCAGGTGGGGGCTGCCGTGATGGTTGGCGCCGCGTGGTGCCATGTGATGCCACGCGGCGTCATGTGGTGCCATGTGGTGCCATGGCGTGGCGCAGGGCGACCGGCGCCCCCGAAGGGATCCGCCGGCCGCCCCGCTTCCGTCACCTCGCGTCAGCTCATGACGCGTCCCGCACCCTGCCCGTGATCTCCGGGCCCGTGACCGGCTCCCAGGACCCGTCGTACGTGTACGACGAGCCCCGGAGGAGCTCCGTCGGTTCCACCACCCCGTCCCGGGCCGTGGGGACGGTCACCTCCGTGGTCGTCCGGCCCGCGGGGACGGAGAACCACAGGTTCGTACCGCCGTCCAGCGTTGCGGACAGCGGCCTGCCGGGCTCCGTCACCTCGCCGAACTGCGCCTCCAGCCAGGCCCGGTCGACATCCGTCGTGGACAGTTCCGGGCCGTCGGCCACCGCCTTGAGGAGGATCCCGCCCGAGATCTCGGCGTCGGCCGGCTCGGAGAGCGTCACCCGCCAGTCCAGCGCGGAGCCCTCGGTCACGTCGTCCGCGACGGGTGTCAGGCGCACGGTCGGCATGGCGTCGTCGTTCCGCGCGGTCACGCCGCCCCGGTGCGCTCCGACCACCGTGCCGCGGACCGCCTTGACGAACGCGTCGTGCGTCACGTCGTAGCCGTAGCGCGTGTTGCCCCGCACCTCGACCGGTACGTCGACGTCGTGGCGTCCCGGACGCACCGTCACCGTACGGGACGTGACCCCGTCGGTGCCGGGTACGGGGACGAACAGGCGGACCTGGCCGCTGCCCCGGCCGGAGACCGTCACCGGCACCCGGTAGGTCCGGACCCCGGAGTCGCCCTCCGCGACCGTCAGACGGCCGACGTCGACGCGCGTGAGCGGTGCGGGGCTCGCCGCCGGGGTGCCGGGGCGCCAGCCCCAGGCGTCCATCAGCCAGGCGCGGCCGGCGCCGCCGCGCGGGGTCAGTTCGAGCGTGCCGATCCGCTTCAGGTCCAGGCCCGCCCGGGCGGCGGCGGCCAGCGGCACGCGGATCTCGCGGCTCCAGTACGCGGCGGTGCGCGGGCTTCCGGGCAGTCCGTCGACGCGGGCGCGGCCCAGGCGTGCGCGGTGGCCCGAGGCGTCGGTCACGGCGACGTCGAGCTCGGTGCCGGTGCTGTTGGGCGGCACGACCACGCGCAGCGCGAGGGACTCGGCGCCCGCGAGGGAGACCGGCCGGGCCGGGCGCACCGCGGCCGGGCTTCCCGGGCCCGTCCACTTCAGCGCGACGGCGTCGCGGCCTGGCTCCGGGGACGTCTCCCAGAACGCGAAGTGCGGCGACCGGCCTTCCTCGGGCGACAGGCAGGCGCGGGCGGCGTCGGGGTCGATCTGGGCGCACGGCCGGCCGCCGCCGGAGACGGTGACCGAGGGGCCCGGCAGGAACGCGGGCGTGCGGTGCGCGCCGACGGCGTGGGTGAGGACCCGCGCCGGTCCGGCCGACGGCGCCCGGCGGCCGGTGCCGTCGAGCAGCGGTCGGACCGCGTCGTCGCCCCCGACGAACAGCCGGGCGGACGCGGCGATGTAGGTGGCGCCGACGGCCTGCTGCCGGGTCGCCGTCAGACGGGTCGCCGTGCCGGGGGAGCAGACCGGGTCGATCCCGTCGTCGGACGAGAAGTCGTCGATGGCCGGCGCCTTCGCCTGCCCCGGAGTCCACTCGGAGTTGAAGAAGTTGTGGTTGGCGCCGACGACGTAGGCCGCGCTGTGCAGGGCGGTGCCCCGGCTGACGCCACGGGTGCCGTCGACGTAGATCTGGCCCTGGAGGTCGGACACGTCGCCGTCGCAGCCCGGCAGGATGGTGGTGGAGGGCACGTCGGGGGCCGGGTTCTGGCCGAACACCGTGGGCCCGATCAGGACGTTGCCGCGGATCTTCCACCGTACGGGCCCCCGGTAGCCGTCCTGGGCGGCGGGCGGCGGGTTCAGGCTGTCGAGCGCCGCCCGGTTGACGCCCTCGCCGCCCCGGGAGTGTCCGACGAGGAGCACCCGCGAGAGGTCGGCGGGCGCGGTCCTCCGTACGGCCGCCGGGGCGGAGGCCCGGTGCGCGGACCAGTCCGCCCAGCGGGCGAGGTGCAGCCGGACCAGGGAGGAGCGGGCCTGGGCGCCGGCGTCCTCGACGTTCTCGTCCTGCCCGTTGACGCCGTTCGCGGCGACGGACACCGTCACGTACCCCTGCGAGGCCAGGAGCCGCTGGGCGCGCAGGTATCCCTGCTCGCTCGGTATCGGCCGGGTGCCCGCCGGGCACGGCCAGGTGATCCGGACGTCCTCCGTCCCCGGGGTGTAGCAGGTGTCGTGGCGGCCGTGCAGGAAGAGGGCGACCGGCCGTTTGCCGGGTGCTCCGGTCGGGCCGACGACCGTGGCGCGCATCTCGACGGGCTGCGGGAGGCCGGGCAGTCGTACGGACCTGAGGGCGTACTCGCCGCTGACGGTCCGGTAGCGGCCCGGCACTCCCGGGTCGACCGGGTTCGCGGGAAGCGGCGCCTCCGGCACGGCGGCGGGGGCGGGGGGACGCTCGCGCGCGGAGCCGGCGCGTCCCGCCGCGTCGAGCCGACGGCCACCGGCCGTCACCCGCAGCTCCCTGCCCTCTTCGAGCCGGAGGCCGGCGAGGGGCAGGGCGAAGGAGCGGCCGTCCGGCCGGGGGAGCGGACGGCCGAGGAGCCGCTCGCCGGCGCGGAACTCGATCCGGGCGTCGCCCGCGGGGACGCGCTCGGGCGACGTCCAGACCAGCTGCCTGCCCGCGCCGTCCCCGGTGACCTGCCAGCCCTCGGGGAGGGTGAGGTCACCGGACGGGCTCCCCGATGATCCGGCCTGCGGTGATGCGGGTGATGGCTGCGCGGACGCCGGCCAGGGCGACGCCGCCGTCAGCGCGAGTAAAGCCACGGCGGTGGTCACGCCGCGTGTGACACGTATCAAAGCGGTCTTCCTCACGATCGATCTCGTCGAGGCACCGACGGGAGGCCTGGTTTCCGGCTTCCCCGGTGCCACTCTCGTTTCGTGAGGACGGTGCCGAACGCCCTTCGGTTGTCTGACGGATCGTCAGGGCGTCGATTCGGGACGGGCGTCGAACGGGGCCGGCCCGGGCGGCGTGGAAGCCACCCGGGCCGGCCCCGGAGTCGCGCCGAGGATCGGCGGCGAGGATCAGGCGATGTCGAACCGGTCCAGGTTCATCACCTTGTCCCACGCCGACACGAAGTCCTTCACGAACTTCTCCTTCGCGTCGTCGCTCGCGTAGACCTCGGCCAGCGCGCGCAGCTCGCTGTTGGAGCCGAAGACCAGGTCGGCGCGGCTGCCCGTCCACTTGACCGCGCCGGTGACGGTGTCACGGCCCTCGAAGGTGGTCTGGTCCGCGGAGGTGGACTTCCACTCCGTGCCCAGGTCCAGCAGGTTGGCGAAGAAGTCGTTCGTCAGCTTGCCGGGCGTCTCGGTGAGGACACCGAGCGAGGACTGCGGCTGGGTCACGCCCAGGGCGCGCAGACCGCCGACGAGGACGGTCAGCTCGGGCGCGCTCAGGGTGAGCAGGTTCGCCTTGTCGATGAGCAGGTACTCGGCCGGCAGGCGGTTGCCCTTGCCCAGGTAGTTGCGGAAGCCGTCCGCGGCGGGCTCCAGGGCGGCGAAGGACTCGACGTCCGTCTGCTCCTGGGTGGCGTCCACGCGGCCCGGGGTGAAGGGCACCTCGACGGCGTGGCCCGCGTCCGCGGCCGCCTTCTCGACCGCCGCGACGCCCGCGAGGACGACGAGGTCGGCGAGGGAGACCTGCTTCCCGCCGGTCTGGGCGGAGTTGAAGGACTCCTGGACGCCTTCCAGGACGCGCAGCACCTGTGCCAGCTCGTCCGGGTTGTTGACCTCCCAGTTGCGCTGCGGCTCCAGGCGGATGCGGCCGCCGTTGGCGCCACCGCGCTTGTCGCTGCCGCGGAAGGACGAGGCGGCGGCCCAGGCGGCGGAGACCAGCTGCGTGACCGTGAGGTCCGAGCCGAGGATCTTCTCCTTGAGGGAGGCGATGTCCGCGGCGTCGACGAGCTCGCCCGTACGCTCCGGCAGCGGGTCCTGCCAGAGGAGCACCTCGGACGGGACCTCGGGGCCGAGGTAGCGCGCGACCGGGCCCATGTCGCGGTGGGTGAGCTTGTACCAGGCGCGGGCGAAGGCGTCCGCGAACTCCTCCGGGTTCTCGTAGAAGCGCCGGGAGATCTGCTCGTAGACCGGGTCGAAGCGCAGCGACAGGTCGGTGGTGAGCATCGTCGGGAGGTGCTTCTTCTCCGGGTCGTACGCGTCCGGGATGATCGCCTCGGCGTCCTTCGCGACCCACTGGTGGGCGCCGGCCGGGCTCTTGGTCAGCTCGTAGTCGTACTCGAAGAGGTTCTTGAAGAACCCGTTGCCCCACTGGGTCGGCGTCGTGGTCCAGGTGACCTCCAGACCACTGGTGATCGCGTCGGCGCCCTTGCCGGTGCCGTACGAGCTCTTCCAGCCGAGGCCCTGGGCCTCCAGCGGCGCGGCCTCGGGGTCGGCGCCCACGTTGTCCGCCGGGCCGGCGCCGTGCGTCTTGCCGAAGGTGTGGCCGCCGGCGATGAGGGCGACGGTCTCCTCGTCGTTCATCGCCATCCGGCGGAAGGTCTCGCGGATGTCGCGGGCCGCGGCGATCGGGTCCGGGTTGGCGTTGGGGCCCTCCGGGTTGACGTAGATGAGGCCCATCTGCACGGCGCCGAGCGGGTTCTCCAGCTCGCGGTCGCCGGTGTAGCGCTCGTCGCCGAGCCAGGTGGTCTCCGGACCCCAGTAGACGTCCTCGTCGGGCTCCCACACGTCCGCGCGGCCACCGGCGAAGCCGAAGGTCTCGAAGCCCATCGACTCCAGGGCGACGTTGCCCGCGAGGATCATGAGGTCGGCCCAGGAGAGGCTCTGGCCGTACTTCTTCTTCACCGGCCACAGCAGACGGCGCGCCTTGTCCAGGTTGCCGTTGTCCGGCCAGCTGTTCAGCGGCGCGAAGCGCTGCTGGCCGGCGCCGGCGCCGCCCCGGCCGTCGCTGATGCGGTAGGTGCCGGCGCTGTGCCAGGCCATGCGGACCATGAACGGGCCGTAGTGGCCGAAGTCGGCGGGCCACCAGTCCTGCGAGGTGGTCAGGACCTCGGCGATGTCCTGCTTCACGGCCGGCAGGTCGAGGCCCTGGAAGGCCTCCGCGTAGTCGAAGTCCTCACCGAGCGGGTTGGCCACGGCGGGGTTCTTGGCGAGGATCTTCAGGTTCAGCCGGTTCGGCCACCACTGGCTGTTGCCGCCGCCCTGGGTGGGGTGGGCGGCACGCCCGTGCGCGACGGGGCAGCCGCCTGCGCCCTCCGCCTTCGGGTCGGTGACGATCGCGTCGTGGTTCTCAGACATGGGAATCCTTCCGGACATGGCGGATCACTGTGCTCAGGAAGTGCGTTTCGGCGGACGGGCCTGGCGCGGGTGACACGTGTGCTTCTCCCGCCGTGCTGGAATCTTCCTGTCCCTTGGCCATTTACGAAACCGATCCTACGATGGACCTTGTCCAAGTCAAGAAGAACCCCAAGTTTGCCTACGTCTCCGAGGTGAAACATGAGTGACCTGCTGGAGCGCCTGCGCGCACGCGGCTGGCGGATGACGTCCCAGCGCCGCGTGGTCGCGGAGGTCCTGGCCGGGGAGCACGTGCACCTCACGGCGGACGAGGTCCACGCGCGCGCGGTGGAGCGCCTGCCGGAGATCGCGCGGGCGACGGTCTACAACACCCTCGGCGAACTGGTCGCCCTCGGGGAGGTCGTGGAGCTCTCCATGGACGGGCGGGCCAAGCGCTACGACCCGAACGCGCACCGCGCGCACCAGCACCTGGTCTGCTCGAACTGCGGGCTCATCCGTGACGTCCGCCCCTCGGGTGACCCGCTCGTGGTCCTCCCGCCGACGGAGCGGTTCGGCTTCGCGGTGTCGAAGGCGGACGTGATCTACCGGGGACTCTGCCCGGGGTGCGCCTGAGTGCGGTGATACGACAGGAGCCCTCCACCGACCGGTGTCGGTGGAGGGCTCCTTCGCGTCCTGTGCCGGTGAGGACCGCCGAGGACTACTTCAGGACGGCGAGCGCCTCGTCGTAGCCAGGCTCTTCGGCGATCTCGCCCACGAGCTGCGCGTGCAGCACCGTGTCGTTCTCGTCGAGGACGACGACGGCACGGGCCGTCAGGCCGGCGAGCGGCCCGTCCGCGATCTCCACGCCGTAGTTGGTGTGGAACTCGCGGCCGCGGAGCGTCGAGAGGTTCTTGACGTTCTCCAGGCCCTCGGCGCCGCAGAAGCGGGCCTGGGCGAAGGGCAGGTCGGCGGAGATGCAGAGGACGACCGTGTTGTCCAGCTGTCCGGCCTTCTCGTTGAAGGCGCGGACGGAGGAGGCGCACGTCGGGGTGTCGACGCTCGGGAAGATGTTGAGGACCTTGCGCAGACCGGCGAAGTCCTTCAGCGACTTGTCCGCCAGCCCCTCGGCGACGAGCGTGAAGTCGGGGGCCTGGCTGCCGGGGGTCGGCAGGGCGCCGTTGACCTGCACGGGGCTGCCCTTCAGCGTGACCTGGGCCATGGGATCTCCTTCAGACGTATGAGTGGCAACGGGGGGAATCGTACGGAAGGCGGGCCCGCCCCGACGACACGGGCCGCCGTGACGCTCTCCGACCTATTCACAACCTTGAACTCCAGGTCCCCCCTGGTGAGTGCCGCAGGGCGCCCATGGAGCGGCTCCGGCAGGAACGGGCCTTCTTGACGCCTCTGGTTCAGACCTTTAGGTTCCAGCCTCGACAACCGTCACTCGTTCATGTACGTGAATAAGGGGTAGCCGCATGACTAGATGGTTCACCGCCCCCCTCGTCCTCGCCGGCCTCCTGGCCGCACTCGTCGCCACCCCCGGAGCCGGCCGCGCCGAAGCCGCCCCGACCGCGTTCGTCCACCCCGGCGTCCTGGTCTCCCGGGGGCAGCTCGACTTCACGCGGGAGAAGGTCCTCGCCGGCGCGCAGCCCTGGAAGGGCGCCTTCGACCAGATGACGGCGAGCAGGTACGCCTCGCTCGCCCGGGTCCCGAAGCCCCGCTCGGTCGTCGAGTGCGGCTCGTACTCGAACCCGAACTACGGCTGCACCGACGAACGCGAGGACGCCCTCGCCGCGTACACGCTCTCCCTGGCCTGGTACGTCACCCGTGACAGCCGGTACGCCGAGAAGGCCGTCGAGATCATGGACGCCTGGTCCGGCGTGATCACCGACCACACCAACTCCAACGCGCCCCTCCAGACCGGCTGGGCCGGCTCCTCCTGGCCGCGGGCCGCCGAGATCATCCGGTACACCTACACCGGATGGCCGCAGGCCCGCGTCGACCGCTTCAAGACCATGCTCCGCACCGTCTACCTCCCCGAGGTGGCGGGCGGTTCCCAGTCCAACGGCAACTGGGAGCTCAGCATGACCGAGGCCGCACTCGGCATCGCCGTCTTCCTGGAGGACCGCGCCGCCTACGACAAGGCCGTCGCCACGTTCCGCGGCCGCGTCCCCGCGTACATCTACCTCACGAGCGACGGCGCCCTGCCGAAGGCCGCGCCGGGCAGCGGCCTCGACACCCGCGACGAGCTCGTCCGGTACTGGCAGGGGCAGACCACCTTCGTCGACGGCCTCACCCAGGAGACCTGCCGCGACCTCACCCACACCGGCTACGGACTGTCCGCGATCTCGCACATCGCCGAGACGACCCGCATCCAGGGCCAGGACCTCTATCCGGAGGTCGCCGACCGGCTGCGCCACGCCCTCGGCCTCCAGGCGAAGTACGAACTCGGCGAGCCCGTCCCGTCCTGGCTCTGCGGCGGCACCCTCAAGGACCACCTCGGGCCCGTCACCGAGGTCGGCTTCAACGCGCTGCGCGGTCGCATGGGATACGCCATGACGAACACCCAGAAGCTCACCGAGGCGGGTCGGCCCGCGGGCGCGAACAACCTCTTCGTCGCCTGGGAGACCCTCACCCACGCGGGCAACCCCCGCTGAGGAAAAGGAAGTCGGAAGGGATTCGGAAGGGGCGTCACATGTCTTGACGGCCCCTTCCCTCACTCCTTAAATCATGGGGGCGGCGAAGTGGACCCTCCTGCCGCACCCCCCACAGCCGACGGAAGAGAGCCCCATGACCTCCTCCCGCTCACGACTGCGC
The DNA here is from genome assembly GCF_900105415.1 of Streptomyces sp. TLI_105. Classification (GTDB taxonomy): domain Bacteria; phylum Actinomycetota; class Actinomycetes; order Streptomycetales; family Streptomycetaceae; genus Streptomyces. The sequence goes on along the minus strand of NZ_FNSM01000001.1, from coordinate 668,865 downwards.
TCACGACCGCGCGCCCTGTCCTCCGCCCTGACGGCCCTCGCGCTCGCCCTGGCCGTCGCGGCGCTCGGCCCGGCCCCGCAGCCGCGTGAAGCGCTCCGGCCCGTGGCCGGGACGGCCGCCGTCACCTTCTCCGACGACTTCGACGGCCCCGCCGGCTCCGCCGTCGACGGCACGCGGTGGCAGACCGAGACCGGCGACAACGTCAGCAACCACGAGCGCCAGTACTACACGGCAGGCAACGCCAACGCCGCGCTCGACGGCCAGGGCCACCTGGTGATCACCGCCCGCAAGGAGAACCCGGGCAACTACCCGTGCTGGTACGGGCGCTGCGAGTACACCTCCGCCAGGCTCAACACCGCCGGCAGGTTCACCACGAAGTACGGGCACGTCGAAGCCCGCATGAAGGTGCCGCGCGGCCAGGGCATGTGGCCCGCCTTCTGGATGCTCGGCAACGACATCGGCCAGGCCGGCTGGCCGAACTCGGGCGAGATCGACGTCATGGAGAACGTCGGCTTCGAACCGTCCACCGTGCACGGCACCCTGCACGGTCCCGGTTACTCCGGCTCCGGAGGCATCGGCGTCCCCTACACCCTGCCCGGCGGGCAGGCCTTCGCCGACGCCTTCCACACCTTCGCCGTGGACTGGTCGCCCAACCTGATCAGCTGGTCCGTGGACGGGACGGTCTACCAGACCCGTACGCCCGCCGACCTCGGCGGCCGGACCTGGGTCTTCGACAAGCCCTTCTTCCTCATCCTCAACCTCGCCGTCGGCGGCTACTGGCCCGGCGACCCGGACGGCTCCACCGCCTTCCCGAAGCAGCTCGTCGTCGACCACGTCCGCGTCACCACCGCCGACGCCCCCGCCACCGCCGGACCGATCACGGGCATCGGCGGCGCATGCGTCGACGTGGCCGGCGCGAACACCGCGAACGGCACCCCCGTCCAGCTCCACGACTGCAACGGGACCGCCGCCCAGCAGTGGACCCTCGCGGCCGACGGAACCGTCCGCGCGCTCGGCAAGTGCCTCGACGTCACCTCCGCCGGCACGGCCGACGGCACCCCCGTCCAACTGTGGGAGTGCAACGGCACGGGCGCCCAGCGCTGGACCGCCAACTCCGCCCGGGACGTGGTGAACCCGCAGTCCGGCAAGTGCCTGGACGCCACCGGCAACAGCTCCGCCAACGGCACCAGGCTCCAGATCTGGACCTGCTCCGGCGGCGCCAACCAGAAGTGGACGGTGACCCGTTGAGCGGGTTCGAGCCGCTCGGTGCGCCCTTCTGACGTGTCGTGCGGCCGGGGACGTCAGCCCCGGCCCGCCGAGAAGCGGGACGGCGGCGTGCCGAACGCCCGCGTGAACGCGGCCGTGAACGCCGCCGGAGAGGCGTACCCGAGCCGGCCCGAGACCTCGGTGACCGTCGCGGTGCGCAGCAGGGGCACGGCCGCGAGGAGCCGGGCACGGGACCGCCAGACGGCCGGGCTCTCGCCCGTCTCCGCGCGGAAGCGCCGGGTGAACGCCCGCTCGCTCAGCGCGGACCTCGCCGCCCAGTCTGTGTTGGTGACGGCGGCGTCCGGGGCGGCCAGGTACTCCCGGCACAGGGCCGCGAGGTCGCCGGAGGCGGGGAGCGCGACGTGGAAGGGGAGCGGGGAGCGCGCGGCGATCTCGTGCAGCAGCAGCGTCGCGACGGCCCCCTCCCGCCCCGACAGGCTGTAGTCGGGCGGGAACTCGACCGCCGCGAGCAGCAGTTCGCGCAGCAGCGGCGGCACGTCCACCACCGTGCAGCGGGCCGGCCACCACGGGACGGCGCCCGGCTCCACGTACAGGCTGCGGGTGCTCACGCCCAGCATCCGGACCCGGTGCGGAGTGGCGGCCGGGATCAGGACCGCCCGCTCGGGCGGGACCGTCCACGTGCCGTCGGCGGGCTCGACGACCATGACGCCGGTCGCCCCGTAGAGGAACTGCGCCCGCCGGTGCTCGTGCCAGTCCAGGACCTGTCCCGCCGCGTAGTCGGTGCCGATCGGCAGCACCGCCCGGTCGAGGTGGTCGACGTCGTCCAGCGGGATGTTCTTCACCGGCCCACCGTACCGGCCGAGACGCGAAGGAATCCTGCCGACCATCGCATGCGGGCCCCCGGACCACCTGGTGATCTTGACCCATGGACGTGGTGACACTGATGGCGATCGGGCTCCTCACCGGAGCGACGACGGTCTTGTTCGGGTTCGGCGGCGGGTTCGTGGCGGTCCCGGTCGTGGTGTGGGCGGACGCCGCCCTCGGCACGGCGGCCCTCCCGGTGGCCACCGCCACCTCGGCCCTGGTGATGGTCGTGAACGCCGCCTTCGCCACGGCCGTCACCCCACGGCCCGTGCTCCTCGCCCTGCGCGGCAGCGGCGCGCTGCTGCCCCTGCTCGCGGCGGGCGCCTGCGCCGGGGCGTACGCGTCCCGCTTCGCCCCGCCGGCCCTCGCCCGCTGGGCGTTCGTCGCGTACACCGCCCTGACCGCCCTCGACCTGCTGCTCCGCCCCGGCTTCCTCCGCACCGCGACCCCGCCGGCCGCGGAGCCGGCGCGGGCCCCGCGGCCGCTGCCGGCCACCGCCGGCGCCCCGATCGGCGCGATCGCCGCCTTCCTCGGCGTCGGCGGCAGCGTGATGACCGTCCCCGCCATGCGCCGGGCCGGTCACCCCATGCGGATCGCGACCGCGCTGGCCAACCCGCTCACCCTCGCCGTGGCGCTCCCGGCCGTCGCGGTCTCCCTCGCCGCCTCCCCGCCCCCGGCCGCCACCGCGACCGGCACCGGCCTGGTCGGCCTGGTCGACCCGTCCGCGGCGGGGGCACTGCTCCTGGGGGCCCTGCCGGTCATCGCCGTCCTCCGCCGCCGCCCGCCCCGGATCCCGGACCGGGTCCACGCGGGCGCGTACCTCGCGCTGCTCGGCCTGGTGGCCCTCGCGATGCTGCTCACCGGCGGCTGAGCCCGCCGGCCCCGGCGGACCGGAGCAGGGAGCCGGGGCGGCGCCGGAGACCCCCGGGAGGCGCCGCGCCACGCACCCGCACTCGCCGGACGGCCGAATGCCGCGCCCGGGTCGGGCGAATCCGGGGCCTCGGGGGTGGTGCCGTGAGCCGACGGTGGTACGTCGATGCCCATGCAGCCAGGCACACCCCCGACGGTCTCCCCCTTCCTCCGTACGGCCGCCGCCTACGCGTGGCGGCTGCTCGCCGTCGGCCTCCTCGTCTACAGCCTGTTCGCGGTGCTCGGGCGCTTCCACGAGATCGGGGTGGCCGTCTTCCTGGGCCTGGTGATCACCGCGCTGCTCCGGCCCGTCGCCGACCTGGTCGCCCGGCTGCTGCCCCGCCCGCTGGCCGTCGCCCTCACCCTGATCGGCAGCATCGTGCTCGTCCTCGGGGTGCTCGCGCTGGTCGGCGAGGCGGTCGTGGGGGAGCGGACGACGCTCGTGCGCGAGTTCCGGGTGGGCGTCGGGCGGATCGAGGACTGGCTGGAGCGGCCGCCGTTCCGCCTCGACCCCGACACGCTCTCCGGAGTGCAGTCCAGGATCGGGGAGTACCTCTCCAGCCACCGGTCGGCCCTGCTCAGCACGGCGGTGAGCGGAGCCGGCCACGTCGCCGCCGTCCTCGCCACGCTGGCCCTCGGCCTGTTCTCCTCGGTGTTCTTCATCCACTCGGGGGACCGGCACTGGTCCTGGTTCCAGGAGCAGCTGCCGAGGTCGGTGCGCGGCCGGGTGGGCATCGGCGGGCGCGCGGCCTGGCGCACCTTCACCGGCTACACGCACGGCATCGTCCTGGTGGCCGGGACGAACGCCGTGCTCGTCGGCATCGCCCTCTGGGCCCTCGGGGTCCCGCTGGCGGTGCCCCTCGCC